>CAYGCR010000187.1:0-1562 GCA_964348415.1 uncultured Ignavibacteria bacterium | reverse complement strand
TGGAAGGACTTGACCCACTGCCGTTGGGAATCAGGAAAGTAATCGCCCGCAGAGCCGCCAAAGAGCTTTTTAAGGGGGCCGTAGTTAATCTGGGCTATGGTATGCCTGACGGCATAGCTTCGGTGGCCACCGAGGAAGGCATCATCAACGATCTGACTTTTACCGTAGAACAGGGTATCGTCGGCGGGATGCCTGCCGGCGGGGTGATATTCGGAGTGTCCTACAACCCGGAAGCTATCATCGAAGAAGACTCTCAGTTCAATTTCTACGACGGCGGCGGTCTCGACCTGGCCTTTCTCGGTATGGCCCAGGTAGATGGCGCTGGGAGTGTTAACGCCAGCAAGGTGGGAGATTTGCTGGCGGGATGCGGTGGTTTTATCAACATCTCGCAGAACGCCAAAAAGGTAGTCTTCTGTGGAACATTCACGACAAAGGGTTTGCGATGCGAGGTGGGTAACGGCGCGATTAAGATCGTTAAAGAGGGAAGTATCAAGAAGTTCGTAAACCAGGTAGACCAGATAACCTTCAGTGGAGCTTATTCAAAAACGACGGGGCAAAGAGTTCTATACGTGACAGAACGGGCTGTCTTCGAGCTTACCAGAGATGGTCTGGTGCTCAAAGAGATAGCTCCGGGTGTTGATCTGGATAATCACATTCTGTCGCAGATGGAATTTTCTCCGATTAAGCCTGACGACCTGAAAAATATGGATGACAGACTCTTTAGCTAAGGAAGGGAGCGATGCAGACCCATATTTTCCTCGAAGAGAGAGGCGACATCGGCTACCTCACATTCGCCTGTGATCAGCCGGGCAAGCCGGCCACGTTGGACCACCACACGCTCGATGAGTTCGCAGCAAAGCTGGAAGAGGTCGAATCCAGGATGCGTGATCTGAGAGCACTTGTAGTTCAAAGCAATTCCGAAAGGTACTTCATTGTGGGAGCGAACATAAACGCTCTCAGAACGCTCGATGCGGAGACAATCATCCCTTGGGTTCGACACGGGCATGTTGTTTTTAATCAGCTTGAGTCCCTCCCCATACCGGTGATTGCCAGCGTGGAGGGATATGTCCTAGGCGGCGGGCTTGAGCTTGCCCTTGCCTGTGACCTGATTGTCGCCTCACGCAATTCAATGCTTGGCCAACCGGAAGCCAGGCTGGGACTTGTTGCAGGTTGGGGCGGAAGCCATAGGCTGCCCAGACGAATAGGACTGGCCCGAGCTAAAGAGTTGTTCTTCACCGGCAAACTGATCAAGGCTGAGGAAGCCTTCAAGATCGGCCTTGTTGATTTTGTTGGCGACAGTTCCGATATACATAGTCATCTCGAGTCCCTTTTTGAGGGCATACGCCTGTGCAGTCCCCTGGCGGTTTCGCAGATGAAAAAGCTGGTCAACAACAGCCCTAATATCACTATACAGGAAGGCGGTTTGGAAGAAGCCACAGCCTCAAGTATCTGCTTCTCCAGCGACGATACCAAGTTACGGGTGGCAAGTTACCTGGAGAAGAATAAAGGGTGCGTTCGGATTTGGGGGCATCGTAGCATCCTGAGCCTGTCGAAGGATGCGG
>CAYGCR010000186.1:0-1637 GCA_964348415.1 uncultured Ignavibacteria bacterium | reverse complement strand
AAAAGCCCCCCGAAAACTGCGGGGGGCTTTTGTTTTTCCAGTTCAGACTTCGGTCAGGAGAGACACTATCTTTACTAAATCGGTTTCCGAAAGCGCCGAAAATTAACTTGATTTTGGGTCTTGGCGCATTTATAATGCGTCAGCTGATTTTTGCGCGAAGTGATAACGCTTAGACGCGAATGGTAAGCTGTCTGGAGGATGAATGCTGAGTGTTCAGGAACAATTGAAAGTGATCAGAAGAGGCACGGTCGAGATCATACCGGAAGATGAGTTGATCTTGAAGCTGGAAGAGTCCATCCGGGAGAACAGACCTTTAAGAATAAAGCAAGGCTTTGATCCCACCGCCCCGGACATCCATCTGGGACATACGGTATGCCTGAGAAAACTGAGGCAATTTCAAGAGCTGGGGCATCAGGTGGTTTTAATCATAGGCGATTACACCGGGATGGTGGGCGATCCTTCCGGACGGTCGGAAACTCGCCCCCAGTTGACTCCGGAGGAGATAGAGAAGAATGCACGGACCTACCAGGAGCAGTTCTTCAAGGTGGTAGACAAGGGCAAGACCGAGACACACCGCAATGGCGAATGGTTCAGTAAGATGAGCTTCCAGCAGATAATGCATCTGGCTTCAAACTTCACCGTAGCACGCATGCTGGAGCGGGATGATTTCTTCAAAAGATACAAAGAGCAAACCCCCATAAGCATCCACGAACTCTTCTACCCTCTGATGCAAGGCTATGATTCAGTTATGATCAACGCAGACGTCGAGATAGGGGGGACAGAGCAGAAATTCAATCTTCTGGCAGGCAGACAAATTCAGCAGGTATACGGGCAAAAACCTCAGGTGGCATTAACCATGCCGGTTCTGGTGGGAACCGACGGACAGGAGAGGATGGCCAAATCCAGCGGCAACTATATCGGGGTAGCCGAGCCGCCGGGAGAGATATTTGGCAAGATCATGTCCATCCCGGATGAGCAGATTTACACCTACTTCGAGCTGGTAACTGATGTGGGGGCAGACGAACTGGCCCGGATCAAGGATGAATTGGGCCAGAATAAGACCAATCCCATGATACTGAAGAAAAGACTTGGAAAGGAGATCGTGAGGATCTATTACACCCAGGAGGAAGCCGACAGAGCCTGCCAGGAGTTCGAGAGGGTCTTCTCCAAGAAGGAGCTGCCGGAGGAGATACCAGAAAAGCATGTCGAGTACGAAGAGGCGGAGATATGGATCGGGCATTATCTGAAGGAGGCTGGCTGTGTCAGCTCGACCAGCCAGGTAAAGAGGTTGATAAAGCAGGGTGGACTATACATAGATGACGAAAGGATCAGAGACGAAGACCTGAGGGTAAAGGTGGCAGGCAAGAAGCTGGTCAGATTGGGAAAGAGGAAGTTCTTCCGAATCGTGGGACGAGTCGGGGGGCAGTAGTCAGCGGATCGTTTACGGCAAACAGAAGGCATAAAAAAACAGGGGAGATCGTGAATCTCCCCTGTTCGTTTTGGGGCAGGCAGGTCAAAAGAGGGAATCTTATGATTGCCAGGTATCCTTGGCTTCGTTATAGTCTCCCGGGGCGCAAAGCGTATTATCCGTGGCCGCGGCGGCGATCCCGAGCGCGGTTGAAATCACGAGCAAGAAG
>CAYGCR010000185.1:0-1670 GCA_964348415.1 uncultured Ignavibacteria bacterium | reverse complement strand
TGATGCTCACAAGCATAGATCACGAACAAATCACCCCTGATAAAAGAGCCGGCTACGGAGACCAGTTGCTCGATCGCTGGCTTTTTCTATCCAACTCCAGGATTTAAGCCGCCTTTTCAGATGAAGACCGAGGCTTGCATAGATACGAGACCGCAAGGTGCCGGAGAGAACGATCACCTCGGATTCCCTTCGGTAGTGGTGAGTCCAGCGGAACTTATAATCCTCACCTCCACGAAGCAGATCGTACTCGAGCCGACCTCTTTGGCAGGCATCTTCAATAACCGTGGCGGTTAGCACCATGCCCGGAGATAGTTTGCCCATATCTGCGTCAAAGCCTCTATTGTAGGAAAATACCCTGCCCTCGAAGTTGAAGCAGAGTTCATAAGCGATCGCTTTACCGTCCAGTCTGAGAAGGTGAAGGTCGATCAGACCCTTGTTCGCCATCTCCAAAACGAGCTCCAGGAAGAATGCCCTGATCGCAGGATGTCGATATAGATTTGTGCCTCGCCGCGCAGACCAGCTCCGCCTATCGACTGAAACCACCTCTGCCATCCAGGGAGCACAGTCGTCCTCTGGCTCCAGCCGGTTGATTTGCATCCGTCCAGCCTCGTGGAGCACTCTCCTTTTCTTCTTGAGCTGCTCCCGGAAGTTTCTGCTGCGCAAATGCAGGTATTCCTCCCATCTCCGAGGAAGGGATATATAAGGCGAAACCGAACGAGAGACTACCCTATTAGAGTGACGAGCAGCCGCCAAAGAGGGGAAAAACTCACCGGTCGGCGAACTACTGTCGACGCCCTTGAGGGCCAGTACGTCAACATACCCGAGGAGCTTCGCTAGCTCCGTAGTCAAGAGTTTGCCTGCCTCGGGGGCGTCGCGTCTCACGACGATATCGGCCTTGTCAGCTAGCCCCATACCCCTCGTGGGGACTGGACCTGTTCCTACGATTTCCGCCACGGTAATGGGGACTCCCATTTGGGAGACCGTGCGAATGGCCACGGGAACACCAGCAAAGAGCTTGGAATTCTCTCGCACAACCGGGGCGAGGAACTCCCGGCCCTGTCCGAAGTGGCGCCACCAGACACAGATCCAGGGATGACTCAAGAAAGGAACCGGATATGCGCTTGTCCGAACGAGCTCGGTCCACGGACCTTCTACATTCGAAAACTCGGTAAATGACAGTATATCGACGGTTGACATGTCCCAACAATGGAAGATACAATCTGACAAAGGTGTCACACGTGGGATCCAACCTCCAACTTAGCGCTATGAGTTTTGTTCCTTCCTTGGCACGTAACAGTCGTTCCCATGAACTTGTCTATCAAAAAAGCAAGTTCCCGACACTTACTAAATCCAACTCTCCTACAAGATGAAGCTCAGGGATTACATCATCAAGATTGTGCCCAGGGTGCCGTATTATGCGGCCACCAGACGGGGGTGGGTTAAGCCAATCAATCCACTTACATTGACCTTTTCCGTTACTGCCGCTTGCCAGAGCCGTTGCAAAACCTGTCATATCGGTAGTGTTTACCTTGCTAACCCGAAAATCGCCAGGCAGAATCTCACCCTGGAAGAGATTGAGCGTATCTTCAAGTCGCTCGGTCCGGTTTATTTTTTCAACATTTCCGGCGGTGAACCGTTTATGCGGTCGGACCTGGCAGAGATTGTTCGTC
>CAYGCR010000184.1:0-1745 GCA_964348415.1 uncultured Ignavibacteria bacterium | reverse complement strand
ACGATAAACGGATTTGGACAATCGGCGAACAATCAGTTCCTGAAAGCGGAAGACACCTTGTCCAGTCGATTCAATTCGTCCCTGGTAAGTTTGAATCTCATACTCCCCACGTTGTCCTCGGCATGACTCGCCTTTGTTGCCCCCGGAATAGCTACGACTATCTCCCTATGAGAATTGATAACCCAGTTTAGCGCCACCTGCGAGGCAGATACCTGATATTTCGCAGCCAGTTCTCTGAGCACCTCCATGACAGGACGACTTCTCTCAAGACCGTTTTGCTTGAATGCTCCCGTATATTTTCTAAACCCAGCCCGATTCTTGATTAGATCCGGATTGTCGTGAAACTTGCCGGTGAGCAAACCTTGGGCTAAGGGCGAATAGGCGATGATAGAAATTCCAAGCTCCCTGGCCATCTCCAAAACACCGTTGGTTTCGATCTTCCTGTTGAGAAGACTATATTGGACCTGATTTGAGATCAGATCCACACCCTGTCTTGAAAGCTCTTGCTGGGCGATTCTCATCTTCTCGGCTGAGAAATTGCTAACTCCAACGTGACGGATTTTGCCCTGTTTTACTAGTTCAGCCATCGCCTTCATTTGCGCTGTGGTGGAAGAAAAGGAATACGGCCAGTGAATCTGGTAAAGGTCGATGGGGAAGCCGCCCAAGGCCGACAGTCGTCGGTCAATTGTTCTGATAATTGATTTTGCCGTTCTAAAAAGTGGCCACCATTTTGTCGCAATGATCACCTCTCCTGGTGATTTGCCCAGGTTTTTTAGTGCTTTAGAAAGCGCTCTTTCGGATTCGCCCCCGCCATAATTCTCAGCGGTATCAAACCAGTTGACTCCTCCTTCCAAGCTGACCTTCACTATGTTTTCTATCTCATCGTCTTCAAGCACAGGCCAGAATTTTCCGCCCAGACCTTTTCCCTTGCTGAATTGCCAGCATCCCAGCCCGATTGGAGAAACCATCAGGTCAGACTTCCCCAGTGGTCGCAGCGGTATTGAATCCGTCACGGTTAACCTCTTATCCTATGACTCATCGTCTTCCAGTTAGAATCTGAGTTTAACCGCCTCGACAACGATAGACTGAGGGATTCTCAAGCTCAGCTTCATAAGGGGATGCTTTTCCATCCCTTTCTTGGTGGGCCTGGGTTCATTAAATCTTGAAATAGCAAACCCAGCCTGGTTAAGAGCCTGCGCATAGTCCGACAACGTCCTGTGGAAGCTTGTGGTCTCGAACTGTTGGGTCAATCGCTTCATCTTCCAAGGAACAATAAACCTGTGATTGTCGAAGTACCTGTCCACCTTGTAATAGAGTGCACTTTCGGGAACCCCACGCTCAGTTTGCTTCTTGAATGCCCACTCGCCGTAAATCTTGCCGTCCCTGGTTCTGGTTTCGAAACAGGGATGGGGTATAACGAATACAAGGCGTCCTCGCCTTTTCAGAATCCTGAATGCTTCCCTAATCGCCGATTGATAGTTTTCGATGTCGTGCAACGCCGTGAAACACGTCACAACGTCAAACGTCCCATTCTTGAACATAGGCAATTTGCACGCATCGGCCAGCAGGTATTTTATTCCGAGCCTCTCTTTGTCTTCCAGCTCAGCAGCGGCCTGGATCATCTTCTTTGAGAAGTCTACCCCGGTAACCTTCGCACCTTTTCTGACCATGATCCGGCAGTTATATCCCTCTCCACATCCCAGATCAAGTATTTTCTTTGCTCGGATGTTTCCCAACATCTCAAA
>CAYGCR010000183.1:0-1783 GCA_964348415.1 uncultured Ignavibacteria bacterium | reverse complement strand
TGGGTTCCCTTTTCCCGTTGTTGATTATCATTGAGGTGATGGCGTATGATTCCATCATATTCAAAGCCTTTGCCGCCAGCTCCTCGCCGTCGATGGTCTTGGGATTTTTGGTCATCACTTGTTTGGCTTTGAGTGAGAAGATCTCATCTGTTCTTTCCACCAATCTCCTTAAGTCTCCGTCAGTGAAAATCCCCAGCAACTGGCCCTTCTGGTTGACCACCGTGGTGGTTCCCAACCTCTTAGAAGTCATCTCCAATATCACCTGCTTCATGTCGGTCTCCTCGAAAACAACGGGTATCTGGTCTCCGGTGTGCATGATGTCGGAGACCTTGAGCAGGAGCCGTCTGCCCAGATGACCTCCGGGATGAAGCAGGGCGAAATCCTCCGAGGAAAAACGTCTCTCGTCTAAGAGTGCAATGGCTAAGGCGTCACCCATAACTAAGGCAGCTGTGGTGCTGGATGTGGGAATGAGATTATACGGACAGGCCTCTTCATTCACCGATACGTCAATGACCACATCGCTTTTCTCTGCCACCGGGGAGTCGTGGCTGCCGGTAAAGGCGATTATCGGCACGCCAAGCCTTTTGAAAAGCGGGATGAGCTGATAAACCTCATCAGTTCCACCGCTTTTAGTTATAGCGATTACCACGTCGTTTTTCCGAACCATCCCTAAGTCGCCGTGAATCCCCTCAGTAGGATGCAGGAAGAATGCTGCCGTGCCGGTTGAGGTTAGGGTGGCGGCGATCTTCTTGCCGATTATGCCGGATTTGCCTATTCCGGTGACTATCACCCGACCCTTGCACTTCAGAATCAACTCCACTGCCCTGACAAAGTTTTCATCGATTTTTTTCTCCAGACGGGCAACGGCTTTTGCCTCCTTGCGGATCACCTCTTTAGCTTTTTCCCTTATCATGGCACCCACTCCAATGGATTTTTCTTTTTAGCCTTCAGGATTAGGTCCACCACCTCCCTTACAGCTCCCTCCCCGCCTTTGGTTTTGGTCACCAGTTTGGCGAATTTCTTGACCGCGGGATTTGCATTTTTCGCGCAAATGGGGAGTCCTGCTTGCTTTAGCACAGGAACATCCAAAATGTCATCCCCCACATAGGCGATCTCTTCGTCCTTAATCTTCAGATCTCCTTTCAAGTTCTGGTATGCTTTTCTTTTGTCAACCTCATTCAAATATACATGTTGTATCCCCAGATGTGAAGCCCTATGCTCTGTAGCTTTGGAAGGACGTCCGGAGATCAGAGCCACCTCGATTCCGGCTTTCTGGGCCAGCCAGATCCCCATTCCATCCAATATGTTGAATTTTTTTGACTCGACCCCGTTATCATCCAGATAGAGGGTATTGTCCGTCATAACCCCGTCCACGTCCAGAATGAGCAACTTGATCTTTCCGGCCAGCTTTTCCACCCGATTTTGCTTCTTCGGCAAATTATCGAATTCCCCTTCTTGGAGTCTCAGGTATGGAAACCTAAAGGTTTCCGCTACAGGTTTCCTCCTTTAAAATGTGATCAATGGCTTTCACCTGAACTAAAAGTTCTTCCAATTTTTGTAGGGGAAGCATGCTGTCCTTGTCACAGAGGGCGTTTTCGGTCTCCGGATGAGTCTCCAGAAATAGGGCATCACAGCCGCAAGCTACGGCAGCGCGAGCCAAAGGTATGATGAACTCGGGCTGTCCTCCGGAGGAGTCCCCCTGTGAGCCGGGCAGCTGCAGGCTATGTGTGGCATCGAAAACCACCGGGTAGCCCAAATTGCGCATGATCTTGAGCGACCTCAT
>CAYGCR010000182.1:0-1829 GCA_964348415.1 uncultured Ignavibacteria bacterium | reverse complement strand
GAATTTCATCGATTCAGCCAGGATCTACAGAATCGATTGAATAGAATCGAATACCAGCTTTCGGAGATGGATAAGGAATGAGTTCCTTGTGCTCTTGAAATTTCATATGGAGAGGAGAACATGAACACTCAATATCTAATTGAGTCCTTGAAGGTGCACCAGAGTTCCATCAGCGACGAGAGCATCCACAATATGGATTTCGATAAACTGGAAAAGGACTTGAATGAGGCGGTGCGTGCCTTGAAATCGTTTACACAAAAAGAAGAGCTCTGTGAGAAGCTGCTGGCCGATTTCAAATCGGACATCAAGAAGATGGCACTGGCGGTCTCCCGCGCAAAAGGAGACGTGGGGTCGTCTGGGTTGGTGGAAAAGCTTTTGTCGTCCCCGGACCTGGGTTTTGAGGACCTTCTCTTTTTGAGGGAGAAGGTAAAAGAGGAGTTCAATCAGAGTTTTTCTTCATCGCCTCAATCCAGGGTATTGAGTAGCATACCTGCATCCAAGTTTAACGCTTCGGTGTTCAAGACCGGCGTAAACAGCTGATCTCAGCGTTAGGCCAGAGAGCCTGCTCAGTGAGGAGCGTGTCGGTTTCGCGGGAATGAATGTCAAAGTTCGTTCTCATACGGGTGGAGCTGAAGCTGCACCTCTACATTGGCGTCATTCTCTGTTGCGGGAGCTGGACAAAAAGATAGAAGATAGAACCAAAGTGGGTCTTACCACCCGAAGGGATGTCTGAAGGACAAACTTCACTGGTTTCAAAATGAGAAGCCATTTCCAAAAAGGAGGAACGAATGGGAATCAGAGATCAAAACCTGGAGGCCACTGGAGCCGTGTTTGCCAGCTTCTCCATCAAGCAGACCGGCGGCGTGGATGACTTGAAAGATGCAGATATCGGAAAAGCGGTTACGCTTTCCTCAAACAACCAGGTGGGTCCCACCACAGACGGATCGGTCCTTCTGGGGAAATTGATCGATCTGACCTTGACCGATGCGGAGAACGGTAAGAGGGTGGCTACGGTTCAGATTGGCGGAGTGATGACTGTTCCCATCACCACCACATATCCACAGGTGGGTAACCGGGTCGTCGGCGGCGCCAACGGCACAGTGAAGCAGGCTCCGGCGCTAACAGATTATGATCCCGCTGGTGGCAACATCGCCAGAGGGACAGTCATCGCCGTCAACGGAACCACCGAATGCACCTTGGTCTTGAATTAAGCCGTCCACTGTTCCCCGCCAGCAGTCCGCAGCTTTTTGTTGCGCAGGTCGGCGGATGTTGGAGAAGCGGACGTTACTGAAAGGAGTAAACAATGGATCTGGGAAAACTGTTGAATTCGACGGAAGGGCAGAAGCTTCTGGAACTGGCCAGCTTGGATAAGGCAGTCTCGGGAGATGTCGACCTCTCCAGAGCAAAGGAGCTTAAGGTGACCCGGGAAACCTATTTGGAAGCACAATCCAGGGGCATGACTCTATCCGAACTTCTCGAAACAGAGGAGTACGACCCCAGCAGTATAAACTCCCCTCTGGATGCTTTTGAGCGGCAATTGGCAGCTCATGAAATACGAGTCGGAGGTAAGAATCCGGTTACGGTGGAGCTCTTCTATCAGGGAGCGCCGGCACTTCTCCCCGAGTTCATGATGAGGGAGATAAAAAGAGGGCAGAAGATGCGCCCGGAGCTGGACAAGCTGATAGCCAGCTCCAGCACCATCTCTTCCTCTCGTTATACCCCGTTCTACGTCAATGTTACTCCAACTCAGTCCAGGCTTTCGCTAAGACCGATCGGGGACGCCGCAGAGATTCCCACTTTAACCGTGGCAGAGCAGCTACACTCTGTCA
>CAYGCR010000181.1:0-1837 GCA_964348415.1 uncultured Ignavibacteria bacterium | reverse complement strand
AACAAAAAGGCTCCCCAACGTCGCGCTGGAGAGCCTTCGCTGATTCGAAGTGCTTTACTTCTTTTCAGTTTTCTTCGTTCCCTTGCCCTTTCTGGTTTCCCTTTTGGGTTCCTTACGGGGAGCGGGAGTACCGCAGCCTTTCCCTGCCATTAATCTCACCTCCTGAAGAGGCAAAATTGTTAAAGGGCCTGCTCCGCCCAGCTAGAGGACTACCGGCGGCGTTTAGGTTCGCTCTGTTAATGCCCCTATTCTTCCCACGATTCCTCTTTCTCCCACTCTTCCTCTTCCTCTTCCTCAAGGGGTCCCGCGTCAGCGCATTCTTCGCAGCAATACGGCTTGTCCTTCAGCCACACAGGATCACCCAGGATTTTTTCTCCGCAGGAAGCGCACTTCATATTTCTCACCTCCTCATCAGGCAAAATTGTTAGTACCGAGAATGAAACCCTGTGCAAGAGACATCTGTTTAAAGGCGCGCTTTGCCGCCCGAATTTTGGCGACTGATTATACGTTTTTCTAATTTGATTTGTCAAGGAAAATCTTTGCACCAAAGCCAGAATTTTTCCGCCCAAGACGCAGGGAGACTCAACCGGCATAAAGGTTGGGCGGTCCTCCTGTAATATGCTCTTTGGCAACAAGTTAGGGTGCTTCGGTCTGGTTTGAAATTCACTTCCGGTGAGTCTTATACTGCTCTGGGGGCTTGCTTCAATCCGGTCAGTACGGCGGCACGACTATTCCGATTTTTCCAGGAGCTTCCGTAACAAAGAAGATTATATTCCCGTAAGGAAGACTGAGCTTGAAAAGGAGGAGTTATGGACCCTCAGTGCGAAAAAGATGATCGCCATGGCATGGTGATCGGCGGGCTGATAGTATTAGGTCTGGGAGTGATTTTCCTTCTGTCGAATCTGCGCATCATCCCGGACTTTGGAACCATGTGGCCTCTGGTTCTGGTGGTCATCGGGATTGCGCTTCTGGTCGGAGCAGTGCTTAAGAAAGAGGCGAGAAAGGAGAAAGAAGAAAGCAAATTTCCAAGACCTGAATAAGAAAGGGGCAGAGCATCAAGCTCCGCCCCTATATTTTCTTTAGCAGAAAAGAGGGTCAGGCGCATCCTTGCTGCGGGGCAGGTCCGTTTCGGTAGAAATAGTTTATCATATAGACGATGTCGTTTGCGTCTATGCTGCAATCGTTGCTGGGATCTCCTGAAGCAGGAGGGGAAGGCATGGGTCCTGACCTGTAAAGATAATTCAGCAGATAAACGATATCTCCTGGCCCCACCTCTGCATCTCCGTTGGCATCTCCCCATACCCAACCTTCCGCAGTATTCTTGAAGATGAAGTTGACCCCGCCCCAGTTGCTTACCCCCAGGTCGGGCTTGAAAGAATAATGATAGTCGAAGACAATGCTTGTTATCGGAGCCGCGGCCACCGCTATCCAGCCGTGCGCCAAATCACAGCAGTATTCGGTTAGTTCAAGCGTGTCACCATCTGTTATCACGTTCTCCAGAGAGTGGGCAGGATAGTGATTCAGATAGAATACCTTTTTCACACCATTGCCGGCATGAGTTTCGCCGACGACATTCAACAGTCCGTCGCTGTCAACGTCGCCCCAGACCATCTCCTCAATCACTGCGGTGCTGTTGGAACTCCAAGCCGGACTGGTGGTCAGGGTGCCGCCGGTGTTCTCATAGATTACCGAATACCCCCACCATCTGCCGGCAGCCAAGTCCTTGTCACCGTCATTATCCACGTCGCACCAGGAGACAGAAGAGCCGTAGCCCTGAGTGCTTGATTTCCAGAAGGGGGGTGTCTGCAATGTTCCTCCTACGTTGCGATACACCTCA
>CAYGCR010000180.1:0-1843 GCA_964348415.1 uncultured Ignavibacteria bacterium | reverse complement strand
ACAGAACGTCCAGCACCCCACCCAGGTTTACCGGTTCTTCAAGGAGATCAAGGCCGAATACATGGAGTTTCTGCCCCTGGTAGAGCCGAAGCCAGACGAAGAGGGCGGCGTTAGCCACCGCACGGTGCCAGCTGAAGCTTTGGGCAATTTTCTCTGCACCATCTTCGACGAGTGGATGTGCCAGGATATCGAGCGGGTCAAAGTGGGGATATTCGAGGAGGCGGCCCGAACTGCCTTCGGACAAGAGCACGCGCTGTGTATCTTTCGGAAGACCTGCGGTGATGTTCCCGTCATCGAACACAACGGAGACTTCTTTTCGTGTGATCACTTCGTCAACACGGAACATCGCCTGGGGAATATCCAGGAGACTCCACTGGTCGATTTTCTAGAAAGTCCAGCGCAGAGAGCATTCGGGCAGGCCAAATTGGATACGTTACCCCGCTCTTGTCAGGCATGCGAGGTCCGGGATATGTGTCATGGTGGATGCCCGAAGGATCGCATCCTTCATACGCCAGATGGCGAGGTGGAGCTGAACTACCTCTGTGCGGCCTATAAACGCTTCTTCACCCACTGCCAACCTTTCCTTGCAGAGCTATCCGCCCTATGGCGCCAGCAGTCCCTTGAACCGGAAATGCCGGTGGCGCGGGCTCAGGAATCAAGGGCAAGCTCCAAAACGGGTCGCAACGATCCGTGCCCGTGTGGCAGTGGCCGAAAGTACAAGAAATGCTGCTTGGGCACATGATCCGCTGAACCTACCATGTAAAAAAACACCCCCAATTGTTGCGGGGGTGTCCCGTTCCGGAATCCATCAACTTCCAGCATCAATGAATGAGGGAAGGCACCATACGCTCTAACTACCACCTGGAGATAATTCCGTCGATTAGCGATAGCGGGTGCCGGCTGCCAAGATCTCATTCCCCTTGGGTTTTAGTCGCCTCCCCCGGAGGACCGGATTTTCGAGTAAAGTTAGGTCCTCTACAGGAACGAGTTTTCGACGCGCAGTTGCCACGGTACGGACTGGACGTTATTATTTAAGCTTCTCCTTTAAGAATGAAATTGTACGCTGCCAAGCAAGCTGGGCCGCTTCCTTGTTATATCGGGCAATCCTTGTGTCGTTGTGAAAGGCATGCTTGACACCCTCGTACGTATACATCTTGTAATCTATGGATGCCTTCTTGAGAGCTGCTTCGAATGCCGGAATGCCCTTATTGATTCGTTTGTCAAGCTCAGCATAATGGAGGAGTAAAGATGCCTTAATTTTAGAGACATCTTCAGATGCAGGTTGACTCCCGTAGAAGGGAACCACTGCTAATAAATCCGGAGAATTAACTGCAAGTTGGTTTGCTATTCCCCCTCCCCAACAGAAGCCTATGGCTCCAACCTTTCCCGTAGATCCAGGATGCGTCTTTAAGTACCGTACCGCAGCAACATAATTTTGTACTGTCGATTGAGGATTCAGCTTTCGCATTTCCTTTCTCGCTACTGCTGAATCTGCTGCAGTCCCCCCAAGCGGTGATAAAGCGTCGGGGCCAAGCGCTAAAAACCCCTCCAAAGCTACGCGTCTGGTAACGTCTTTGATGTGGGGATCAAGACCTTTGTTTTCATGGATTACGATCACGCCAGGTAGTTTTTTATCTCCCTTCGGCCTTACTAAATAGGCACGAACATCGCCTGTTGCACCGGGATATTTGATATAGCCCGCAGAAAGACGGGGATCATCCTCTGAAACGATTTCGGCTGTGGCATAGGTATTCTCCAGTAAAGGCAGCAGGGCGTTAGCAGCAGCAATGCCACCAACGAGAATAGAAAATTTTTTGAGGAATTCGCGACGATCTAGTAATTC
>CAYGCR010000179.1:0-1908 GCA_964348415.1 uncultured Ignavibacteria bacterium | reverse complement strand
CCCATCGTGTCGTAACCGGCCCCCAGAACAAGGATTTGGGTAGCGCCAGCGCCAATACCATCTCTTACCTGGCGCTCACAGAACGCCTTTCTGTGAGCAAAGGCCTCAAACTGTCCAGGCAGCATCCAGTCAAACGCTTCGTAGACGGAGACCATTCGTCGAGACCGGGACCATCGTACAGTTCTTGCTTCAGCCGCGCCGGAAGCAACGAGCAATTTCTCCGTAGCTTCCACAGTGCCAGGAGGAAGAATCCTATCCATCCCCGGTTTCGCCCCCAAGGTAACAACGTTCAGCGCAACTTTGTATGCCGTCCTACTCGGTTTGTCTTTGCGCACGGAATCTCCTTCGAAACAGAACATTACATATTGAACCGACTCAGCTTTTTCCACCGAGCTCTGTTGGCATCCATCTTAGGGAAGTGCGGGAAAATAGTCAAGCTATGTCGATTTGCCTTTAATATTGGACAGATATGGCTGATAGTGTCAGAACTCGAACTCGTAGCCTATGCTGGCTATATAACGGGTGTCTTTCTTTTCCCTTCCGGGTGCCGGTTGGCTGTTATAGTCGAAGTCAACCTGAAAGTTGGCGAAGAAGTTGCGAAAGAGGAGGAAACGGAGACCTTGTTCAGAGGACAGATAATACGAATCCGACTGTTCCCAGCGGTAGTAGAATTCATGCAGGTGAAAAAGCTTGATCCGCTTCGGCACGATATCGAAGGTAAAGCCTGTTGACTCACGAGCCGCGGCGGATTTCTGGTCCTCGGCCTTCATGAAATCCTCATTGAAATATGATACACCGACGTCGGCGAACAAACTCGTTCGTTCGGTATCGAAGATCTGATACCCCACACCGAGACCCATGGTGCTCCGCAAATTAAGGTCCTGAAAGTCATCCCGCTCGAATCGCGCCTGTGCATAGGTATAGAGTCTTTCCCATACGAAGAAATCATACTTCAATCTGCCAAGGGCGTTCCGCGTGGTTATATCACCGTCGGTCTCCCCGTAGTTGTACCTTCCCCCCGTGGTAAACCGGTGTCGTTTGGATCTCGCTTCGAAATTAGCGGAGACGTAGATCGACGCCTCATCGGTATTGCCCTCCGTCGACGTGCCCCCCCCGTTGATGTTTCCCTTGTACCTCACTGCGGGGGGAGGTGGGGACGGATTAATGGCATCCAATTCATCCAAGGGGATCTCAGCCGACTCACCTACCCTTACCCCCCTAATTTGTATCTTCCCATCCGCTGGACAGGTGGCGCTCCCAACCATGACTTCCTTGTTCTTGAGGCGAAATGTGAGCTCTCGGTCTGAGCTTATACATACGACCTCCGACCACATTAATTTTAATTCTCCCGCGTAGTCCGTCTTCAGAATGAGCACCGAATTTTCCATTCTCTCGATCTCACCCGTGAGTCGATCACCATTGGCAAGGCGGACCTCATCGGCACCCACCGACAATGGAACTAACAAAAGGAGAGCGGAAAGACCCCACATGAGCATGTAAAGACGGTGTATCGTCACATATACCCCCAGCCATTTAAAGAGGTCGTAGTGTTCTCGAATAGTGAGCCTTGACCAACCGCAGACCGTCTCACCTGAGGATATTCTCTCCTTATCAAACCCGGAAAGATTGTCAACCAAAATCTAAGATTTTTTTGAGTAAAACAAATTGTCGAGATCTCAGACAGGCAACAGGTGTGGGAATCAAATGATACTCCTAAAAAACTGAACCTATTGCTTCCTGATGTACTACACTCTGGAACAGTGCGAGATTTCTGCCTCTCTGAGGCCACCTGTTGCCAAGCTCCTTCTTCGCCTTGCCGGGGGAACTAATGCTAACTATGGATTTTCCGCCGGTCCAGGTCTGGTCAATGTTTCTACCGCTATTCGATAGAATCGGGCAGAGGGGCAC
>CAYGCR010000178.1:0-1926 GCA_964348415.1 uncultured Ignavibacteria bacterium | reverse complement strand
ACCAGGATCGTCTCGCAGTTGTCTATATCGTTCGTGATGCGATAGCCATTCACCAAGAAAAACTTCACCGCTTTGGTGAAAAGGAAGGCGCTGGGCTCACACCGCTTGCTCGGATCAATAAGGAAAATCATGCCGTGCTGAGAGTCATGTTTGCTGGGTGACATTACGGGTCTCTCGGTGTATTGGACTTTTCTCAAAAGATACTCCTATTGTGGCATCCTCAAGGAATATCTGAAATTGAATCCGGGATGGCAACATTTTAAAACCACTCGCCTCCCCTTCACATCGAGAGAATATTTCATGGGGAAACAAGGGTTCGATCCCTTCTAAGGCGTTCTTCAGTTCACTCACGACGTCCGCTGTAGCCTGACCCCCCAAACCCAGACCCGGCCATTCTGATATAAGGATCAAGGAGACGAGACTACGAAGGCCGCCAACTCCCCGCGTTCAACCAATTCTGCAAGGCGCCGCGCCTTGGCCTCCAAAGTGCGGTTGCCGCACTTCGGGACGATTGCTGCTGCCCGTGTCGAGTTATTCTCGCCGTAGCCGATGAATACACAGTGGTCGAAGTGCCGCGCGAAAGCAATGCTTTGCTCGAATTCCTCCCAGGTCTCCGTCGGAAAGTTAAAGATGAAATGCGAGTAGACAAAGACCTCGGGATCCAAAGCCCTAAGCCGGGCGATGGCCTCAGCCAGGCCATCAGGATCATAGTGCCGGTTCATCAGGTCAAGGATCCGCGGGGCTGCTGACTGGGCTGGGAGGCACACATACGGTACCCGGCGCTGCGCGAAGAACGGCTCCAGTTGCCCGGCGTATTGCAGGAAGAGGGAAGGGAAGACCGTATACAGCTTGTACCTCAGGTCGGGTGTCACCCGGCTGAGCCGCGCGATCAACTTCGGCAGAGCCGAGTCCCGATCGAGACCATACGAGCCGCAGTCGTCGGCCAAAAGCGTCACGGTCCGGACCCCAATCCCATGCAAATTCCGCACCTCATCCTCGATTTCCTCTTCCGCGCGGCTCAGGACATTTCCTTTCACCTTCTTAATGTTGCAGTAACTGCAATCATTGATGCATCCCTGCGCGATCAGGACATAGAAATCGTTCGGTCCTATGCGGGGCTGGTAGGGAACGTGTCCTTTCAGTTGACTGACGCTGACCGTGTCGAAGGGGATCCGTGCGTGAATCAATTCGTCCAGTTCTCGACTTGCTTGGTACGGAATAATGTGCAGGCGATCAGCGTTTCGGCCCACAATTAATCGAACCCCCTCCGGGAAGGCGGCCAGGCATCCAAAAATGACGAAGCGTGCTTGCGGTAGTTGTTGCATGGATTTCACGATTGCCTGTTCGCACCGCGAGCGCATCAGATCCGTGACGGCACAACCGCCTACGAAGACCAGGTCAGCTCCTTCCGATGGATCAGTGACGGTGTGACCGTTGAGCTGGAAGTACCGCCAGGCTTTGGAGAGGAAAAGAGTGTTGTTCTCACACATATTATGCAGATTGTATATACTGATTCTCATCGCTATATTCTGCCAAAACGACTGGAACTCACATCTTTTTCTTTGCTGTTGTGATAAAAAAGGGTGTCTCCAAGTATAGTTTTTTAACAGTAAGGTCTTGAAGACCCGATTCCCTGAACTGTTCTTGATAGAGTGCAGGCGACCGGAAAGAATGAAAAAAAAGCAAGATGGGAATTGCAGCATATGACAATTCTGCTTCCCCATCTTCAATGGGTCCTCGTTCGAAAATAAGCAACGTGCCCCCCGGCACAAGGGACTGAGCAGCTCTTGCGATGAACTGCCTGGCTTCCTTCTCGGGCCAATCATGGAGCATGGATTTGAAGGTGATCAGGTCGAATCCCGTGGGCAAAACATCGGTCAAAGCGTTTCCCTTGATAAACGAAATCCTATCGGCTTCAGGTTCAGA
>CAYGCR010000177.1:0-1929 GCA_964348415.1 uncultured Ignavibacteria bacterium | reverse complement strand
TCCTTTCGAGACAAACTGCTCGTAGGTAAAAAAAAAGGAAAGAGAGGGTTAAGGTAGAGCGGCCTTGAGTTCTTCCCACTTCGTTACGTAGTAGTCGTTGTCGTCGGGAAGGTCCGGAGTCAGGAAGTAATTCGTGATCTGCTGCTTGAAACTAACCGAACCTATGTCTCTTCTGTTGCCTTTGGGATCCGGGCTACCTGTCCTCGGGGGTTCTCCCACCCAGAAGTGGCGGAAGTACACATCAGGCAAGAAAAGCCCGTTCTGAAGTCTCTCCGGCAGTGTCCAGAACTCCTCGCGATCCGGCCAAAGTTCCTTCATCACCTCGTCAATCGGCAGGTACGTTGCCTTATCCATGTAGTACCAGTCATACATCTCATCACCCATCGCTTCTTTGTAGTCTTCATTGTAAATACGAGGTGAGGGGTAGCCCTGCTTTGTGACAGCCATCTGCATATACAGGTCAAGCTGCCAATCGCAGAACTTGTAGGCCCAAGGCAGCACATCTTGTGAGGCATATTTTGATACAATATTGGCGTTGAACCAGAAGAACGGCCCGTCTCTTAGGGCAGCGTAGTAGGCGGGTGTTCCTGCTTTCCTCGAATCAAAGCAAGCGGGCTGATACGTCATTGTCATATATACCTCTTTGGTGGCTAAAATGGAGACGCTATCGCCGTAATCGAGCCAGAAGCTTCGAAATTGTCCGGCCTTTACATCGGGAAGCAAAAAGTTGAAACACGTGTCGACATCCTCACGTGTCATGTTGGTGGGGGGACCTGTAAACACGTGCTGACCTGAGGCATCCAGATAGTTATTCACCTGGCCGAAACCTATCATTGGATCATCAATACTCGCAACCCTGCCCTTCCATTCCGGATTGTGGAGCTCTTCGTATCCCATGCTGACCTTTGAGCCCTGCTCCTCGAAGGGTAGAAACTCGGGTAGATAGGTAAATGAGTCGTAGTTCCAAAAAATTGGACTAGATATCAAGGATGTCCCCGGTTCCTTCCACAGTAGTGGTTTCATTCTGTCAGCAACCTTTGGAGGGAAGTAGTCGTCTGGATTGGTTATGCATTCCATAACTTCGTCGGTCTTCCAATGGGGTAGTTCTGCCACCGGAATCTCATGTAGCACCCCTTCATCTATCAGGTGTCTGAGCATGCCACAGCCTCCCACATCCCAGGCATGGGGATCGGCAAGCTGTTTCATGGCTAACACGAGGAAGCCCTCGTAAGTGACGTCTATATCCCCACCAGTCTCTTCTTCGAACTTCTCTGGGGCTCCTTCTGGAAGGAAAAAGGGAAAACCCAGGTACCTTAGTGTCGGCACTTCTTCCTCCGGCTTCGGACGTGTCGCCAAGTAGACGTATCCCGCTCCAGCGGCTACGGCCGCTCCCGCAGCCACGCCAGCAGCGACTTTTAGGTATTTTCTCCGAGATATCTTCTCAGCCTCTCCGCTTTCTTCTCTCTCACTCATGCTATCACCGCGCGTGCGGTTATGCGTTGTTAGGTTTTTTTATTTAAGCATTATGGAAGAACTGGCGGTGTTCAATAAACCTATTCGGTGTCACCGTGAAACTGGACGCGGTTGTAGACCTTTTGTTAGCGGCCTTGAAGATGGCTGAATCCTTGGTGCGCCTAAATCTGAGCCATAGCAAGCGCACGCAGTAAGCAACCCCTAAAGCCTAATAGAATGAAATCACGTACCACTAGTTGTGCGAAATAAACGGGTGAGGGAGTCCGATGGATCCCAAAAAGTTGGATTCTAGGAGGAGACCGTTAAGATACGAGCGTATTCCAGTACCGGAACCGGACCGCATACTCCGAAAGGGATCTATCAGAAAAACCGGGAAGGATGCTCTGCGGGAGAACATTCTAGTAGCAAGGAGTATGGCGGAATTCGTCAAGACTCTTTTAGGCCCTCGAAGAAGAA
>CAYGCR010000176.1:0-2021 GCA_964348415.1 uncultured Ignavibacteria bacterium | reverse complement strand
AACGTTTACCGGAGCCCACAGTTGTTTACGACATGGAAGGAAAGGCAATTTTCGTCAATCCGGCCTTTGAGGAAACATTTGGTTGGTCGCGCGATGAACTATTGGGGAAGAAAATTGACTTTGTACCACCTGAGCTGGAAGAGAAAATGAAGATCGTGATCAAGGAAGTGATCGCATCTGGAAAGGATACCATGTTTTTTGAAACCAAAAGGCTTACGAAAGGGGGTGACCGACTAGACGTGCTCCTTAGCAGCGCTCCATTCCATGACCGAGAAGGCCATCATGTTGGAAACATTGTGATCTTGCGTGATGTTACCGAGCTAAAGCGGGCTGAAGAGGCATTAAGGAATTCCGAACAACGGATGGCTCAAATCATCAACTTCCTCCCCGATCCCACCTGGGTCGTAGATAACGAGGGCAAGGTATTGGCCTGGAACCGAGCCATGGAAGAGATCTCTGGTAAAAAAGCTGAAGATATATTAGGAAAGGGGAATTATGAATACGCGCTCCCCTTTTATGGTGAGAGACGACCAGTGCTGATCGATCTAATCCGGGAATGGAATGCTGACTATCAAGAGAAATACATTTCAGTAAAGAAAGAAGGCGGAAAACTCATATCCGAATCGTTTCACCCGCATCTGGGAGATAGCGGGATCTATATATATGGGTCTGCCGGTTTGCTTCATGACGTCTCGGGTGAAGTTACAGGCGCTATAGAATCCATCCGGGATATAACAGAGCTCAAGGAGACCCAGGAAGAATTACGCCATGCCAGGATCATGGCAGACGAAGCCAACAAAGCCAAGGGCGATTTTTTGGCCAACATGAGTCATGAGATCCGTACTCCTATGAACGCCGTGATCGGTATGGCGCACCTGGCGCTGAAGACGGAGTTGACCCCCAAGCAGCGGGATTATCTGACCAAGATCAAGTCGTCGGCCGACTCACTTTTGGGGATTCTTAACGACATCCTGGACTTCTCCAAGATCGAGGCGGGCAGGCTGGACATGGAGTCAACGAACTTCAACCTGGATGATGTCCTGGATAACCTGGCAAGTCTTATCGCGGTAAGAGCCCAGGAAAAAGAAAATCTCGAGGTTCTTCTCGCCACTTCTCAGGACGTGCCGCGGTTCCTTGTTGGAGATTCCCTTCGGTTGGGGCAGGTGCTGGTCAATTTGGCCAATAACGCCGTCAAGTTCACCGAGTCGGGTGAAATTGTCGTCTCGACAGAGCAGGTAAAACGAAAAAAAGATCGGGTAACGTTGAAGTTCTCGGTGAGTGACACCGGCATCGGACTTACCAAAAAACAGATGGAAAACCTGTTTCGGCCCTTCACCCAGGCCGATACCTCTACCACCCGCAAATACGGCGGCACGGGACTGGGGCTTGCCATCAGCAAGAAGCTAGTGAATATGATGGGCGGGGAGATCTGGGTGGAAAGCCAGTCCGCCCAGGGCAGCACCTTCAGCTTCACCGCCAACTTCGGCTTGGGACGAGAAAAGGCGAAAAAACGCTTTCGGCCATCGCCGGCCCTACGGGGCATAAAGGTCCTGGTGGTGGATGACAATGCCACCGCAAGGCAGATTCTGCAGGAGATGCTGGAATCCTTCTCATTCGAGGTCACACTGGCCGCCTCCGGGGAGGAGGGGTTGGCCGAATTGGAAGCCGCTCCGGAGGACCATCCCTTTGAACTGGTGATCATGGACTGGAAGATGCCGGGGATTGATGGTATCGAGGCATCCAAGCGCATCAAGGACCATCCCCACCTCAGCAAGATTCCCACCATCGTCATGATGACCACTTATGGTCGGGAAGAAGTCATGCAGAAGGCTGAGCGGGTGGGCCTGGAGGGTTTTCTTCGGAAGCCGGTGAGCCCTTCGGTGCTCTTCGACACGATCATGCAGGCCTTGGGTGAAGATGTTCCCAAGCGGCCTCTTGCGATCGGGGAAGAAGACCGCCTAGCCGGGGGCCTGGAAGGTATCCAGGGGGCTCGGGTGCTTCTGGTGGAGGATAATGAAATC
>CAYGCR010000175.1:0-2039 GCA_964348415.1 uncultured Ignavibacteria bacterium | reverse complement strand
GTAATCCGGAAGGCTTCATCTATTTGGCCTCTCCGGCAACTGCGGCAGCCGCCGCAATCGCCCGCGAGATAGTCGATCCGCGAGAGTTTCTGGCAAAGAGAAAGACAAAAAAAACCAAGACCGCAAGGAAAGGGAAAAAGAAAAGATAAAGACGTTGCCAGGTGGAGCAGACCATCTTTTCAGAAATGCTTCGATTTCGATCATAAAAGGAGTTTCCTATGTTACTCACTGGAAAAGCATGGAAGTTTGGAGATGATGTCTCCACTGATCTGATTGCCCCGGGAAGGCTGTTTCACCTCAGGTCCAATCTTCCCGAGCTGGCAAAGCACGTGCTGGAGGATGCCGATCCTCAGTTTGCTCAAAACATGCGGGAGGGGGATTTCGTGGTGGGAGGAAGCAATTTCGGTTGCGGGTCATCCAGGGAACATGCTCCCACTATCATAAAACTGGCAGGCGTTTCGGCAGTATTAGCCAAGTCCTTTGCCCGTATATTCTATCGCAACGCCATCAACGTGGGGCTGCCAGTGTTGATCTGTGACACTGATCAAATAAACGCAGGAGACGAGTTGGAGGTGGACCTGGAGAGAGGATCCGTGGTGAACAAGAGCCAGGGCACGACTCTGAACTTTGCCCCTCTGCCTGACGTGATGATAAAGATACTTAACGATGGCGGCCTTCTGGCACATATCGAGAAGCATGGGGATTTCCAGATAGATTGAACCGGACGGAGGATTCAAGGGGTCAAGGGTTCGAGGTGTCGAGGATTCGGGTGAGATGCTGAAGAACTACAGAGAGTTGATAGTCTGGCAAAAATCCTATCGGCTATGCATTGAGATATACAGAATAACCAAAGATTTCCCAAAGGAAGAGAAGTTTGGCTTAACATCACAAATCAGAAGGGCGGCGGTGTCAGTTCCATCCAATATAGCTGAAGGATACGGAAGGAAAACTAGCCGGGAATATATTCATGCTCTGTATGTGGCGTACGGTTCCAATTGTGAACTTAAAACGCAAGTATTGCTGTCCAGAGATTTGGGTTACATCACAGCAGAAGACATGAAGAGACTGCAGGAGGGAATCGGCGAGGTCGAGAGGATGCTTAAAGCCCTGATCAAGTCCCTGGAAAAAAAGCTTTCGAAACATTGAACTACTTCAGCCGGAGAGGGATTTATCTGTGGCAGACAGCCCTGGAATCCTCGGATCCTTGGACCCTTGAACCCTTGATTCCTAGAATCCTTGGTTCCTTCTCGACAACCAGTAAGACGAATAAGATTCCACGAGTTCAATCCAAAAACCAACAGGAGGAAAGATGGTAGACTTTGACAAGCTTACCGTTCCAACCGAGGGGAAGAGAATCGAGATCAAGGGCGACAAGCTGAACATACCGGATAATCCCATCATTCCGGTGATTGAAGGTGACGGCATCGGGCGGGACATCATGAGGGCCGCGCGCAGGGTGCTGGATGCGGCGGTGGAGAAGACCTACGATGGGAAGAAGAAGATCGTCTGGTTCGATATATATGCGGGAGAGGCGGCACAGGCGAAGTATGGAGAGGTGCTTCCTTCCGACACTTTTGAAGCCATAAAGCATTTCATCGTGGCTTTGAAGGGGCCGCTGACCACTCCAGTGGGTGGGGGATACCGTAGTCTGAACGTGACCTTAAGGCAGGTTTTAAACCTATATGCCTGCGTTCGTCCGGTGCGGTACTTTGAAGGGGTTCCCTCACCGGTCAAGCACCCGGAGAGGATGAATGTGATCATATTCAGGGAAAACACAGAGGACGTCTACGCCGGAATCGAATGGGCAGAAGGTACCAAGGAAGTCAAGAAACTGATCAAGTGGCTGAACGAGACATATAAGTTAAACATAAGGGCCGACTCGGGAGTGGGAATAAAACCCATAAGCATAACCGGGACTGAAAGGCTGATCCGAAAGGCAATCAAGTACGCGCTGGAGAATGGTCGCAAGTCGGTTACCATAGTGCATAAGGGCAACATCATGAAGTACACCGAGGGCGCGTTCAGGGACTGGGGATACA
>CAYGCR010000174.1:0-2051 GCA_964348415.1 uncultured Ignavibacteria bacterium | reverse complement strand
TGCAGGTTCAGGGCGTTGGTCCCAAGACCTTCCAGAAAATCAAAGACTACATAGCTGTTGAATAGAAATCGAGGAACAAAAAGATGCGGATAATATCCGGTGAACACAAAGGCCGGCGCCTTGCTGGTGGTAAGAAAACCAAAATACGGCCTACCTCTGACAGAGTGAAGGAATCAATATTCAACGTTCTCCGGGAGGTGGTGGCGGGGAGGAGAATTCTGGACCTGTTCGCCGGAGCGGGAAGCATGGGAATGGAGGCTTTATCACGCGGAGCTGACTCGGTCACCTTCGTGGACGCGTCCTTTCAGAGCATAAACATCCTCAAAAAAAACCTGAAGAATCTGAATTTGGAGAACAAATCAAAGGTCCTGCGTGCGGATGGATTGAAGGCCTTAAGGAAGCTCGAACAGAGCTTTCATATAATTTTTGCGGATCCACCATATCTCAAGGGATTTGCTCAGAAGGTCATCGATTCTACGACCCAGTCGGATGTGCTGGAAAGCAATGGCATTTTGGTTCTGGAGCATCACAAAAAGGAAACATTCTCTGCGCCTGAAGAGAAGCTGTCTTTGCTGAAGCAGAAAAAGTTCGGAGACACGGTTATATCCTTTCTGGTGAGAAAGACCTGGAAAAATCAACTCGAAAAGTACGGCAGGTTCCATTAAAGCAAAGGAGACTCTATGAAAACAGCTATATATCCGGGAAGCTTCGATCCCGTTACCAACGGTCATCTGGATTTGATCCAGCGCAGCCTTTTGCTTTTTGATCAGCTGGTGGTGGCCATAGCCGACAATCCCAACAAAAGGCCCCTCTTTTCCGGTCGGGAGAGACTGGAAATGGTAAAGGAGACGGTGAAAGACGAGAAACAAGTGGAGGTCTTGCTCTTCACCGGACTGCTGGCGAATCTGGCTAAGGAGCGCAAGGCTTGCGCCATCATTCGGGGAGTGAGGGCGGTATCGGATTTCGAGTTTGAGTTTCAGCTTGCCCTGATGAACCGAAAACTAGCCCCCCACGCGGAAACGGTCTTTTTGATACCTTCAGAGAAATATACTTATCTCAGCTCCAATCTAATCAAAGACATCGCTCGCTTCGACGGCGACATAGCCTGTTTTGTCCCGGAGACTGTACAAAGGAAGTTGAAAGAGAAATTTGGTTTCTCGTAAATCAAGCGGCAAAAAAACAGCCCTCAAGGGTAAGAAGTGGACAAACGTCAGCTTACTGAATTTGGCCCTGGACCTTACTCTTTCAGGGTCTCGCGCAAAGCTTGTTCTGCTTTCGAGGCGTCCCCGGACCGGATTATACACGAGATGGCATTGGTGGAACTACACACTGCTTCCACGTTGATGCTGGCGTCGGAAAGAGCAGAGAAGACCTTGGCTCCTATTCCCGGGGTCTTGGATAGAGCCGAATAAGTAACGGAAACTACCGCGATGTTGTGATCCACCAGAAGATCCTTCGCCTCTATCTCTTCTTTTATCTTCTTCAGCTTTAGGATGGCGGAGTTTAGGTGGTCCCGGGGTACCACCAGAGTTATATCCTGTCCCCCTTCCATTCCGGCGGCGGAAGAAACCAACTCCACGTTGATATCATAAGACCACAACGACCCGAATACCTGGGCACCTATTCCGGGGCGATCCGGAGCGGATTTCAAAGTCAGCTTAGCCACGTCGGTCTTGCTAACGACACCAAAATCTGGCATGGAGAATTCTCCTTCGCATGGCAGGTTCTAGCCTTATTGTCTGCTATGACTAAGTAAACTGATTTCTGAATAAAGTCAAATTATTTTTGATGGTTCTTTGTAAATTTTGGGGCTGGGACTTATAGTGAAGACAAAAACAGGTGTATTTCAGGTTAGCCCAGGGCAAATGATTCCGTTCGAGGTTGTGTCAGGTCCTGCTTACCGCCTGTCGTAAGTGTGACCCGAGACCTCCTTTTTCACCGGGCACATTGCTCTCTCCCACAGATCCAGGTGTTTCTGGATTTGGCTGTTTCTTTTTTAGTGGGCGCACCCTCCCGGTGGAGGAGGTCCATTCCTGTAAAGATAGTTGAGC
>CAYGCR010000173.1:0-2100 GCA_964348415.1 uncultured Ignavibacteria bacterium | reverse complement strand
TTGAAAGGGAAGACAGGAGTTTCTTTATGAGGCGTATCGAGGTGAGGAGCAGACATGCCGATTCCCATCTGGGCCATGTCTTTCCCGACGGTCCGCCACCAACAGGACTTCGTTATTGTATCAATTCAGCTGCGTTGCGATTCATTCCCAAGGAGGATCTGGAAAAAGCGGGCTACGGGGAATATGGAAAGCTTTTTGAGGCGAAATAGCAGTAGCGCCCCCGCCCTCCACATCTTCGACGCCTCGAGCGGGGGCTCTTCGCTTGTCCAGTGTCAAGGGCATTCAGAAGCTGGAATCACAGAGGAAAAAGTAACAGCTTTCAACAACATCCCTCTTTTTTTTTGCCGCAAAATTCCTACCAATGGCAGATGGTAATACGTAACATTTAAGATGTGACCCCACTTCCCCCTAACTAAGGCAACGCATCCTGCCAGATTGCGGTGACGCCGTCTTTGACCTGACCGTTCTCATCGTAAAGACCCATGCAGGGGAAAATGTTGTTAATGTTGTAGAGATTTTCTGGCAATACGCCCTGGCGGACAGTCCAAAGCCCGAGTGGATAATAGTCACGAAGAAAAACCTGCACATAGAATTCAAACTTCCTCTCCTTGGCGCGTTCCAGGAAGTGATCGAGCCAGAAGGCCTGAGAGGTAAGGTCACCTGGAGGCTGAATAATGAATCTGTTCGGTCCATCCTCGAAAAATGACAGTGTGCGACAGGATCTCGCTCCCAGCTCCGCTATGGCCACCGGTTTGCTCCAATTGAAGCGATCCAGGGCGGCGATGGGATCGAGAAACGGCGGAGCCTGGGTGCGCATCAGACAGCTACCACTTCCGTCCCAGTCATCGGGGTATACGTAAAGCAAGTTGTCGTCTCCGACGGCCATTTGCAAGGAGTCCGGGTAGAAAGAGAGTGCCAGGATCTCGAGGCGGTCGCCTTGGTCCAGATCCGTGATTGCGGAAAGGTCCAGTGGGTAGCAGGTGATTGGATCAGGGTCCGGGTAGTTGGGTGGGCTGGGGTCTCCAGTGCATCCCTCGAAGGCCAGGGGCCCGTGGCACTGCTCGATTTCGTAGTCCAGAAGATTATTGAAGATTACTGTGGCGAATACTTTCGTCTCCGGATCCACCTCGGCGCGAACGGTATCGTAAATGGAACGGTAAAGATCCACCAAACCACTCCACTTTGTAGGGCAGAACTCCTTGAACATGTTCGTTTCGATCATGATGGCTAGGTAGTCCGGCTGAAGCTTGTCGTAGAGGTAAAGAACAAAGTTTCGATAGCTTTTTTCGAGATCGAAAGAGGCCGTTACCGGACCGGTACCGGGGTCGTACTGGAACTGTATCACCGTGCCGGGATCCGCATCGGGGCACGCGTTGGTGATCTCCACCTCAAGGTCTTCATCCACTCGACATCGCTCCAACCTGTTCCGCTCGCCGTGGAGAGGGGTGACCGCGAGGTAGCCGTATGGTAAGGATGCGAAGTGAGCCGCAAAGGCGTCAATCCAGGAACGCAGCCTGGCATCAATGCGAGCGTCGAAGAATTCGGTTCGGCTGGTTCCCGGTGGTGGTTCTTCATCGAAGGCCAGCCAGGGAACGGCACGGTCCCAGTGCAGCACCGCCAGGTTGGAGTCCGCCGCGATCTCGGCCAACCACCAAGCCGTGTCGTCTTCTTCCTCGGTGGAGAAGTAGCAATCACTGCTCGCCAGGCAACTATCGTCATGGAGGTTATGACGAATCCTGAACTGCAGGATGCCCATCAGCGGCTTGGGTGGTTCATTGTTTGAGTCTCCGTCATTCCCACCACTGCCGCCCGAACAGGAAGAAACGACGATGAGCAGGAGTACACACAGAAGGGTACTCAAACTCTTCATTCTCAATACCTCACATCCTCCATTGTTCATCTTTTTTTAAACTGCTGCAAGGGTTAACAAGTAATAGGGTGTCCAACATTATATATTTGAAGCGATCTCGCTTTTTTCAGGGAGCTCTGTTGACATCCATTTTGGAGAAGTGCGGGACAATAGTCAAGCTATGTCGATTTGCCTCTAATATTGGACAGATATGGCCGATATAAAAAGAGGAGGCTGGCTTCTTTTTACCA
>CAYGCR010000172.1:0-2150 GCA_964348415.1 uncultured Ignavibacteria bacterium | reverse complement strand
GGCAGGTCAAAAGAGGGAATGTTATGATTGCCAGGTATCCTTGGCTTCGTTATAGTCTTCAGGGGCGCAGAGCGTATTGTCTGTCACCGCGGCGGTGATCCCGAGCACGGTTGAAATCACGAGCAAGAAGAGAAAGACAAGCAAGCCGACACCCCTTTCTCCCGGACGAGCCGCCTTCTGGAGAAACATTCTGGGTTTTGGCATCATATTCCGCCCGCAAAGTTTGGTTTCCCTTAGCACGATACCAGAGCAAAAAGACTGCCGCCCCGAAGGCGCAAATCACGACCGTGCATAATTGGTTGTATCAGCGAGACTTCGGGAGGATGACCAGAAGGGCAAAGATGTCAGACGAAATTCGAGGCCCAAATAGCTCACCCAAAGTATAGGGATAAACCAATACCGTATGGTTGTCGAGTGCACTGCGAAGATGGTCAAACTTGTCCTTATTAACTGCCCGCAAACTGTTCGTACAAATACGTGCCGGACAGACCACGGGCTTACCCGGGGATCAGGAGGTCAAATGGGAACATTGGCCTGATAGGCCGGGACCGAGATTGACGCCCGTCTTCACGCGAAGTAATTGGAAACCATTGACAACCTCTTCAGTATATGTAAATTGTGGGTTGCGGCAGGAATTCATTCAAAGGAGTCTGAAATGAGAACTTTGGAATTAAAACGTGGAGCAATCTACGGACCGGTCGACTCCAGAAGGCTGGGGTCTTCGTTGGGGATCAATCTCTCGCCGACCAGTTACAAGTTGTGCACCTTCAATTGCCTTTATTGCCATTACGGATGGACAAAACAACATACCGGTAACGCGTCTCCCTATCTGGGTGATCTGCCATCGGTGGAACAGGTAAGAGAATCGCTTGAGAAGTGGCTTAAAGGGAGTCAGGACAGGATAGACTATATCACCTTTTCGGGGAACGGTGAGCCGGCCATGCATCCTGATTTCGACGAGATGGTGGAAATGGCACTAAAGGTGAGGGACCAGTACGTTCCTGGCGCAAAGCTTGCCATTCTTTCCAACTCAACCTGCTTGGAGAACATTAAGGTGCAGCGTGCCCTCAAGAAACTGGACGTGAGGATCATGAAGCTTGACTGTGGGACCGAGGAGACTTTCCGAAAGATAAATCGCCCTTGCGCTGGCGTTAAGCTTGAGGAGGTGGTGGAACGCCTGAAGGAGCTGGATGATATAATCGTCCAGACTGTTTTCGTCCAGGGACGGGTCAGCAATGCCGGGGACGCGGAGATAGAAAAATGGATCGAGCGGCTTTGCTATATAAATCCCAAGGAGGTGCAGATCTACTCTATCGACCGACCTTCGGCAGACCGGGAGTTGGCCCTGGTCACCAAGGAGAGATTGGGACAGATAGCACGGAAAGCGGAAGAGCGTTGCGGCGTCCCGGTGAAGGTCTTCTAGATGGAGAAAAACATCCGCAGATTCTACTGGTATCGTCTCACCAAGTTCAGCCTCTTTCATGTAGCCATACTGGTCATCTTTTACCAGGCCAGAGGCCTGTCTTTTTCCCAGATAATGATTCTGCAGAGCCTCTACTACTTTGCCAAGGTGCTCTCGGAGGTTCCCACCGGTGCCTGGGCGGATCGGGTGGGTAGAAAGAAAGCGCTTGTCCTGGGTTCTTTTTTTCATTCGCTTGGTTACCTTCTGATTTTTCTTTCGCATTCTTTTATGCTGTTTGTTGTGGGTGAGATCATGGCGGGTGTCTCCATGTCCTTCGCCTACGGCGCCGATTCCGCTTTAGCCTACGATACCTTGAAGAGTCTGGGGAGAAGCGACCAGTACCAGAGGGTGGAAGGAAACGCCAACAGCATGAGACATCTGGGCTTTGCCGTATTTGCGCCGGTGGGAGGGCTTCTCGCCACCGTAAATCTGGCTCTTCCCTACTTGGCAAGCTCCGTCGGAATATTCATGTCCGGGCTGGTCGCTATGACCTTGATTGAACCCCCTCGGCACGCGGAAGTCACCGGGGTTGCAGAACCTAAGGTTGGAAGAAAGTCTTATTACGAGATACAAAAAAGCCTTGCCCTGATACTTGACCAGAAACGGCTGCTGTGGTTCGTTCTTTTCTTCTCGGTGATATTCCTGGCCACCCGGCTGGGATTCTGGACGTACCAGCCGTACATGAAAA
>CAYGCR010000171.1:1062-2155 GCA_964348415.1 uncultured Ignavibacteria bacterium | reverse complement strand
GGCAAGATTCTTTCCCGCACTCACATGGAAAACGAGCCTGATTGCCGAATCACGCTGGCTCAAGCTGTCTGCCGAAAGGAGCGAATGGATTTCTTGATCGAGAAGGCAACCGAGATCGGGGTTAGCTCGATCATTCCCCTGCTGACGGAAAGGAGCTTGATAAAGGCAAGCGAGACCACAAGGGACAAGAAGAAAATCGAGCGATGGAGGCGAATAGCCCTTGCTGCTATGAAACAGTCGCTGAGGACCGTGCTGCCGCGAATAACCGAGATAACCGAGTTTGAGCTATTACTCTCCACAATCGATTATTACGATCTATGTCTGATTGCGAGCCTGGATAAGGATGCAAGGAGCATAAGAGAATGCGAACAGATGAATAAGAAGCTAAAGAACGTCCTCCTCATAGTGGGCCCGGAAGCCGGTTTTACAGAAGAGGAGCTTTCCAAGGCCGAATCAGCCGGAATCATCTCTGTGAGCCTGGGTGCACGAAGACTACGCACAGAGACGGCTGGACTGGTGTTCCTCTCTCTGGTACTTCACCAACTGGAAGCCGGGGGATAGAAAAGGAAGCCAGGAGCGGCGGGGCTCCTGACCTCCTAAGACTAAACAGAGATTGCTTCGGCCCGCCTTCGGCGGACCTCGCAATGACAGATTAACGCTTTTCACCTCATCTTCATTGCCGTTGCTTGCCTGGCACAACAGTAGATTCTGGAGGGTCTGCCCCTATGGGGTGTATGACTTCAGGCAGAGCTCTGCCGCTGCAGAAGCTGTCGAGCAGAGGTTCGGCCAGTTCTTTGACCGCTGAATACAGACCGTGAATGTAGGGGGGGCGGAGGTTCAGCTCCGCCCCTTCTCTGCAGCGGAATCTAAAGATTGGTCCCCACGTTCTTCTCTGCTTAGCACGGAGGCGGCGGCCAGCCTCTGAACAGGTAGTTTATGAGGTAGACAATATCACCGGGGGCCACCATGCCGTCGCAGTTGCAGTCTCCGGCCTCCAGGGGTTTGGGAGGCGAGCCGTTTCTGAAGAAATAGTTTATCAGATAGACGATGTCGGAAGGTTCTATGGCCCCACTTGCATTGCAGTCGCCTGTGA
>CAYGCR010000171.1:0-1052 GCA_964348415.1 uncultured Ignavibacteria bacterium | reverse complement strand
TGTGATGTAGCGGACACCTTCAGCCTCATTGGACGGCTCACTCTCGTTCCCTGAGAAATCAGTGGCGCAGACAAGATAATAGCAACTCCTCCCCAACTCAGCGGTTGAGTCCACGAAAACGCTGTCTATGGTGTAGCCCAGCCTGTTGCTTTCGTCCGGTGTGAATCCGCTTAGCGTATCCCGGTACACCGCGAAGTAATCAAAGTCCACGTCTGGGATCGCACTCCAGGTGAGCTTCGTAACAGCCGGTTCGTGAGCTGCCAGGAGCCCGCCAGGAGGAGAGGGTGACAGGTTATCAAGAGAATAGCCGGAATCAACCGGCGAATCGAAATACAGGAGGGGGTCATACGTACCTGCTCTTACGAAGAAAACCGACCAATACATTCCCTCGGCTATGGTGGAATCCCTGAGGGTTGGCACAACAGCCGAATACAGGGTCTCGCCGAAAGCCTCATATGTGCCAATCATATCCCATTCACCCGGAGGATAGTCCTTTCCAGAAAGAACTGTTGGGCCGTGTGCGAATGAACCAAAAAGCAGTGGGTCGATTCTTCTAAATATGGTGAAATCGGTCACCAGCGGGTCGGAGCCGGGAAAACTGGTCCACTCTATTCGTACTTGCTTGCCCTGGTCGTTTCCCACATCCGAGATGTCCGTAATGTCCACGTTGTAAGCGTCGCAGGTGACCGTAAGGGATGCCGTATCAAAGACCGACGGATCTGCTTGGGAGATGGCGATGACAAAGACTCTGTTGGTCGTGCCGAGCGGTACGTTCGGGATGGAGACTGTGAAAGAGACCGAATCCAACTGGCTGCTGTCAAGGGTAACTTCATAATACACGGGGTCAATGTTCCAGCCCAGGGAATCCGTTACGTCGACATCGTAAACGTCCAAGACATCTCCCGTGTTTTCGATGTAAAACTTAGCTGAGACATCAGTTCTTGCAGCATCAGATATGTCAGGCCCAGCAGTGACCACAACTTCCCTAGTGAGGTTGAGCAGAACCGAGACATTGTCGGAATTGCCATTTGCAACCGCCAAGTCCAGGTCCC
>CAYGCR010000170.1:0-2161 GCA_964348415.1 uncultured Ignavibacteria bacterium | reverse complement strand
TTTTTCATTCTCCATCTGCGCCTGTCCCAAAAACCAGAGTATGAAAGGCTTGTTGGGGTAAGTTTTTTCAAGCTCGTCTATCTGGGCGAAAGCTTTGTCGTACTCTTTATTTTCCACCCAGATGCGCACAAGAGCCATTTTTGCGTCCTCAACAGAGTATTTGCCCTTCTCGATGGCCAGCTTGATCATGTCGATTCCCATCTGCCTGTTGTCGGCCACAAAGGGGAGCCACCAGAATATCTTGGATTTTAAGCTCTTCCAGAAATGATATGATCCCAACCCGTAATAGACGTCGTGCAATTCCGGATCGAGCCTCAGCGCATCCTCCAGGTAGCCTTTTCCTTTAAGGCCGTCCACGAAAGCGCCCATCCAGTTGCCGGTCAGGGCCTTGTGGATTCCCCGGTACCCCACCGCACCCCCGAAATAGAGGTAATCGTAGGCAGTCAAGTTGGTCTTGTTTTGCTTTTTCTCCGCGGCTTCGATAGCTTTGTCCATGTACTTGTTGAACTCATCCAGATGGGAGTAGTTGCGGAAATCATCCATCATGGTTTGCAGCGTGGCTGATATATAGAAGTAGCCTATGGGATCGTCCGGGAAAAGGTCAATCAGCTTTTTGAACTCCTCCACCGCTTCAAGCGTGGAATCCGCATGAACCAACTCCAACCCCCTCAATATGATGGAATCCACCTCCGGCGAATCCATACTCACTTCTGCCCCAGCCTGAGCGCCAGGAACGAGCAAACTCAGGCTCAGGATTGCAGCAAACGTAACGATCGTTCGTCGACAAAACATGGTATTGCTCCCCTCAAACAGTCAAATCAGAGGTCTGCTCTGCCGGCAGGCAGATCCAAGGTCAATTTGTCCACCTCTGCTGATTTGGCTTCTTTTATCACATCCCTTAGAAAATGCACATAATCCTCCATGAAAGAGTAAACCCTGACGGGTTTCTGTCTTCTGCTTTGGATAATGGTCGATTTCCATAGACTAAAAAAACCCCAGGGGTTGGTGGTAACCCTTTCCACGTCGGCCCAGGGAACGTATACAAATGACGTGGCCAGTCTCCTCCACACGACGTTCTCGAAGATCAGCTTGCCCGGTGTCACTATTACCAGGTGATACTTCGAGTCCAAACGAAGGAAGAAGACCAACAGTACGAAGATCAGAAAGAGGAGGGTACAGAGCAGGTAAGATCTTCTGAACCCTGCAACCCCGGCCGACAGGATGAGCAGTAAAGCAACCAGCGACAGAAGTATTCTGAACTCTGTCCCGAAGAACCGGTATCTTGTTGTGTGCTCCGAATGTTTCATTCCTCTTCCCGCTGCCTGGTTATCTTAACTCTACGACCGAATTGCAGGCATTATACAAGCTTTAGGACGAAAATCAAGCTTTTAGTGTTGGTTTAATAACCAGAGGGCAAATAACAAGAGAAGTCGGGCAACTCACAAAGGAGTTGCCCGACCAACTTGGCTGTTTTCCGTATTATGCCAGATATACTTGAGAACTTCCTTTATGCGCATCCTTCTCGAGGGGGTGGCCCACCACGGAATAGATAGTTTAGCAGGTAGACGGCGTCCGCCGGGTTTACCTCGCAGTCTCCGTTCTCATCTCCGGATGCCAGGGGATTGGGTGGAGGCCCATTCCTGAACAGATAGTTTATCAGAAAGATGACATCAGCCGCGCCCACTGCTCCATCGCCATTGGCATCTCCGTAATTCTCTACATAAAAACTCCAAATCTCCTCGGACCAGGTGGAGCAATAAAGATCATATGCTGTCACCTTCCAGTAGTAGGGCACGCTGTAATCCAGCTCGCTCACCAGACATCCGCTGACCGACAGGCTGTCCACGACCACGGTTGAGTCTGGTGCAAAGACCGACGATGTGCTCACATAAAGATCGTAGTAGATGTCATCCTCTGGATTGGGATCTACTGACTCCTCCCAGTCCAGCAGAGCCGGGCGAACCACCGTCTCCCCATCCGCCGGGGAAAGCAGGGAGAAGGGTTGAGGGGGGTAGTTCAATGCCGGATCATCCCAGAACAAGGCCCCGCAGAGCCGGGGAGAGCTGTAAGGTTCATCCAAGATGAATTTCGATCCCACCAGGAGAGACACAGACGGAGGACCGCTTGAAATGTGCAGGCCGTTCTTCCAGCCGGTTTCGGT
>CAYGCR010000169.1:0-2225 GCA_964348415.1 uncultured Ignavibacteria bacterium | reverse complement strand
TTCCCAGGAACTCCTCCATCGCCCGGTAGAAATCGAAACGGTTTTCCTCGTTTCTGAACCCGTGGCCCTCATTGTCCTTGACCATATACATAGCTTCGATGCCGCGTTTTTTGAGGGCTTCGACGATCTGGTCGGACTCAGCCTTTTTGACTCGAGGATCATTGGCTCCCTGTGCTACGAAAAGCGGCGCTTTTATTTTATCTGCGTGAAACACCGGTGAAGCCGCCCTCAGGAGTTCATGATCCTTTTCGGGATCACCAACCATCTCGTAGAACCTCCGGCGCGACAGCTCCCAGTACGGTGGTATGCTGTTCAGCCAAGTGAAGATGTTGGAGATACCCACATAATCCACACCGCAGGCGTATAGATCAGGTGTGAAAGCCAGGCCAGCCAATGTTGCATAACCGCCGTATGATTTGCCATAAATCCCGATCCTCTTTGAATCGGCAATACCCTCTTGGATCAGCCAGTGCACACCGTCGGTGATATCGTCCTGCATTTTCCGACCCCACTCCTTGAAGCTGGCTTGCCAGAAGGCTTTACCATAACCGGTGGACCCACGGAAGTTTACCTGAAGGACTGCCAGTCCCCGGTTGACAAGAAACTGGACTTCGGAGTTGAAGCCCCACTCATTTCTGGCCCAAGGGCCACCGTGGGGATTGATCACAACTGGCAAATTCTTGGGCTCGACCCCTTTCGGAAGGGTCAGGTAACCATGAATGGTTAGGCCATCACGGGATTGGTACTGAATCGTTTTCATGTCGGCCAATTCATCTTCGTTAAGCCAAGGGCTTACATCGACCAGTTTCCTGAACTCTCGGCTGGTGAGATCGTAATAGTAATACGCTCCCAGGGACTTGTCGCTCCAAGTGCGCACCATCACTTTCGTTTCTTCTTTGCTCATGTCGACTACTGCAACTTCGTAACCAGGCAGCCTCCGTTCGAGCTTGTCCTGGAGTTCTTTCCGCTTTTTGTCAAAGAAATGGTAGTGGCGCTTGTCGGTGATAAAAGATACGCCGGTGATAACTTTTCGTTTCTTCGATCGCATCAGGTAGCTGACATCCACATCCGGGTGCTCGTAGATCAGATCCAAGGACTTTCCGTCTTCAGGGTCGTACCTGTAGATCGCTCCCTTATCCCGGCCAACATTAGACCACACATAGAGATATTTGTTGTCAAAGGTAAAGAACAGGGGCCAGATGGTACTCTTAAAATCTGTGGTAACGATGGCCTTGAACGGGTCTGATTCTGTCTTGCGGTAAAGCAGGGTATTGTTCATTCCGTCCAAGACCACGGCAACACGCACCTTCCCCTCGTTATCAGTCACCCAGTGGGTAACGTTACCCGGATTCTCGGCGACCATTTTCATCTGGCCGGTGTTGACGTTGATCCAGTACACATCGAAGATCCGCCGGTCACGCTTGTTCAAGGATATCAGCACGTGGTCGTCATCCTCCTCGAGCTCGTCCACAAGCCGGATCTGGACGCCCTTGAACGGCGTAAGTTCCATATAGTTCGATCCGTCAATATCGACGGCGTAGCCATGCCAGTTTTCGTCGCCCCTGCGGTCCTGGGCGTATGCGATCCGACTGTTGTTGGCCCACATATACCCGGCAATATCCCGTTCCGTCGCTTCGGTGATCCGGATGGCCTCGTCTTGGTCAACTTTTTGAATATACACGTTGAGCCGGTTTTGCCATGGCTTCCGATAGGCGATATGCTTCCCATCAGGGGATAACTTAAAATCGGTTTTCTCGGGGTTCCTAAAAAAATCCTCCATTGGAATCAGCCGAGTTTCCTGACTTGAGGTGGAGGATTTTGCGGCACTACCGGTCACCGTGACCAAGAAAGATACAGAAACAAGAAACAAAACTACTATCGTAAAGCCGTACGATTTCCCAATCTGCTTTTTCATAATCTCCTCCATTCTGTTCTCGCATATTCGCAAAAGAAGACGGGGCCAACTCTTCGGCAGCGGGGCTGTCTAGGAAATCGATAATGTCAAACCCCAGAAGCCGAAGGGACTGGCTTCCCAGACCCGCGGCTTTCCGTCCCACCCTCGCGGATGGTTTGGCTTTGTCGGTCTCTAGTTTGCTAGGGTTCTTTTGCTCTTGAAGACCTTTAGGAGAGAGACTTAGGTCATTAGGAGATTTTTAACTACGACGGGAATTTACCTTCCGGATGAGCGTTTCACTCTCAACGGGAACTTCCTAGAGGCTTTAGGC
>CAYGCR010000168.1:0-2251 GCA_964348415.1 uncultured Ignavibacteria bacterium | reverse complement strand
TGCGGCTGCTCATTTGTCCTGTTGTCAGGCAAAAAAAGAGGAGGGACGAAAGATTATATAGACGAACTCGTGTGAAAGCTCGGAGATCACACCCACCCAAGATTCGCCCAAGGGCTTTGCTATTATCCTCTGTTGGCAGCACGAGAGGTGCCTCCAAACCCGAGAATCACCACAAGCAAGGCCGTCAGAAGCAGAAACGGTGAGCTCCAGAACCCCGGCAGCAGCCGCCCGAAGTATGCCGACCCGAGCATGTGGCTCAACGCATTCACCACCATAAGTATGCCCAGCAGGGTGGCGAAGAGCCGGATGAGTCTGCTTCCGCGATCAACCAGGGGAGTTAGCGAGAAGCATATCATGATGCCGGCTATCAGCCCGCCCAGCCAGGCTTCGTAGGAGAACATCGGCAGCAGAGAAAGTCCCAGACGCCCCCTTAGGCTGAGAGCCAGTCCATTGTAAAAGGGCAAAAAGTCGGTGACTGCTTCGTCGAAAACATGGATGCTGATTGCCGAGATCATCAATACCCAAGCAACTCCGCTCTTGTTGAGCAGACCCCTATGCGTCTTCATCCTTTTTGCCTCTTAATCGCTGCGTCGGATTCTCGTCTCAAGACAAGAACAGTAGAATGGATGCGATCATCTCCCCGGCTCTGGTCCACATGGATCACTTAGACATAAACGGGGAGAACAAGACATTCGGCCGCCAGTTGCCCTTACTCCATCCTCAGTCTTTTTGCAGTTGACTTTATTAGCTGCCAGGCTCGGGTGATGTCATTTTTCTTCACCTGGGTTTGAGAAGCGACAAAGCGCAGAGTGTATTTGCCATTTAGTTTTGTGTGAGTCAGGTACATCTTGCCTGAACGGTTGAGTTCATCCAAAAGCCTGGCATTCAGACTATCCAGCACTGCTGGGTTATCCACGCCCTTCGGATGATAGCGAAAGCATATCAGATTCAGCGGAACCGGAGCCAGAAGCTCGAAATCAGGATGATCTTCGATCTCCTCGGACAGCTCCCGCGCCCACTTCAGATGGTTACGAATCATCGCCTGGAGTCCGGAAACGCCGTAGGTACGAATCACAAACCACAGTTTTAAGGCTCGGAAACGGCGCCCCAGAGGAATGCTCCAATCACGGTAGTTATTTACCTGGCCTGTCTCCGCGCTCTTTAGGTACTCCGGCAGGATCTCGAAGGTCCGCACCAAGAGGGAGGGGTCCTTGACGAAATATGCTGAGCAGTCGAAGTTGGTGAACATCCACTTATGTGGATTGAATACGAAAGTATCGGCCAGCTCGACGCCTTCGCTCATCCAGCGCATCTCCGGCAGCAGCAAGGCGGTACCCGCATAAGCAGCATCGACGTGCAGCCAGAGGTCGTGTTCTTTGCAGATCTGTCCGATCTTTTTGATCGGGTCAATGGCTGTCGAGCCGGTCGTCCCCAGAGTTGCCACAACACACAAAGGTTGAACGTGATTGCGAATGTCCGATCGGATCTGTTCCCCCAAAGCCTCCGGTATCATAGCAAAGTTCTTATCAACGTGTATCTTACGAAGGCTATCTGACCCCAGACCGGCGATCTTGACATCCTTCTCAATTGAAGAATGGGTCTCTTTTGAGGAGTAAACAGCCATTGCCGGTGACTCAAACAAGCCCTTTTTGTTTGTCTGGAAGCCTGAAAGACGCTCGCGAGCAGTTAGAATCGAACAGAGAGTGGCCGCCGAGGCAGTGTCCTGAATGACTCCGGAAAACTCTGGCGGCAGGCCGAGCATCTGTCGCAGCCACCCGATTATTCTTTCTTCCAATTCGGCGGCGGCAGGAGACGTTTCCCAGTTCATACACTGAGCCGCAATGGTCGCCGTAAGCATCTCTGCCAACACGGACGGCGGGCTGTTATTGGCGGGGAAATAGGCGAAGAAGCTGGGATGCTGCCAGTGGGTAATGCCCGGCATTATCAAGTTATCGAAATCAGCTAAGATTGATTCAAAAGACTCACCCTTTTCAGGCGGTTCCTCCGGCAACTGGTCGATTATCTCTTTGGGTTTCACCTGGGACTTCACCGGGTACGAGCGGATATCCTTAAGATAGTCGGCCATCCAGTCGACCAGGCGATGCGCTTCTTTTCGGAACTCCTCTGTATCCACGTTGCCTCCTTCATCGTTCGGCGACTGTGACGCTAAAACCGGAGGATACTGAAAAACGGAGAGGCCGGGATTCGCCGTCAGGGCCTGAGCGAGTCCAAAGGACGAGTCGAAGGGAAC
>CAYGCR010000167.1:0-2444 GCA_964348415.1 uncultured Ignavibacteria bacterium | reverse complement strand
AAAGGTGATGAAAACCGTCTTCCTGAACATGTTCATTCAATCCTTTAGATTAAGATTACTTCTCTACTTTATAAAACTGTTAAGGGGTTGGGATTCGAACTCAGCTCTCTCCTAACTTAATGAGAAATGTTTACGATTCAAAGATAAGTCTTTTTGCATGATTGAAAAAGTCTTTTTCTTATGAACTCTTGGTTTTGAGACTGTTAAATTTTGGATTTATGGAGTGTTATCCAAGAGCACCGGGATTAAGCTTGGTGCACTTACTATGTTATTTACTTATTAATCATATTCAATGCCTCTGAAGCAAGCCTGGATGCTTCGCGTTTTGACTTAGCCTCCGTTATCACCCTCACCACTGGCTCGGTATTTGACTTTCTTACGTGCAGCCAAGAGTCTTTGAAATCTATCCTCATCCCATCAAGAGTGTTTATTTTACCACCTGGACATTTTCCTTTGAGCTTGGCTAAGTTCTTGTCGAAGTTTCCGCTCAGCTTCGCTTTTCTTTTTACCATGAAATATCTGGGCAGTGCCGAAGATAGCTGGCTGGCCGTTTTCCTCGATTCAGTTAGATACTGCAGAATCAAGGCCATTCCCACCAAAGCATCTCTACCATAATGAAGTTCGGGAAGAATGACACCTCCGTTGCCCTCTCCTCCAATTATACCATTGACTTTCTTTAGCTGTCTTGCTACGTGGGCTTCGCCGACTTTGGCCCGATACACCTTGGAATCAAACTGTTCTGCAATATCATCGATCATTCGGGAAGTGGATATGTTAGCTGCGACTTTTGAGTTCGGCTTCTTGCTGAGAAGGAACTTAACGACCAAAGCCAAGGTGGCTTCTTCTCCTAAGGGGATTCCTTTTTCCGAGACTATGGCTAACCGGTCCACGTCTGGATCGTTGGCAAATCCTAGATCTGCTTTATTTTTCTTAACGGCTCGACATAGGGAGACAAGGTTTTGCGGCACAGGCTCGGGATCATGAGCGAAGTTGCCATCCGGCCTACAATTCAGTTCAATTACCTCGCAGCCTAAAGCTTCCAGCAGATGAGGGGAGATGACTCCTCCAGCTCCATTGCAGCAATCCAGGACTATACGGAATTTTCTCTGTTTAGTCTTCCGCGGATTTATGTACCTTAGCTGCAGAATCTTCTGGATGTGTCTTCTGCTCCAGCTTTCGTCGAAAACGAATTTCCCAAGCCTGTCCCATCTATGGTGTTTGATTTTGTCACTTTTTGCCCGATCAAGAATTCTTTTGATTTCTTTGGGAGTCAGGAAAACCCCATCCCGGCCGACGAACTTCAGGGCATTCCACTGAATAGGATTATGGCTGGCGGTTATGACGACTCCGCCGTTTGCCTTGAGTTCTTTCACCGCGATCTCCACGGTGGGGGTGGCACAGATGCCTAAATCGATGACCTGACAGCCGGTGGATAGAAGCCCGGAGACTGCAGCCGATCTCAGCATTTTTCCCGATGCCCTGGAATCTCTTCCCAGGACCACTTTTCCGGATTTACAGATGGTTCCAAAGGCGGCGGCGTATCTTAGCACAATGTCCGGAGTTAGACTCTCTCCGACAATTCCTCTGATTCCGGAGACTCCTGCCATCAAGCGTTTTTGCATAAGGAAGCCTTTGCTGGCTTGGAGGCCGGGCGGGCACGTTTCTCCACCCAAGCGACCAGGTTAGTCACGATGCCGTCCACCACCCCATCGGGTATACCGTCGAGGTGGGACGACTTTCTTCTTAGGTCAACCTGATCGTTAACCTGATCGACTGCCACCAGGTTCCCCTGGGGGGTTAATGCCAGCTCAGTGGAAAACAGTTGCAGCTTGCAGATACGAGCTACCTTCGTCATGATGCTCTTTATGCCGGAATACACTTTTTTGCTAATCTGCGACGGCGATAAGATTTCGGCTATCTTGGTCTGGTCATCCCACCAACAGGGAAGCACCTCTCCGAATGCAAAGAAGACCCTGAACCAGGCTCTTCGACCATTTACTTGAGCCGGACAGATCTTCTCTTGCACCAGGTATCTATCGTCGGGAAACTTTTGTCGAGACCATTGAATGTCCTCAATGGTTCGGGCGTCGGTGACCACGCCGTCGCCGCATCCACCGCAGGCTGGCTTGATCACGAAAGGTATACCCACCCTGTTTAAGCGGATTGAAGACAACTCGGCACGCTTGTCCCACGGAGGCAGTATAATGGTTTTGGGGACGTTTATACCCACTGAAGAGAATTCCCGCTGCATGACAGCTTTGTCAACCGCCCGCAGAGCCCGCTCGTAATCGTTGATCATCTTTGCACCCTCGCCTCTCATCACATCCACCAGTGTGTCAAAAGCCTCCTCCTGGTCAGAGGCTCGGTCAAAGAAGAATCTGAAGCTTACCTCCCCGTTCTCCATTCGGTGCAGCGTTTCCGCCAGATTATGAGGATATATCAGA
>CAYGCR010000166.1:0-2445 GCA_964348415.1 uncultured Ignavibacteria bacterium | reverse complement strand
CGAAACGCTGCTTACCAAGCAACTACCGGAGACCCCGGAAATGGGATTTATGAAAGGTTATTGGCAGATCGGAGCAACCAGCGCGTTTCCAGGGGGACGGTAACGGCTGAATTGCATGGCGAGTTGAACCGACTGAGACTCCGTCCTGATAGCGCCTGAGGGACAAGAGGCAAAAGAAGGATCGGGAGTTGATTGCCGGTCTCCTTGAAGGGGCGCAGCAGGGGCTGCCGGATCGGTTGACGAGAATTGAGTGGCAGAAAGGAGAATGAAGCGAGGCTTCCAGAGCAGACCGTACAGATGCCGGTGTTTGGATTTGTGAACAGACGGACTGATCCGAAACAGCAGTTTCACCGGTATGGCGGACCAGAAAATTCGGAATCGGAAACAGAACGGCGAAAACGAGCCAGCATGAAAGGTAAGTAAAATGGTAGAAGGACTCAGAAATACGGGCATCCAAGTGATAGGTGATGCACCCTGGGGCACACACTTCTGCCAGTTTTATCAGACTAAAGAGGATCTCATCGATGCTCTGGTGCCATACTTCAAGGCCGGATTAGAAAACAACGAGTTCTGCATGTGGATTACTGCCGAGCCATTGGGAGCCGAGGAGGCAAAAGCGTCGCTGAAAAAAGCCGTGCCGAACCTGGAAGATTACGTTAGAAAAGAACAGATTCAGATACTTGATGCGGAGCAGTGGTACACCAAAACAGGTAGGTTTGATGCAGACAGGGTGTTGCAGGGTTGGGTAGAAAAAGAGAATCAGGCCATCAAAAAGGGATTTGCCGGTCTTCGCCTCTCCGGCAATACTTTTTGGCTTGAAAAGGTGGATTGGAAGGATTTCGCCGAGTATGAAGAGCAGGTAAACAAAGTCATCGGCAAGCATCGGATCTTAGCTCTGTGTGGTTATTCCCTTGATAAATGCGGCGCTTCCGAGATCATAGACGTAGTGCAGAATCACCAGTTTGCGCTTATCAGGCGGGGACGTGACTGGGAGCTGATCCAAAGCTCCGAGCGCGTGCTGGCGGAGGAGGCGCTCAAGGCAGAGAAAGAGTTCACCGAAACAGCATTGAATGCCCAAACGGACACCTTTTTTGTTTTCGAACCTTCGACAGGAAAAGCTGTTCGATGGAATAGGGCCTTCAGTAGAATTTCCGGTTACAGCGACGAAGAGATCCGGTCGATGAAAGCGCCTGACAGTTACTACAGCGAGGAAGACCTCAAAAAGGCGACAGCCGCTACTGAAAAAATACTTCGTGACGGAATCGCCACCGTCGAGTTATCCCTCATCACAAAAGATGGAAGATCAATTCCCACTGAGTACACCGGATCGGTCATAAAAGACGATGAGGGTAACCCTAAGTATATTATTGCCGTGGGACGGGACATGACTGAGCGCAAACGGGCGGAGGACGCTCTGCCAGAAACCAATAAACTTTTTCAGACTCTCTTGGATCATACCCACATGATGGTTGCTTATCTGGATCCGCAGTTCAACTTCGTGAAAGTCAACCAAGCTTACGCTGCCGCCGACAGTCGGGAGCCATCTTTCTTCCCGGGCAAGAATCACTTTGATTTGTATCCCGATGCGGAGAATGAGCGAATCTTTCGGCGAGTGGTAGAAACAGGAGAACCGTACTTTGCCCAGGCCAGACCCTTCGAGTACGCGCAGCATCCGGAGCGGGGCGTAACCTATTGGGACTGGAGCCTGGTACCTATCAAAGGCCCAATGGGTGCCGTGACCGGACTGGTTCTCACATTAGTCAACGTGACGGAGCGGGAGCGAGCGGAGAAGGCACTCAGGGAAAGCGAAGAAAGACTGAGGAGCTTCATGGACTCGGCCACCGACGGTTTCGTGCTTTGGGACAAGGAGCTTAATCTAGTGGACGCTAATGAAGCCGCACTGAAGACGTTTGCACCGGGCACCAAGAAGACGGAGGTGATAGGAAAGAATATCTTGGAGCTGGTGCCGATACTGAAGCAAACAGTCAGATATGAGCGTTATCTGGAGGTCATCCGGACGGCTAAGCCGTTTTACGTCGATGACCTGATTTTGGATCCTGAGTTTGGAGAGAGGCGCGCGTCCGTTACGGCTTTTAAGGTGGGTGACGGGCTGGGAATGGTCGTCACCGACATAACCAAGCGCAAGCTGGCGGAAGAGGCATTGAGGAAAGCTCGCGACGAGTTAGAGGTTCGGGTTCAGGAGAGAACACGGGAGCTGAGTGCAGCCAACATAGAATTACAGGCAGAGATCGCCGAGCGCAGGCAGGCAGAGGAGAAGTTAGGAGAGTCGGAGCGGAACTACAAGACCTTAGTGGAAACCTCCAGAGATATGATATTCACGGTCGATCTGAAAGGGAATTTCCTATTCACCAATCGAGCGTTTGAGGAAGTCTTGGGGTACTCGGCTGAGGAAATTAGGAAAATAAATGGCTTTGAACTGGTTCA
>CAYGCR010000165.1:0-2466 GCA_964348415.1 uncultured Ignavibacteria bacterium | reverse complement strand
GACACGGGCTACTACCTCAGTGGCCAAATTTGGTTAGCTAATCTCAATAAGAAGCGCTCGGTTTGTTTATTCTACTTCTCGGCTGCGGGATCAGGAGGCCAGGTTGTCGACGGATTTACCTCTGAAAGATAGCATTTCCAACAAGTTTAAACCAAGAGAGCAACATAGTTTGTCGTCGAAGCTATCGTCTCTCACCGGCCTTCACCGGGAGGTGCTAAATATCTCCTTGGTGGGCTAACTGAATTCCAGGACAATGTGGATCAAGGAGATGTTCCGCAACCTTGTGAGGTAAGGGCTTATTTATGAAGTATTCTCACATTACTATAATACTCGAAAGCGCGAATTTGTCAAGTTCTTTTTTTCATTTAATCTGAATTGTTACTGAAAGAACATAGTTCATTCCCTAGCGAAAAAGCCACCCGTCCGCAAACGGGTGGCTTAGTTGTCGTCTTGCCAGGTGGGCACTAGGCCATAGCATTCTCAAACATCCAGCTGGATGCAAGGCGAATGTTACTTAACCATTACCCTCAGTGTGGGAGCCTTCTTGGCACCCAACTTAGCGTGAACGGAAACGTCGGCGCCAGGCGGGGTATCCGCTGGCCCGAAGCTCATGAATGTCATCTGGCGCACCACCGGTTTGGGCCAAATTGGGCATTGCCTTTTTGAATATGTTTGTGTATATTAATATTAGGTTCGCGGCGGCTTTCCACAGCTTTCCGCTTCTGCTCGCTCTGTTCTAGTCCATCTCAAGCGGATGGAGTGGACAAAGATCCGATCAATATTCCTACTTCGCTTCTCAATTTCGACTCCCTCCAGATTGATGCGGATAGCTTTCCACTCACCTGCCGCCCCGACAGGCTGCATTATGTGACTAGGGCCTTGTCTCCGCCGAAGTAATCACACAGAGCCCCAGACAACAGCTGAATAGGTGAGTGATATGAATGTTTCGGGCTACGAGATTGGCAAGGAGATCTATGCGAGCACCAACTCTCTGGTCTATCGCGGACAACGAAAAGCAGATAACCGCCCCGTTGTTCTCAAGATGCTGAAACAAGCCTACCCCTCGCCAGAGGAAATTGCCTGGTTTAAACGAGAGTATGAAATCACCCGCAATCTGAACTTACCAGGCGTAGTGGATGTCTACAGCCTGGAAACATACGAACATCGGTGGGTGATGGTGCTGGAGGATTTTGGTGGGGAGTCTCTGGCCCGGCTAGAGGTGACTGGCAAGTTGACGCTCACCGAGTTTCTGGCGCTGGCGATCCAGATGGCTGACACTTTGGGGCAAGTTCACCGACAGAATATTATGCACAAGGACATCAACCCCTCCCATATTCTCTTCAACCCCACCACCGGACAGATCAAACTCATTGATTTCAGCATTTCGACCGTCCTCTCGCGAGAGAATCCCACCATTCGTAACCCGAACGTTTTGGAAGGGACGCTGGCCTACATGTCGCCGGAGCAAACAGGGCGCATGAATCGAGCCATAGATTATCGCACCGACTTCTATTCCATGGGAGCTACCTTCTATGAGTTGCTGACGGGGCAGGTGCCGTTCCCCACCACCGATCCCGTGGAGTTGGTGCATTGCCACATTGCGAAACAACCCGTTCCACCTCGCCAACTCAAGCCGGGCGTTCCTCAGGTCGTCTCCGATATTGTGATGAGACTCCTCGCCAAAAATGCCGAAGACCGCTACCAGTCGGCGTATGGCCTCAAGGCCGACCTGGAGGAATGTCTGAGGCACTGGCAGACGACAGGCGCTATCACCCCCTTCTCCCTCGGCGAGCACGACGTCTCGGAACGGTTTCAAATCCCGCAGAAGCTGTATGGTCGCGAGACCGAAATCGCCACCCTGCTGGCTGGCTTTGAACGTACCAGCCAGGGAAGTAGTGAGATGATGCTGGTTTCAGGCCCCCCCGGCATCGGCAAGACGGCTTTGGTGCAGGAGATATCCGAGCCGATTACGCGCCAGCGGGGTTACTTTATCTCTGGCAAGTTCGACCAGCTTCAGCAAACTATCCCCTATTCAGCGTTAATACAGGCCTTTCGGTCCTTGATACTGCAACTCCTGACGGAAAGCGAGGCCCAGATAACCAAATGGCGTGAGAAACTCCTGGCGGCCTTCGGGCCCAATGGGCAGGTAGTGATTGAAGTCATGCCTGAAATGGAACTGATTATCGGCCCGCAACCGGCTGTTCCTGAACTACCTCCCGCCGAAGCCCAAAACCGCTTCAACCTGGTATTTCAAAACTTCATCCGCGTGTTTTCCCGGCCAGAACACCCCCTGGTGATCTTTCTGGATGGTTTGCAGTGGGCAGACGCCGCTTCCCTGAACCTGCTTAAATTACTGATGACCGCTTTTGATAGCCAACCCATCGACTTTCCTCAGGGCAAGTGTCTATTTCTCATCGGGGCGTATCGTGATAACGAAGTGAGCCCGGCCCATCCATTGATGTTGGC
>CAYGCR010000164.1:0-2509 GCA_964348415.1 uncultured Ignavibacteria bacterium | reverse complement strand
TGCTAACCACATCCTCGAATTCGTTCCCTTCCTTTAGCAGGAGGTCCGCCAGAGTGGCGCCCGCCATGCTCTTGGTGAATATGTGGCTCAGGCGCACGTAGTCATCTTGCCAAATATACATCTTACGATTCTCCTGGAAGTGCACTCTGGCTTCCTCTTCTGTCACCTGTATCCTATCTTTTAGCCTCCGCTCGATGAACTCGTTAACCAGAATATCCTTGATCTTCTCCCTGGCCAGAGACCTCACTTTCTTGTCTTGGTCAAGTTTCTGCCTTTTGGCTGCTTGATAGAGGATTTCGCTTCTGATCCACTGCCTCAGGTACTCTTTCTTTTGGGCGCGACCCAGCGAGCTGGGATAGAGATCCGGGAACTGATACTCTATCTCCGCCTCGGTCAAACATTCGTCGTCAACGCAGGCCAAGGCGTTTTTCGGCCTGCTTTTCCTCTTCTCCTCCCCGCATCCCAAACCAACCAAGAGAACGGCCAGAAGCAGAACCCAGCCAATACCATGCTGTTTTGTCATCTTTCAATCGAGGGAGGATCAGATAGTCTTTGGTATCGCCTTCAACTGCGATCCGCGCCAAAGTGCTCATCCCTGCTGTGTTGGTGCCTCTTCTTTTTCCTGTACCGTGGACTCTATTACCTCATCATATATTTCGATTTTATACCGAGCTTTGGCGTTGTCGACCCAGTTTTTATAGATGTTGTTATCCTTCTCCTGTCGTGCCATCTTGACTACCCTATCTTTTACTTCCTCCAAAGGCTGTACTTTCTTCTCGGTTTTGTCTTCCAATTTGATCACTGCGTAGGCTTCGCCCAATTGTCGGTCTCTTATCTTTATCGGGCCACCCAGACTTCCCTTTTTCATTTCGGTGGCGGCGTCAAAAAGCTCTGGATAACGGGCGCGAGTGAAGCTTCCCAGATCTCCGCCCGAGTTTTTGGCGTAGGTTCTGATGGTTTTGTCCGTAGCTAACGAGGCGAAATCGGCACCCATTCTCAATTGCTTAAGTACATCCTCTGCCTCTTCTTCGGTTTGGACCAAGATTTCCCTGACCTTGACCTGGGGCTGAATGGTGAACCGGTCCTGATGCCTGCCGTAGTAACTCTGGATCTCGTCATCCGATATGCCTACCCCCTTCAGTATGACTTCATTCTTCATCCGGGTGGCCATTTCCTGCTCTTTGAGCCCGCTCCATTGCTCCTGGAATTCCTCGCTTTCTTCTAAGTTCTTCTCTTCGGCCACCTCCATAAGAAGGTCTCTTACCAGAGTTTGAAATGCAAGCTTACCCAGCTCTTCCCGGTCCGATAACCTGGGACGATAAGGTTGAGGGATCTCATTGAACTGTTTGGCGAATGTTTCCACTTTTACCTCGCCCCCCCTATAAGTAAACAGCGTCATTTCCCTTTCCTCAGGTGAGAGGCTTTCAATGTCCAGCAGATCCCCGGTTTTCCTTAAGCCGAGAGTATCCGGCGGTACCTCTTGTCTTTTCGACATCAAGAGGGTTAAGGCCTCCTCGTCTATTTTGAAACCCACCTCCTTTTTCAGCTTCTCGTAGTATTCTTCCACCCTCTTTTCCTTTTTAGCCCGTCCCAGCTGGTTTTCTATGAGTCTCTTTGCCTCCTCGAAGGGGGGCTGTTCCACATCTCTTCGCTCAATCAGCTTGATCACGTGCCACCCGTACTTGGTCTTTACCGGTCTGGAGATTTCGCCTTCCTTCATCTTGAAAGCCGCCTCTTGAAACTCGGGCACCATCCTCCCCCACTGAAAGAATCCCAGATCCCCCGCGTTGTCCTTGGCTGAAGGATCAATGCTCTTCTCCTTGGCCAGCTCGCCGAAATCCGCTTCCCCCTTCAGCTGCTTGTATATCTCGTCTGCTTCTTCTTCAGTCTCCACCAGGATATGCGAGGCGTGCACTTCCTGCTGCATCATCTCATACTCTTTCCTCGTTTCCGACTCGGTGACCTTAGCCTTGTCGGCTATCTCCTTTTGGTACAAGACATTGAGGAGTATGCGCCCTTTTTGTTGTGCAAACATGGTGTCGGATTCCACGGCATTATCCAGGCCCTCCTTGTAAGCCTCCAGGATAACAACCTGGTCACCGATCAACTTGTCCACCAATTCCTTTCTTCGCTGCAGTTCCGGAACGCCCTTGATGATTATCCGGGAAGCGGCGCCCCACTCCTTTTCCAGATCTTCTACCGTGATTGCTCGGTCTCCCACAATGGCCACAGCCTTACCTTCCTTCTTGGTGGCACAACCTGAGAGTAAGGCCAAAACCAGTATTCCGAAGAGCACTAATACGGTCGCCTTTTTCACCTCAATCCTCCTTCTGTTTAAAGGAACTTCCTGGTTTAGAAAACCGCCATTTGGCACATCTGCTCACAAAGACACCGCAATATAAAACGGCCTCACAGCCTTTGCAAGAGATTTTTGACAAAAATGGTTTTGTTGCCATTCACGTCCTTGAGATCGATGAAAAGCTTCAGTGTTTTGTCCATCACAAACTCC
>CAYGCR010000163.1:0-2525 GCA_964348415.1 uncultured Ignavibacteria bacterium | reverse complement strand
AATCCTCAGGCTTGAGATCCACTTCCACGTCCTCAGCCTCGGGCAAGACCGCCACCGAGGCAGCGGAAGTGTGAATCCTTCCAGAAGCCTCCGTAATTGGCACTCTCTGCACCCGATGAACCCCGCTCTCATATTTCAGCTTGCCGTAGGCATCGTCCCCCTCCACCAGGAAAATGATCTCCTTAAATCCCCCTATCCCGGTGGGATTGGAGTTCATCACGTCCAGCTTCCAGCCTTTTTTCTCCGCATATTTCATATACATCCGGTAAATATCCGCGGCAAAGAGCGCCGCTTCCTCACCACCCGTTCCAGCCCTTATCTCCATGATGGTGTTGCGGCTGTCCAGCGGATCCTTGGGCAAAAGCAGGACTTTCAACTTCTCCTCGTACTCCTGCTTTTTTGGGTAGAGCTCCTCCAACTCCGACTTTGCCAGCTCAACCAGTTCCCGGTCCTTCGATTCCTTGCTCACCTTCTCGTCATCCTGGATGGTCTTGAGCACCTTCTTGTATTCAGACGAGAGGGAGACTATCTCTGCCAGCTCGCTTTGCTCCTTGGCAATCTTTTTCAGCCTGTTCCTGTCGGACAAGACAGCCGGATCGGACAAAAGCCGGGTCAGTTCATTGTGCTTCTCTTCAACCTTCTCTAGAAGATCATGCATAAATTCACCTTCTCACTTTAAGTAATCGACAAAAAAACTCACGAGTAACGAAGAATTCTAAACCGCGCCCTAACTAAAAGGTTTTTCGGCCTTTTCTTTAGAAACGGTTACAGAGACCTCCTCTTCGCTCAAGGCGCTCCTCAGAGCCACTAAAGCTACCTCCATCTGGTCCTCGGTAGGCTCGTTGGTGGTGATGCTCTGGATCCAGAGTCCGGGGGCACTCAACAACCTTACGAGTTTGATGTTCTGAGTCTTCCCGGATAATCTTAAAAGCTCATACGCCACTCCAGCCACCAAAGGCAGAAGACAGAAGTGAATCACAAATCTCTTTATAAGAGTCGGCGGCACACCTGCTATAAGATAGTAAATCGTGTCGGCTGTCGAGTAAAACAGAATGGCAAACACTACCACTATCAGGATAAAGCTGGTTCCGCAGCGGGGATGGCGGGTGGAGAAATTCTTGACGTTCTGCACGGTCAATTCCTCACCAGCTTCAAAGGTATATATCGACTTGTGCTCTGCCCCGTGATACTGAAATATCCGTTTGAACTCACCGATCCTGGAGATAACCCAGACATACGCGACGAACAGGATCACCCGGACTATCCCGGCAACCAAGTTGAAAGCCAAAGCCTCCCTCCTCACCCCCAGTACATCGGAGAACCACAAGGGCAAGAAGAAGAAAATGCCAAGCCCCAACGCCATGGCAAAGATGACGGTGAGGGCTAAATAAGCACTCCGCAGAATATCCGACCCTTTCTTTTGCTTCTCGGACTTCGATTTCTCTTCTTCTTTGATGGCCACCTCCGCAGAGTAGTTTAGGGTCTTTACACTTATCACCAGCATCTCCGCAAAAGAGACAAATCCCCTGATCAGAGGCAGCCCGAGCAACTTGTATCTTTTGGTATAGGAGAGAAACTCCTGGTTTTTTACCACGATCTCTCCGTCTGCCTTTCTTACAGCGGTGGAGACCCGGTGAGGGGAACGCATCATCACCCCTTCAATTACCGCCTGTCCGCCAACATAGATATCAGACAAAGCCTTTCCTACCTCTCTTTGGCTGCTCGATTTATCAAGCAGAAACGCAAGAAGCGTTTGTGTTTGCCCTTATAGTGTCACCCTTACCAGTAGACGTAAAAAAGCGACTGCTGTCCACAACGGTACTTACACACCCCTGCTGACAACAGTCGCTTACTGGTTTTGCTACTTTTCTCCGCTGTCCGGCTTCTCTTCTAACTTTTCCTCTTTGGTTTCGCTTTCAGCCTTGCTTTTTTCGAAATCCTTGTACTTCCTTCTGAATCGTTCCACTCTACCTGCGGTATCTATGAGTTTCTGCTTTCCGGTAAAGAACGGATGGCAGGCAGAACAGATCTCCACGTGAAGATCCTTCACCGTAGAGCGGGTCTCAATCACGTTGCCGCAGGCACAGGTGATGGTGGTCTCGAAATACTTGGGATGAATCTTAGCTTTCAACTGCCTTCCTCCTTGTCACTTTTGATACGAGAATATAATCAAACCAGTTAGAAAAGCAAGACAAATGTTACGGCAATAATCATGAACACCTGTACGGGCAGAGCCTCCTCAGTGTTTATCCGGACGGCCACCCTTGCGTTAGGCATTACAGGTTCCTTCTTTGCAGTCTCTCCCGCCTCGCCCTATTTCTCTGCCCGGAGGAGCGGGAGCGACAGCCAATGAGCCTGTCATTGCGAGCCCGAAGGGCGCGGCAATCTTCTTACTACGAGATTGCTTCGCTGCGCTCGCAATGACGTAGCATTGAGATTGCTTCGTCCCGCCCATGGCGGGACTCGCAATGACCGTACCTTCCCTCTTCCCCGACGGGACAGTGGAAATCAGCTTTGCTGACGCC
>CAYGCR010000162.1:0-2598 GCA_964348415.1 uncultured Ignavibacteria bacterium | reverse complement strand
ATGGACCAGGGTGTTTCGACTCGATCGCGATCGGCGCATATTTGAAACGTTAATCAACAGTTGGACAGACTGGAAAAACCGAGGAGTTAGTATTCCTCAGAATCGAAGTGCAGGGATTCACGATCTGACGTGGATATTTGAACTTATTTGAGGGGTGACAAAGTCAACATCCATAGCAGCTATTAGCAATCGAGAAAAACTTGAGACATGTTGGAGGTATCCACAGGTTTGAGCACTGTAAAGTGGCGCGTGCTAAATAGCAGTAAAACAGTTCTGTTAGACTAGGTCAGAGCTACGGAAAAGGAGTTTGCTAATTGAATTTTAGCCCCGCCTTGAGCAGGACTTCTATCGTACGCTCCCTATCGGCCTCATCGCGAAATTCATAGTCGAATAGCTTCTCTATAGTGAAGTTGGGGTCTATCCTGAGAACTTCCGCTGCCGCCGCTTTTGCCTCTTCCTCACGGCCCAGCAAACCGTAATTGGCCGCCAGCTCAAAGTGGCTCAGCCAATAGTCTGGACTTCTTTTGATTACTTTTTGGAGAATCTCGATAGCCTTCTCATATTCGCCGTTTACACGGTAAGCGACAGCTGAGTAATTCAAAATCCAGTCGGGAGGAAAAGGATCAAGACGCCTTGCGATCTTAAGCTCTTTAATTGATTCCTCGGCCTTTCCTTCCACCTGGAGAAGAGCGATGCCCAGCCATGCATGAATGGCAGCCGAATTCGGTGAAAGGGCAATGGCCTTCCTGTATAGGGCGACGGCCTTTTCATACTCTAATCTCAACAAGCTGACACCACCCAATAAATTGTAGACGCCGGAACGAGAGTCATCCAACGCTAGTGCCTTGTGTGCAAGCTCCTCTGCTGCTTTAATAGACTCATCGAAGGACTCAGCCCAACCATAAGCTGCATCTAAAAGGTGAGTGATTCCCAGTATAATATATGCACCCAAAAAATTCGGATCCAGCGCAATGGCTTCCTCAAGCATCTGCCGTCCGCGAAGATTAGTGTCTTTAGTGTGTTGCTGATGCATTTTTGTGCCTTCCAAAAACTTTAAATACGCTTCCAGATTATCAGTGCTTTGCGCCAACCGTCTGGCATCTTCCCCCTTGAGCAGCGTTACATCTAAAGAGGTAATGATTTTTTTGGTAATCTCATCTTGCAGGGCAAAGATGTCTGCCAGATCCCTGTCCCAACGCTCCGCCCAAAGATACTTTCCCGTTATGGCATCTATTAGCTGGGCGGTGATGCGCACCCGGTCTTCAGCCATACGGACGCTCCCTTCCACGACGTAGCGCACCCCCAGTTCCTCTGCAACCTGCTTAATCTCCACATCTTTGCCTTTGTAAGCGTTGGTCGAATTGCGGGCAATCACAAACATATTTTGAATTTGGGACAGAGCCGTGATGATTTCCTCAGTTAAACCATCGCTGAAATAGTCCTGCCCAGGATCGTCGCTCATGTTTGTGAAGGGCAAAACGGCAATCGAGGGCTTTTCAGGAAGCGGAAAAGCCATTCTCTCCATAGAGGCAGGCTCTATAGGGGGATAGGAAGGACGAAAGGCAAAGTACCAAATGGCCATTGCCGCGACTACGACAACCACGGCCGCTGACAGAGCCATCCATTGCCATCGCCTTGGGATAGGTCTCTTTTCGCCAATAACTCTCCCGGCTGCTTCAGGTTCCACAAGAACCCGATAAACACGGACCGGTTCAGCGATATTCTTGACAGTGTGCTCTCCTAGATGCTCATACCCTAAGTCCAGCTTGTTTTTGACCTGCTCGAAAGCACTCCCTGAGACGCAAATGCCTCCTGGCTCCGAAAGACCCTCAACTCGAGCCGCTATGTTCACACCATCTCCGTAGATCCGCTCCCCCTCCTCGACGACATCCCCAAGGTTTATTCCAATACGAAACTCCATCCTCCGGTCTTCAGAAAGTTCAGCGTTTTTTACCTTCAGTTCCTTCTGGATTTCTACACCACAGCGCAACGCGTCCACCACGCTCTTGAACTCCGAGAGCAGATTATCACCAGGTGAGTCTACCACCCGGCCCCGATGCTGCTGGATCAGGCTGGCAATCATCTCACGGTAAGCCGTCAAAGTACGAATAGTTCCCTCCTCATCCGCTTGCATGAGGCGGCTGTACCCTTTAACGTCTGCACTCAGGATGGCCGTTAGCTTCCGTTCAAAGCCTTCAGTGGTCATAGAATCACCCCCCTAAGACTGTGAAGACGGGACCAAGAGAGTGAACAAGAAAAAAGCCTCCAGCGAGATCTGAATCCCCTTGGAGGCTACGTATCGGCACGTTCTGGTATGATCCTCTCATAACTCCCCCTCTAGGCTGGAGTTATGTTTTTAGATAGGCATCATGGGTCTCCGCCATTTACCACATCGTGGTAGGAGATGTCAAGTTCCTATTCTGTCTGAAACGGATCGTTTCGGTCTGCGTTGGACTCTGATGCAGAATGATTAATACAAGATGGAATAACACGTCCAGCGCAGGGTGGGATTCCGTTTATTTGCGTCGGAAATAGTAAGTTATGCGGGAGATACGAATGGAGGATTTCAGTTAGTTAGTACTAAACCAAAAAGTTCTT
>CAYGCR010000161.1:0-2622 GCA_964348415.1 uncultured Ignavibacteria bacterium | reverse complement strand
GTCCAGCGGTGGAGGGAAGAAGCACCGTCAAATTTCGAGTTTACCCTCAAGGCCTAGCAATTGATCACCCATTCTCCATCGAGTCCCACATATCGCAGAGTTAAGCTTGACATCCCCGAATCAAGGAAAGACAACTACGGCTTCTTCCGTCCAACGCAAGAGGTACTGCAGGCCTGGGAAAAGACCGAAAAGATGGCTCGGATTCTCAAAGCGAGCATCATCGTCTTTCAGTGTCCGGCAAGCTTTCAGCCCACACCGGAGAACAAAGGAAACCTGGAAAAGTTCTTTAAGACCGTAAAAAGCCGGAAATACTCGATGGTCTGGGAACCGAGAGGTAAATGGGAAAGAAGCGAGATTGCGGCTATCTGTCGAGAGTTGGAGCTTCTGCCCTGTTTAGATCCGCTTAAAGATAAGCCATTTCCTGGCAAAATTGGCTATTTTCGGCTACATGGGAAGACAGGCTATCGTTACAAGTATCCCGATCGCGATCTGAAAGAGCTTGCGTTGCTTGCTAAAGGCTTCGATACGGTGTATTTCATGTTCAACAATGTCTATATGTTCGAGGATGCGCTTCGTTTTAAGCAGATGCTTGGGGAGCGCAATCAGGCGAGCGAACCGTGAGCAGAGCGACCTCGTTCCTCTCACAGGCGGCGTTTTCTCCGAGATCCTTGCGGCGACTTCTTTATGAAAAGCTCGACGGATTTGAGGACTGAATTTATAGGCAGAGATCTGTCGAAGGTAAATATGGCGTGGTTTTCTGATTTCTCCTGTTCGCGGGGGTACAGGGTGGTTTGGTGGCTCAGAGTGTCGCCCAGAACTGTCCAGCACAGGGTATGCGTCACGGCTTTCGCTGAGTCGAACTCAGCTATGCAGGCCCTCACCACCAGAACGGACTGATCATCTCCCTGAAGTTTGTATTCACAGGGAACGACCTGCCAGTCGGGAGCTTCCGGCCCGGTAATTCTCTGGGAACATCCGGAAAGTAGGATGACAAGTGGCACAAAAAGAATCAGTCCGGTTGCCCTGCTGCTCATACTGAGAATTTAACGTACTCACCGTCGGAATGCAAGTGCAATTCACCTCTTCGAGGCTGAGAATCACAATTAACGGTTTAGTTTGCAAGCTCCGGGAGGTCGCATGAATGCGACCCTTTCGACAGCTTAGCCTGCCTCTCACAGTGTGCGTCCCTATACACTTTGTGGAGAGGGAGATTAGGGGGGCGAAGTCGAACCCGGCTCAATCTTTCCGGCCTAACATCTCGGAGCACCTTTGCGAGAGCGTCTTTATGCTCTTAAGTTTCGCTTTCTGCCGCTCTTGAATCTTCTCATCAAAAGACAGATTTAGGATATCCTTGCAGACCGAATCGCATTCGGCATACCTTGCCAGGCCGAAAAGAGAGTTGGCTATGTAGAATTTGCACTCGATCACATTGTAGGACTGATCAGGGTTTCCTGACGAGTGCTCATCCTCTATTCTTCCCAATAGCTCCCGATAGTTGAGCAGTGCGCTATTCCAGTCCCGCTTTCGGAAATAAGCTTCCGCCAACGGCCACAGGAATAGTTTCCCTCGCGCGTACCTGGACTGCATCTTTTGAGCCAGGCTTATTGCCTGCTGGTATTGTTTTTCTTCAATATGTATCCACATAAGTCCGCTGGCGGCTGCCGCCTGGGAGAAGATTGATTTCTCGTAAGCCAGCTTGATCTCCGAGATTCCCTGCTCCCTGTGGTCTCCGACGAAAGGAAGCCACCACAAAGCTCTGGTCATCACGCTGGCCCAATAGTGATAAGAGCCGAGTCCCACGTAGGCATCGTAAAGCTCCGGGTCACATTCTATGGCTTGTTTGAGCGCAGACTTGGCCCTCAACCCCTCGTTTAGGCCTGACCACCAGTTCCCCTTTTTCGCTTCGTAAACCGCCTTTGCCCCATAGGCGTTGCCCAGAACCAGATAAGACCAGGGGTCGTTTTTGTCTTTATTGATCCTTTTTCGGGCAAGTTTCTTGGCGCTTTCTACGTTGTGATAGAATTCCTTTTCGCGGAAGTTGCTCTCATAATCAATCATCTGAGCTTGGTACAAAGCGGCCAGAAAGAAATATCCCGCCGGATCTTCAGGAGCCATCCGGATTAGCGTTTGGAACCTGCTCTCCGCCAGAGGATAGTTCTCCTGAAAAGAGGCTTCGATGCCCTCGCGCAGAAGGCTCTTTATCTGGGCGGTCTTATAATCGAGATATTTCTGACCGAAGGAAGGAACAGGCCAAAACAGATGGAATGCGGATGCTAAAAGAATGAGCCAGCCAAACCTGGTTTTCACTCGGCGTCTGTCTCCTTGTTCAGCTTCTTGCGCAGATCCTTGGCTTTACCGATGAAGTCCTTGATGTACTTGTTCTTGCTGGGGTTTTCCTCAAAGGCAAGAATAGAGTCGATCTGAGCGCTGCAATTGGTCCCGTCGTTTTTCCCGTAGTAGGCGTTTGCCAGATAGTAGCGGCATTCCACCTCTCCAGCAGGATGATAATAGGGAGAAGAGGTCAGCCCCTTAAGTAGCGTCTGATAGGTACTGATCGCCTCATCGTATTTTTCATTCTCCATCTGCGCCTGTCCCAAAAACCAGAGTATGAAAGGCTTGTTG
>CAYGCR010000160.1:0-2647 GCA_964348415.1 uncultured Ignavibacteria bacterium | reverse complement strand
CTGGACCACCTCGGAACAGGTAGTTGAGCAAAAAGACCACATCCCCTGACTGTATAACTCCGTCGCAATTGACGTCACCCACCTGAAGTGGGGGAGCCGGGCCGTCACGGAACAGATAATTTATCAAGTAAACCGCATCCGACACATCGATTGTACCGTCAGCGTTGCAGTCACCGACCGCCTGGTGCAAGATAGATACACAGTAGGGCAGGTTGGTTCTTGGCACATAGCTTACCGCATCGCTTCTGGACCAGCCGAAACGGGAGGCAGGCGGCCAGAAGCAGGTGTCAAAGCAAATGGTAGTGCTGTCTTCCAGCTTGAAGGTCATTGCAGCAAGAAGAACTCTGCTTGCTTCCCAAAACAGCTGGTTATCTGAACCACTGGGAAGTAAGGCCAGCCAGAAATGCTGATCCCCCAGATTTACAATTCTGCTATCCCACTCTCCGCCGGTTCCCAAAAGCGACCACATCCAGTTAGACTCCAAGGGATGCTGGCAATCCGGCAGAGGCCGGAAGACGGAGTTAAAACAGTTAGAGAAGAAATACAGGCCGGTGCTGTTATAGAATGGATCGACCTGGGCCTGGGCAGCAGGATTGCTGGAGGTATAGCATAATGGAATGACAAAAGATGCGATTGAATCTATGTCGGGGTCGGGCAGATCGTGAGTGACCCGAATAGGAAAAAGGGCGTGGTGCTGCTCACCAGGGACCAGATACTCATCTCCCGGCCAGACCTCCACATACATGGTGTCGCATAGGCCGTTGTCATTCGGATCTTCGAGGCATTGCGCCTGAGCAAGAGCGTAAGATAAGAGAAGAGATACTCCTGCTACGACAAAGAACAGCAGTTTCTTTCTCATCTCATCTCATCATACCTCCTTTAGCCCCGGTCTGACAGATGGTTGGAACTGATTCCGTCAAAACTAACCTTCACACGGGGGCGGTCCACCTCGAAAGAGATAGCTAATCAAATAGACTATATCCCCGGAGTTCACATCCCCGTTGCAGTTGACGTCACCCACCCACAGAGGAACCGGCTCCGGGCCGAACCTGAACAGATAGTTGATCAGGTAGACCACGTCGGATCCGTCGACGGTTCCGTCAGCGTTGGCATCCCCTATTTCAGTATAACAGACAGAGAAGTCATACGGCATGTTGTCTCTCGGAGTATAACGGACCGCATCGGATCTCGTGAAAGACAGCCGAGAATTCGGCGGCCAGAAACAGGTGTCGATGGAGACGGTGACGGAGTCTTGCACCTTGAAGGTCATAGTCAACAGAAGCCGGCGGGAACCGCCGGGCCACCGCTTAAGGTAAGGCACCTCGGGAATGAGGGCGAACCAGAAATGGGAAGTGCCGTCCAGATCCAAAATCACGGTATAGTTGCCAATTTCGTAATGTTGGTCATAAAGCCAGTTTATCTCGCCGTCCAGGTGCCGAAAGATACTTCTCTCGGCCGGCCATGGCCACAAATAGGGCCGGTTCCAGTAGTTGCTCAGACTGCAGTACTTGGCAGGGTTGGTGTGGGTATAGCACAGTGGAATTTGGAATGCTGAAATGGAGTCTGGCTCGCCATTCGGCTGAGTCGCGTCATCGTGGGTCACACGAACAGGGACGCGCACCAGATGCCCTGGACCTGTGAAGGGAAGATCGGGCGGGTGGGCATCGGTGTACAAGGTATCGCAAATGCCAAGGTCGTTTGTGTCCTCCGGGCACTGCGCCTGAGCAAACGCGGAGCCCAACAGGATAAACAATCCTCCTGCCACAAAGAACAGAAGATTCTTTCTCATCTCATCATACCTCCTTTAGCCCCGGTTTGACAGATGGTTGGGACTGACTCCGTCAAAGCTAACCTTCACACGGCCCTGGTCCCCCTCGAAAGAGATAACTAATCAAATAGACTATATCCCCGGAGTTCACATCCCCGTTGCAGTTGACATCACCCACCCACAGGGGAACCGGCTCCGGGCCGAACCTGAACAGATAGTTGATCAGGTAGACCACGTCCGATCCGTTGACGGTTCCGTCAGCGTTGGCATCCCCTATTTGGGTATAAGAGATGGAGAAGTCATACGGCATGTTATCTCGCGGAGTATAATGGACCGCATCGAGTCTCGTGAAAGACAGCCGAGAATTCGGCGGCCAGAAACAGGTGTCGATGGAGACGGTGACGGAGTCTTCCACCTTGAAGGTCATGGTCAACAGAAGCCAGCGGCAACCTCCGGGCCACCTCGGATCCTCTTGTCCTGTGGGAAGCAGGGCGAACCAGAAATGGGAGGTGCCGTCCAAATCCAAAACGACGTTAGGGGGAAAGACGAAATGCTGGTCCATCAGCCAGTTTATCTCGCCGTCCAGGTGCCGAAAGATGCTTCTGTCGGTGTGCGGCCACGGCCACAAAGCGGTGTTATTCCAGTAGCTGCTCAGACTACAGTACTTGGCAGAGTTCGTGTGGGTATAGCACAGCGGAATAACAAATGCCGAAATCGAGTCATAGACGCCGTCCGGCTGGACGCTCATATCGTGGGTCACACGAACAGGAACCCGCACCAGATGCCCTGAACCTGTGAAGAGAACGTCGGGCGGGTGGGCCTCAGTGTACAAGGTATCGCAAATGCCAAGGTCGTTTGTGTCCTCCGGGCACTGCGCCT
>CAYGCR010000159.1:0-2664 GCA_964348415.1 uncultured Ignavibacteria bacterium | reverse complement strand
CCTTGACTAAGGAGCACCTGCCTTATACTGTGCATGGTCCAAGAGCGTATCCTTATCAGGAGAAGGGATGATGAAACCCAGAGTGTTTTATAGACCGGGTTGAAGTTCGTGCGCTAAGACGAAGGAGTTACTTTCGTCATGGGGAATTGATTTCGAACCAGTCAACGTCGAAGCGAATACGGTAGCAATGGAGGAACTCAAAGGCCTAGGTGAACCTCTGGTACTACCAGCCGTGGCCGTTGGCGAACGCATTGTGCGCGGCTGGCAACCGGCAGCGGTAGCGAAGCTCGTTGGAGTTCCATACAGCGATGAGCCAGAGCTGGACCCGGCCGAACTGGCGGAGAGACTCGACCGTTTTCTGGCCGCTGCTCAGCGGGCGATCTGCCAAGTCCGCGAAGATCAGCTTGAAATAAAGGCACCACAGCGTGACCGCACACTCCGAAATCTGGCCTATCATATTTTCCGACTCAGTGTTGCCTTTGTCGACTGTCTCCAGCAAAACCGTTTGCCAGAGGCCTGGCTAACGGAGGAAGCACCCGCCAATATGCGGACGGCAGACCAAATTTCGGCCTACGGTGAGACTGTGCGTGAACGCCTGGCTGAGTGGTTCAAGAGAGCCCCGCAAGATTCGTATAGAAACCACGTAAGCACTTACTACGGCGACCAATCAGTGCATGGCCTCCTCGAGCGCACCACCTGGCATGTGGCCCAACACCTGCGTCAGGTGCATGCGTTTTTAGATATGATGGGGATTACCCCCGATCGTCCTCTTGATGCTTCTGATTGCGAGGGATTGCCCTTGCCCGCCTCGCTTTGGTAGCACCAGGGAAGACCCTTTTACGTGCACCTCTTATACCGGAAAGATGAACCTGAGGGCGAGGAACAAACCCTGCCCTATCGCATCGTTTTCATATCGAGCATCTCCCCAACCTGCAAGTCCAGGCTACATCCGGAGGGCATGTATTATGAGAAGTGCATCGAGATAGAGCTTCTTATTGCCATTACTCTGTTTTGACTCGCGAACCTAATGTCTCGGGCATCCCTATCAGCAAAGGAATGCGGATAGTTATATCCAACCCCAGTACAATCAGAAACAAATACTGTGGGCCGATATTATCCCAGATAGCTCCCCCCAAATAGGCTGTGACGGCGGCGAGGACCATTCTAAAAAACCGTGAGATTCCAACCCACCTGCCCATCTGCTCGGGGGGAACCAGCTCGAAATTCATAGCCCCCGTGACAACGAGGTTTATGTTCAAGAAACCTTGCAGGACACCAGCCACTACGAGAAACATAGGGCTTGGCGCCCAGATAAGTACCAAGTTGGAAGTCCAGAAAAGGGGTGCCATCAAATAGAGAACCTTTTTCCGCCCAATCGTGTCAGCTAACCTTCCGAGAGGGATTCCAAGGAGAAAGGGCGTCAATGCGAAACCAGCGACCATTGCCCCCAGTATGAATTGATCTGCTCCTTTCACCTCCCGAGCGAAGACCTGAGTAAAGGGGATGACCATACCCAGCGGTAGGAAGGTTATGGAGTGGATAACGAGAAAGCGCTTTAAGTTGCGCCCCTGCCTGAATACTTGAGAAAGGTCTCTTAATAAGGCAGGCCTACTGCCGCTCGGTTCTCCCCATGTGCGATTTGACAGTTGAGTAGAGATAAGAAAAAACGTTGTAATGGTGCCAGCAAGACTGACAAAGAAGAGGGGCCTGATACTACTGACACTAATACCACCAAATGTGGTGACCAACAAAGCTCCAAGCATGGGACCTGCCATTCCCATTAAGCCTATGGCTAGACTCTCACAGCAGCTCATAGCCGTGACTCGGTCTTCTTTTGTTAAGGAATTAGCACATATGACACCACAACTATGCGCGCTTGTCGTGAATCCAACCCAGTATGCTAGCATAGCGACGATAATAATTGGCCAACTCCGGGCCACACCATAGGTAAAAAAAGAAATCGCTAACAGACCAATGCCCCCAAGGTAAATCCTCTTGGTACCAATCCTATCGATGAACCACCCAGTGAAAGGACTGAGCATGGCACCGGCACCCATTCCAACGCTGTTGACGATGCCCAGCTGGGTGCCGGTAGCTCCCAAAGCCATAGTATAAATAGAGAGGTAAGGAAGAACCATCTGGTAGAAGAATCTATGGATGGATGACCGTGCTGCTGTGATTTTCCAATCGCGCTGTTGCCTGTTGAGGAAGCCGAGACCCTTCGAAATGGCATCAAGCGTAACGTGACCAGTTCGCATCAGTCCTTTGCCTTTCGTGAAACTGCTTCAACCAAGAGTGTAGGTCTTAAGCGGTCCTCTCTTCTCACGTATTGGCGTATTTCCAGTGGACCTAATCGTCGGGAGACCACCAAGAGGAGACTACTCTGAGATTCACTCAAGCCTTTGGCTTTCTAGATAGTGGAAATATCCTATGAGCCCAGAGCCGCATATCAAGCCCATTTCAACCGTTCCCGAGAAAGCCATGAACCCCATGAGATTTGGGATGAACCGTTGAGCACTTCGTTATCCTTCGCTCATCGGGCGGGGAGCCTTAAGTCCCAGCAACAGTACGACGGCAACGACGGTAGTTCCAGTGAAACAAAGCCATACCAGGTGATAACTACCCATCTTGTCAAAGGTCCACCCAGCGGCTATGGGACCTATG
>CAYGCR010000158.1:0-2686 GCA_964348415.1 uncultured Ignavibacteria bacterium | reverse complement strand
TCTTCCCGCAAATACGCCGCAATATAAGACACCCTCACAGCCTTTGCAAGAGATTTTTGACAAAAATGGTTTTGTTACCATCCACGTCCTTGAGATCGATGAACAGCTTCAGTGTTTTGTGCACCACAAATTCCAAAGGGAGGTCGATCTTCCGGCTGAGATTCTCTATCTGTTTTTTTCCCATCTCCTTATCCTCCGAAAGCTGAAGGGTCAGCACATCTCTCTTCAAAGAGAGCCTGGAGATTCCCAGTCTGGCAGCCAGGATCTTGGCGCAGGTAAAGTTCAAAAGATCCTGCACTTTTCGATCCGGGGCGCCAAACCGGTCGGTGATTTCAGACTCCACATCTTCAACCTCTTCTACAGATTTAGCTTCCGAGAGTTTCCTGTAGATTTCCACTCTCTGCTGGCTGTCAGGGATATATGATTCCGGGATGTAAATGTCCAAGTCGAACTCCATTTTCACCTCCGGCAGCCTTTCGACCGGCTCACCCTTGAGTTCTTTTACTGCCTCATCCAAGAGGCGGCAATACATGTCAAAGCCCACCTCCTCGATGAACCCGTGCTGCTGCGGGCCCAGGAGATTTCCCGCGCCGCGGATCTCCAGATCCCTTAGCGCCAGATGAAAGCCGGAGCCGAGCTGGGTGAACTGTTCCAACGCTTTCAACCTTTTTCGAGCCGTATCGGTCAACAATTTTACTTTGGGTATCAGAAGGTAAGCATAGGCTCTGAGGTTGGATCTTCCCACCCTTCCCCTTAATTGATACAGCTGAGCCAGCCCGAAACGGTCTGCCCGGTCTATTATGATGGTGTTAACGCTGGGAATGTCTATGCCCGATTCGATGATGGAGGTCACCAGAAGAAGATCGTATCGATGGTCGAGAAAATCCAGCATCACCCTTTCCAGAAGGCTCTCCTCCATCTGCCCGTGAGCCACGGCTATTCTGACCTGGGGAACTAAATCCTGCAGGAATCGGCACATGGCTTCTATGGTCTGTACCCGATTGTGCACAAAATACACCTGTCCTCCCCGATCCACCTCCCGGAGTATCGCATCGGCGATGAGCTTCTTGTCAAATTCCAGGATCTCGGTGTGGATGGCAAGTCTATCCTTGGGAGGTGTATTGATCATGGACATGTCCCTGGCGCCCATAAGAGACAGTTGAAGGGTGCGGGGGATGGGTGTAGCGGTTAGGGTGATGACGTCCACCAGGCGACGCAGCTGTTTTATCTTCTCTTTGTGGGCCACCCCAAACCTCTGCTCCTCATCGATTATCAGAAGTCCCAGGTCCTTGAATTGAACGTCCTTCTGGATGAGGCGGTGGGTGCCTATGACCACATCCACCCTGCCGTCCTTCAGATCTTGCAGTATCTTCTTTTGTTCCTTTCTGCTTTTGAACCGGGAGAGCATTGCCACGTTCACCGGAAAACTTTTTAGCCTCTCCGAGAAGGTGACGAAGTGCTGTTGGGCCAAGATGGTGGTGGGAACCAATACCGCCACCTGTTTTCCGTCCATCACCACTTTGAATGCCGCCCTCACCGCCACCTCGGTTTTGCCGTAACCCACGTCACCGCATATGAGGCGATCGGCCGGCGGACTCTGTTCCATATCGGTTTTTACGGCGTCAATGGCGGTAAGCTGGTCTGGCGTCTCCTCGTAGATGAAGGATGCCTCCAGCTCCTTTTGCCATACCGTATCGGGTGAAAAGGCCAAGCCCGGTTTGGCTTTTCTCTCCGCATACAGCTGGATCAATTCCTGGGCCATGTCCTGAATGGTCTTCTTGGTTCTCTTCTTAAGGTTCTCCCAGGCGGTGCCTCCCAGTTTGGATAAGGAGGGAGCACCTTCCTTTCCCACGAACTTGTGTACTCTATTGAACTCCTCAATGGGGACGTACAGCTTGTCATCCCGCTGATAGACAAGCTTCAGGCATTCCCGCCTCCGCTTGTCCACCTCCAAAGTCTCAAGTCCGGCGTACCTGCCGATGCCGTGGTCGACATGAACCACAAAATCTCCGGCAGATAGGGCAGAGTAGGAAGACAGGGCGATCCCCTCGTTAAATCTCCTCCTGCGGCGACGCCAGAGATAGCGGGAGAAGATTTGGTGGTCGGTTAAAACCACCACATCTATCTCCGGGAAGCTGAAGCCCCCGGAAAGATTCTTCACCTGCCAGGCTACCGCGTCTGCGTAGGTGCCCAAAAGCTCGGCTAATCGTTCCTTCTGACCCAGATTGTCGCAAAACACGAAAACCCTCTGCTTTTCTAACAGGTAGCCCTCTATCGACCTTTTGAGCAAAGTCACGTTTCCCCCGAAGACCTCTGGCTCTCTTATCCCCACGTTTATGGCATCTTTTTTCTCCCCCAAGGAAAGGTGCTCAATGGTGCGAAATTTGCCTATCTTTCTGAACAAGGATTCTGGATTCCCCCACAAGGTTCGGGGTTTGGGCAGGCCCTCTCCGTTTTTCTGCGCCTCCATAAATAGCTTCTGAGTCTCCTCGTAAATCCTGTCCAGCTCGCTTTCTATCACGGCAGGCTCATCCAGGAATATGATGGAATCCCGGGATAGGTAGTCTAAGATCTGAGCCTGAGGTAAACCGAACAAGCTGGCCAGCCACTCCAGTCCGGCTACCTCCTCATGGAACTGGATTTTTTCTCTCAAGTCATCTGCCTGAGAAGACTTCAATCTTGAAAG
>CAYGCR010000157.1:0-2746 GCA_964348415.1 uncultured Ignavibacteria bacterium | reverse complement strand
ACCCTTCTCCATCCAGAGAAAAAGTAGGCTTTCAACTCAACTTCAGCTTCCGCTCCGCTTAGCCTATTAAGCACAAAGTGGCATTCAGCAGGAACAAAACCATCCTAACAGACCATGGGATTCTGTCAAGCCTTTTATCGCGAGGTTCGCTTTTTCTTGACTTTACAAAGCTTCTTAATTTTAATGGGAGGCAGACATCTTGATTCTCTTTGAGGAGGAGGCCATGCAGTTTTCCGACTACATTGCGATAATTGCGCTAGCTATTTCGGCTATCACAGGCGCCGTTACAATCTGGGACAAATTACGAAACAGAGCACGTATCAAGACGCAAAGCGAGTTTCTGCCTGCACAACAAGATGAAGAGGGGCCCACAGGACCGCCGACTCTCTCAGTTGTGGTCAGGAATCATGGACAACGCGCCGTCTATCTTGAGAATCTCTATGTCCAGTATGGTGCAAACGGTGGAGCAAGAATTGCAGAGACCCTGTGGCAGAGCGATGAGCATGGACTTGCGCGGTTTGGCGAGGGCATAAAACATAAGCATTTTTTTGAACCAGACACCGACAGCATACTCAAAGACGATGACGGTACACAGGCTACTAACTTGTTCTTCACGGACTCCTATGGCAACCGATACTACGTTAAGAACGCCAAGAGAAACCTACAGGCTTATTTTGCGGCGACATCCGAGATGTAGAGACTGGACCGAAAATGGGGGACAGAGATGAGTCTAATTCAGCATGTCACCTGGTGAGACCTGCCTCCTTCTCTGGTATGAGATTGTCCAATGTCAGGGGCCGACCCCATTCATTTTCTGTGTGAGCAACTCATAAACTTATGGTCGTCCCCTAAATCTCGTCAGGATGTCATTTGCGGAAGCTGTTCCGACCCCCGACTCCTTCATCCTCTGCAACATCTTCCGACTCGATCAAATTCCTCAGGCCATCTTCATTCCTAGCCCAAAGCCTTAACAAAATCCGCCGACCCGACAATCGTGGCATACATCGGAAGTGTGTTCTTTATAGCGAAATCATGCAATTCATCTGTAAAGCCCTGGCAGCAATCCTCGAGAACCGAGATCTCGTAGCCGAGCTCGGCTCCATATCGGGCCGTGCTTTCGACAATCCAATTGGTCGCGATGCCCGCCAGAAAGAGCTGCCGGATCTCCTTGGCTCGTAGGATGCAGTCCATGTCTGTGTGCGAAAAGGCACTCGAATCAAAGTTGATCACGACGATGTCACTGGGTTCGATCTTTATCTCATCTGGAATATCGGCGTCCCACGTTCCCCTGATAAAGGCCTCTCTTTCTTGGATGGACTCGATCAGAGGATAGTGTGGTTTTCTTAACTCGGGGAACCCTGGTCTGTAGGCAATATTGACATAGATCACCGTCATACCCGCATTCCGACTCGCCTTGAGTACGAATGCCGTCTTCTCTAGACAATTGTGCTTCTCCACCTGAGCGGCCGTGCCAGAAAACGCAAACTTGCCCTCGGGCTTCACCAGACCATTCTGATAATGCATGACCAATAATGCGGACTTCGATACGTCAATTTGGAGCGCCATTGTGATACCTCCTCTCCTACGGGATTGAAGTTAAACGGAATGGGCCCTTGCTGCAATCCTCACCTCCTCCCCCAACACACCTCTCTGAACCTTGCTCCGTGGAGCGGAGTGGACAAGTCACGGGGTAGCAGAATCGCGTCACCCAGGCAAGTCAGGGGACAGCAGCAATATGTGCGGGTGTTGGTTTCCCACTCTAATCTTTGCAATGCGCTGACAAAACCTCTCGCTAACAATTCCGGATTCGCTTCAACCAGCCGGTCCGTCCCCCGGCGAGAAACCCAGACCCGCGCCCGCGCAGAGACGCATTCCCTCTATTGCAGGCAAAATATCGGAGACAGGTTGGTATGTCAATAGAAATCCCGTCGTGGTAGGAGCCCTCACTTCTCCTTGACTGTCAGGTGGTTTGCGTCATAACTTAAGTTGATTTGCAGGGCTTGCAGAAATCACGGTATAGGGGTGACATTGGCAAAAATGACTGGGAGAGATATTGCAAAGATGGCCTTTGATCAAGTTAAGCCTCCAAGGCTGCCCGTTACACTTGTTGCAGGAGGCGAGTGGTACGTCCATTTGGCTGGAAAAACCTTCAGCGAAATCAAGGAGGACCCAGCCCAGATTGTTGACGTGTTCACCCATGCGTTCAGAACGGTGGGACACGATCTGATCTGGATCGGCGCAGGATTCCTCAATTATCCAGTTCATTTCTTGGGATGCCCCGTAAAGGATGACTCGTCCGACTCACCGGCCCTCTCGGGCAGCGTTATCAAGAGTCGTGATGAACTTGACTCACTGAGCATCGACAAGGTTTTACAGAACTCAACCATGCAGGGCATCATCCATGCGCACCATCTGGTGGCGAATGCAATAGGCAAGGAGACCTTGATCATTCCAACCCAGTGGGGTCCTTTCACAACCGCCGCTCGGATCCTGGGCACAGAAGCCATGATGATGGCGTCCCTCGAAGATCCGCACCAGCTGCTTCGGCTCCTGAGATTCGCGACAGACATGATTTGGGCTATCGGTGAGCGGGTGATGGATCACAACGACATTTTGGGTCTGAATTTTTCCGATCCCGTTGCATCAGGAGACATGATCTCGCCGGACACCTTCAGGAGCCTCGTGGCGCCTTTCCTAAGGGATCTAGTCGCCCGGATCAAGGCCAAAGGCAAGTACACCATGATCC
>CAYGCR010000156.1:0-2780 GCA_964348415.1 uncultured Ignavibacteria bacterium | reverse complement strand
GCGCGCAACACGGCCAAAACCTAGTCGATGCCTGGTTGGATAGTTATGGAAAATAGTTTTTTCGGCAAGGGGAACCCTCCTGTCATGATTGTAACCGGCAAATTAACCCCACCTGGCGGGCCGGCCGCGGATGAGACATACTGCGGCCCATGGGATATACGAAGAACAGCACCCGAAGGGGTGTGAACCTCAAGCAGGAATGGCAGCGACATCTCAAGGCTTGGCGGGCAAGTGGTGACACCCAGTTTTCCTACTGCCAAAAGCATGGACTTTCCCGACATGCCTTTCAGTACTGGAAGCATGTCATTGAGAAAAGGAAGACCAGTGTATTCGTCGAACTATCGAGAACCACTCCTGCCGGCTCCGGCGGTATGGTGGAGATCATCATCAACAATCCTGTTCAGATCCGGGTTCCGCAAGGGGTGAGCCTCGAACAACTCCGCACGGTGTTGCAGGCCGTGAAGGAGTTGTAGAATGTTTCTCGACTGGTCAGCGATACGGATTTTCGTGCGGCCTGGAGCCACGGACTTAAGGAAACAGATCAACGGTCTGGCTGCGATGGCTCAGGGGGAGATGTCGAAAGATCCATTTTCCGGAAGCCTGTTTCTGTTCTGTAACAAGACCCGCAAGATCCTGAAGGCTCTGTACTGGGATCGAACAGGCTTCTGCATGTGGCAAAAGAGACTCGAGCGCCACCACTTCCCGTGGCCGAAGACCGAAGAAGCAGCGAAGGAGATCGCAGTCGATCAATTTCGGATGGTTCTGGATGGCATTAATTTCTGGAACGCCCATCAGAAACTAACCTATTCTACGGTATTGTAAGCATTTACCACTAGACGCCTTGGAGCAGCTATGCTATACTGCCTTCTATGAAGGTAGACATCTCGAAGTTGCCCAACGGAGTGCAGGAGTTGCAGCAGATGATCCGTCAGATGGCGGTGGATCATGAGAAGCAACTCCATGAGCTGCAGGACAATCTGCAGAAAGAACGCAACGAACGCATCGAACACCAGAACAAGGCTCTGGAATATTTTGAAGAGCTGCAGCTGATGCGACGTCGGCTGTTTGGCCGTAGTGCCGAACGGCTTTCGGAGGAAGAGCGCAAACAGCTGTGGTTGTTCAACGAGGCCGAGCTCATTATCTCCTCCGAGCAAAAGGTAGAAAAAGAGGTAGAACGGGTCCCGGTGCGTGCCCATACTCGGGTCAAACGGGGTCGAAAGCCGCTACCAGAGAATCTGCCCCGAGTGGAGGTGCTGCACGATATCCCCGAAGAGGAAAAGATCTGCGGCTGTGGCGAGCGGCTGAAACGGATTGGAGCAGATACCAGCGAGAAGCTTGAGATTATTCCGGCTCAAGTACGGGTTCTACGACATATCCGGCCAAAGTATGCCTGCAAAGCCTGTGAAGGCTCCGGCGATGAGGACAAACCTGCAGTACGGATTGCACCAGTATTTCCGCAGCTTCTGCCTAAAAGCATCGCTACACCCTCTTTGGTGGCCTACATCATTACCGCGAAGTTCTGTGACGGTCTTCCGTTTTACCGCCAGGAGAAGCAGTTTCAACGCATCGGAATTGATATCTGCCGCCAGGACATGGCGAACTGGAGCATTGGGGTGCACCACAGGGTGGTGCCGCTGCTCAGCTTACTGAGAGAAGAGATCCAAAAAGGGCCGACGGTGGGGATTGATGAAACCAGCGTGCAAGTGCTGAAGGAGCCGGGGCGGGCAAACACCAAACAATCCTATATGTGGGTGTTTCAGGGAGGAATGCCGGAACACCGGGTAGTGGAGTATCAATATCATCCCACTCGTTCAGGGAAAGTGCCCATGGAGTATCTGTCCGGCTACCAGGGGTACGTCCAGTCCGATGGCTATGAAGGCTATGAGGAGCTTGGCCGGCAACCCGGGGTGATCCCGGTGGGATGTTGGGCGCATTCACGTCGGAAGTACTATGAAGCCAAGGTTGTATCGAAATACAGTGAAAGTGCCGATGAGGCGTTGGTGTGGATCGACAAAATATTTGAGATCGAACGAAAGCTTCGAGCTGAGAATCTTGCTCCTGAGCAGTTCGCAGAAAAAAGGCGGGAGCAGGTTTCACCCTTGCTGGAGCAGCTTCGTTATTGGATAGAAACCAAAATATCTCTGGTTCCGCCTTCCACATTATTGGGCAAAGCCATCAAGTATAATTTGGAACAGTGGGACAAACTGGAGCGATACCTGGACAGTCCGTTCTTAAGGCCGGACAACAATGCTTGCGAACAGGCGATACGGCCCTTCGTGGTCGGACGCAAGGCCTGGCTTTTTTCAGGAAGCCCTGTTGGAGCCACAGCCAGTGCAGGGTGGTACAGCATCATCGAGACAGCCAAGATCAACTCTGTAGAACCGTACCTGTATCTTCGATATATTCTATCCCGGCTCCCGGAGAGCGAAGATCCAGAATGCTACCGGGAGTTTCTTCCGTGGAATATTGATAAAGACTTCCTCCTTGATTTTGATTCCGTGCACCTATTCTAAAGGACGCCATCCAGCAATAATCGCAACTTAATACCCCAGCTTCAACGACAATTATTTTTCCCGCCCAGCCTCAGGTCGGCCGCATCTCACAGGGGGGTGGGGTTAATTTGCCGGTTACAAAAATTGCGTTGCTGTGAACTCAATAAAAACAATGTTGATATGCATTCTTGGGAAGATGTAATAAAACCAGACTTTGATACAATCTGCCGATTGCGTTAGAAATCTACAGCAATAAGTGTGTATTCACTTAGTCCGATGAAAAGTCCG
>CAYGCR010000155.1:1844-2804 GCA_964348415.1 uncultured Ignavibacteria bacterium | reverse complement strand
AGACTACTACCAAGCCATGGCCTGCGCCGTCAACTATGCCTTCGTCAACCGCCAAGCGATCACGCATTGGGTTCGCCAAAGCTTCGCTGGAGTGTTCAAGAGACCAGCGGACGAGTTCGGCTTGGATTTAGTTTACGACGTAGCCCATAACATCGCAAAGATTGAAGAACACAAAGTAGATGGAAAACGAACCAAAGGTTGGACTCACAGGAAGGGTGCAACTCGTTCATTTCCACCAGGACATATGGAAGTTCCACCCGACTATCGATCTGTTGGGCAACCGGTGATCATTCCCGGAAGCATGGGCACTAACTCATGGTTGTTGGTTGGCACGGCTAAATCCATGGAGCTTTCATTCGGTTCCACGGCTCACGGAGCAGGCCGCATGATGAGTCGAACGGCTGCGAAAAGAAGGTTCTGGGGTGGAGACGTGAAAAAGGCTTTGGAAGCGCGTGGGATCGTCGTTCGCGCCGCGAGTTCTGTTGTTCTAGCTGAGGAGGCTGATCCGGCCTACAAAGAGGTGGACATGGTTGCGGAGGTAAGCGACAAGGTCGGAATCGCAACTCGTGTGGTCCGGTTGGTTCCGATAGGGGTAGTAAAGGGATAATTTGGTTGTAATATCAACAGATGTTAAGTTATGCATGGAAAATATCACGCGCGCGCATCTTAGTGGACTAACCGAACTCTCTAACGGGCGATAGAGAAATCGATTCTCAGATTTCCCCAAAATATTTTCTACCTAGGCCTCAATTTATTTCTAATCGAGCTCGCGCCACTATTATTCAACTAATGCATGCGTGCAGTTCATGTCAACATGCAAATATGCTCCAGGCCAGAATGATCATCGATGACGCTACCAGGAGCAAAGCAGCCACACTCGTCAGCATGCGTGCATTGCTTGTAAACCTATATCGTCTAGAATCCATATCTTTCTTCTTCATCATAGCCGCGAGTAGAGCG
>CAYGCR010000155.1:0-1834 GCA_964348415.1 uncultured Ignavibacteria bacterium | reverse complement strand
GAAAAATAGTGTAATTCGCACAGTCAGGCAACGACAGTCTGTTGTCCTTCCGTTCTCTCTTCCCTTTCAAGTAGCCTCGCCAGAACACCAACAATCCGCGAAGACATTTGAACGATATTCCGGTTAACGAAATATTCCTTTACGGGCATGCCCGCGCGTGCGTGAAAAAATGGGAAGATATTCTCTAACTGCACTCACAGCCCCGAATATGAGAGGTTTTTCAAAAGATTAACGGGGCGCCCAGAGCACCATTCTCCTTTTCTTGGTCATTTCTTTGGCCAAATCTTCAACTGGTCCACATTTGATGCATCTTGCCATACAATGCTTTACACACGCTGGCTCGAGCCCTTTCTTGGTGCGGTGTGCGCATAGTGTACAGAGTTCCGTGGGAAACGGTATGAAGGTGAGATACGCTTTGCCAGATGGCAGCTGTTGAACCGTTTCGATTACTTGCATTCCTGTCGTCCCCGCAGGCCGCATGTATTCTTGGGCACAGGCAACTTGGCATGTATAGCAACCCGTGCAATATTCGTAATCTATTAAGAGGCCATACCTGGTTCTGTTCTTCATATTTGGCATCCTCCACTCAAGCCTTGTAGACTTTACAAAGCAGGTGCTTGATGGGCGCGCCTAGACCGTCTTTTCCCTGGTATCCCATGGGGATGAGCTGGTTGACATTCGATTTCCAGACATCGAAGAGAGATGGCTCCGTCCCCTTTTTCTCAGGGAACCACCAGCCGTGCTCTGCCATCACCATCCATTCCGGCACCACAGGAGTGACTCTTGCCTTGAACGTGCATCTGCCAAGCCAATTCTCGACCCAGACCCACTCCCCGTTGCTGATCTCCAATGACTTTGCGGTGCTGGGGTTGATTTCAATAATGGGGTAGGGATGAATCTGCCTCAACCAAGGGATGTTCCTGTGTTCCGAGTGGAAATAGACCGGGGACCTCCTTCCGGTGGACAAGATCAGGGGATACTTTTTCGCCAGCTCTGGTTGACTGGTTGGTGTGAATGGGGGTTCCTCATAGTGGGGGAGAGGCTCCAGCCCCCATTCTTCACGGAGAGACGAGTATAACTCGATCTTCCCAGAGGGCGTTTGAAAACCGGGTTTCTTATCTTCCCGCAGCAACCCCTTCTTGAATCTGTGATAGGGCGCGCTAGGATGACCTTCAGGTGGCAGAGCCCAGCCGCCTCTCTCTTGTAATTCACGAAAGGTCATGCCCGAAGGCTTGAGAATCTCATCAAACAGATCATGGATTGTACCCCAACGAAAATCCGGGTCAAATCTCCCGGCTAACTCAAAGTTGATCTCTACATCTGGTTTACATTGGCCCACGGTTATTATCTTGCTGATGATTTGAAGTGGCACCCACCAGCTCCTGACCCCATCTTTTTCGAGGAAGCTTGCCGCCGGCAGAACGACATCGGCAAGCTGAGTAGTGGGGGTATGAAACAGGTCGACGGCAACTACAAACTCAAGCTTCTTAAGGGCGTCCACCCATCTCTTGGGGTCTAACCCTATGCCGCCTACGGGATTGCACGCCTGTATCCACATACCCTTGATGGGATAAGGATCCCCTGTGAATATCTGCTCTAGAACTAGATCTGTCTGAGCCCGCCATATGAATTTGTTCAAAGGGCCATAGCGGTCCGCTCCGATCCTTTTCTTATCAGCCTCCCTGGACCCCAGTTTGATTACCCCTTCTGCCCCGGGCAGAGCGTACGCAACCGCGTCGAATGCGTAGCGGGAGATCACGTTTCCACCGGGCACATCCAAGTTGCCAGTGAGACACCACAGGCAGGTTATTGCTTGGGCGGTGGGAGTGATCGC
>CAYGCR010000154.1:0-2847 GCA_964348415.1 uncultured Ignavibacteria bacterium | reverse complement strand
CCACCTGCAAATCCGGATATCCGGAGACCTGACTGAATGCTCCTATGAATTCCTCTGATCCAGCGCTGGGAGACCAGGGCGGCACATAAGCAGATTCTACCTTCAAGTAGTCGTAAGGCACGTCCCCTGGCATGAAATACCTTAGATCTGGCTGGCCGTCGTTTCCCGCGGAGAGATTCCTCCTCCCCTCGATTATAACCTTGCCCCCGTAATCCAGATACTCCTTCAGAGCCAGGTAGGTGGAATCATTGGAAGCGCCCAGCGAGCGATTTCCTCTCAGGTCCTCAGAGTGAACAATCACCACCGAATAACGGCCCAGCTCCTTGGCACGCAGCTGATTCTGCGGAGTGCAGTTGGGGCAACTGTGGTCCACATAAGCATAAGTATAATCCTGTAGTGCTCTGTCGTAGAACGCGTTGGTGCTGTCGCCATCTACCATGTTGTAAGAGACGTTTTCGTAAGTCTCGTCAACCACTAGAATCCCTTGGTCCAGACTAACGAAATAACCTTCTACCTCATCCGACATGGGGCTTTCATTGCCGTCGGTATCAACGGCGGTTAGCGTATAGTAGTAAGATGGTACCATGCCAATCACTGCTGAATCCACAAAGGTCGTTTCCCTGCAGGCTCCGTACAGCAGCTGATAACCCGAACCAGACTCTGTGCTCCTGTAGATGTTGTAATAGTCAAAATCCATCTCCCCATTTGGAGTCCAGTCGAGCTTGATTCTGTAAAGCCCCAGCGGATTCGCCACCAGTCCCGCCGGTGCCGACGGAGTCACTCTGGGAACAACTGAAACCTCCTCCGCGCCCGTGCTCTCAAGACCGTCAGCGTTCTCCGCGGTGACGGCTATGAAGTAGGTGACGTCTCCCTGCAAATTGAAAAGAGTGTCGCTGGTAGCGTAGACTTGACGCACGCTGTCATAGCTTCCGCTGGTGGTCCCGAAATAGAGGTTATAATACACGATATCTTCCGCGGGATCGTTTGCCGACCAGTTCACGTACACCGTGCTACCGTCTCCGGCATCGAGAGCCTCTAAACCTTCCACCGGCGAGGGAGAAAAAGCTACGGTCAGCAAGGTGGCAAAACACATCTTTACTACCTCTCTCATATAACTGAAGTCCAAGCTGTCAACTACATCGTAGTTGGTGTGCCAGGCATTATAGTGAAAATCGCCTTCTTGGGCGCTTACCGCGTCATAGCCCCATTGCCAGAAGGAATAATGGTCACTGCCGCCAGGCTCTCCCCCGTAGTGTGGGTATAAGTAAGTGTATGTTTCCGCCATCTCGATCATGATCTCGACGAAACTCATGCCGCTTGCATTCCCATAGATCATCACGTCTGGGGTGGCACCGACGTCGTGCGCGATCATGTCGGAGTTGATCATCAGCCTCAAGTCTGTATTCTGCTCATTCAGGTAATAAGCGCAAACCCAGGAGCCGATAAGACCCTGCTCTTCTTGCGCGAAGGGAACGAACATCACCGTGACTGGCAACGGATTCTCGGCAATTATCCTTGCCATCTCCACTGCCGCCACCGTTCCTGTGGCGTTGTCGTCCGCGCCGGGGGCCCACACAAAGGGATCGGTGCCGGCTCCGTACACCACCGAATCGTAATGCCCACCCACTACGATGACCCTGTCAGGCATTGCCGTTCCCACCACGGTTGCGACCACGTTATACTGATCGGAGTCATAGTAATAATGCTGGAACTGCACCGAATCGATGCCGAAGCTTAAGAACTTGTCGTAAAGCCACTGCCGCGCCCTGTGGATCGAATCCGAATATGAGTATCTAGTCTGGAAATTCTGCAGACGCAAATCCCAGGCATAGAGAGAATCCTCCGATATCAAGTTCACCAGGCTGTCTATGTTCGCCGAGTACTTAAGAGCATCTTTGACCACCTTCAGTGGCGGCCTGTACTCCAGTGGTATTGGAATGCGATGAACGGGAATCACGTAATATCCCTGCGCCCGCAGTTCGGGTGCTCTTTCCCTGGAAGTCTTGATCAATTGCCATTCCGGGTCTTTCAAGATTACTCTGCCATAAAACTCCAAATCTGCTTCGGCAAATCCTTTCACCCGGAACACCAGGAAGTAATCCTCCGACCAGGGTTCCTCGTCTACGATCTGGTACTCCAAGCCAAGCCGGTCCAGCTCTTCCAGCTTCGTCCTCTCGAACTCGGCCAAGACGGAGTTTTCTAATCTGTGATAAGCAACCACTCCGATTGAGTTGGCGCTGGTCCAATCACCGGGTTTCTGTAAGGTCAACTTGACTAGGACCGGCTCCGCATGGATGGGAGCGAAGGTGAGAACTGCAACTGCGATCGAGAAAATCGTACTAAACACAATCGTTCTGATGGACATAATACCCTCCCGTTTCGAGTGTTGAGTCTCCCGCTTCCTTCTCAAGTTGGCTCGGGCGAGCCAACAGCGGGTGGAAAGTCTTCCGGTGCCGTCGTCTCTGCTTACGTTATCGATGAATCCATTGTTTCCTTTTTTCAAGACGCAAACGCGGCGGCCGACCACCTACCTTTGTCTGCGCTTTCCCGTTCTTATGTACCTTACCCCAGGTCAGTCGCCGGGGACTGCAAGCCGATCTTTCGTGGCGCGGGTTCAAATACGGTCAGAGAAAGGAAGGAGCAGTCTCATCCGGGGAAAAAGCGAGATGCCGTCTTGAGGACTCGCCTTATCCGCTCTGCCGTCGGAAGGGTGAGGAACTCGTCAGCTAGGTTACGACATCTCCGCCAATAGGTTGAATGCGCTTTGAACAAGGTCTGAACGGTGTCTGCAATTACTTAAGCAGCAGCATCTTCCTCGTCTGGATGAATTCTTCTGCCTCTATTCTG
>CAYGCR010000153.1:0-2996 GCA_964348415.1 uncultured Ignavibacteria bacterium | reverse complement strand
CGTGCCGGAAAAACACGTTTGCGCCCGGTGTTGCTCACGGCTATAACAACGATTTTGGGGCTGATTCCATTGACCATGGGCATTACAATTGATTTCGTCGGCCTGTTCACGGGCAACTTCCGCAACTTCATTCAATTCGGAAACGAAAGCGCTCAGTGGTGGAGCGGTATGGGTGTAGTGGTCATATTCGGCCTGCTGTTCGCGACCGTTCTGACCCTTGTGGTGGTGCCGGTCACGTACTATATCTTGAGTGATATCTTATCCGATTTGGGCAAACGGCTCAGAGGCAAGAAAGGCAAGGAAGTGCAGAACGGTAACGGTGCCGAGGAGATGTACGCGTAGAACAGAACTGAAGCACACGGTTCCTGATGTTCGTCGTCAAAGAATTTGGACACCTGCACTAGTTTTTTAAGCGACACTTTTTCATTTACAGAGCAAGCATATGTCGAGATCGAGCATTTGGTAAAACTGATTTAAAGAGGCGTAATGTATCGGATGTCTGTAAGCGATAATACAAACACACCCCCAGCCGGGGCGGGGATTTATACCGAAAGTCTGACAAAGTCGTCGTTGTCCAAGTGATTTGGAGTCAAAGCCCGGTAGTCACTCACAGTCCGGACGAACGGCAGCTTGGTGAATACGTATCTCAGGTATCGGTAGGGCTCGAGCCCGGTGGCCTTGGCTGATTCGATCATACTATACAGGGTCGCGCTGGCATGAGCTCCTCTGGGTGAACCAGAAAATAACCAGTTTTTGCGACCTAGCACAAAGGGCCTAATTGCATTCTCCACCAGGTTCGTGTCCGGGGTTAGATAGGGCGAGTCCAAATACCGCAGCAACTTCTCCCATTCGTTTAGGGCATAGTTCACCGCTTTGCCCAGTAAGGTCGAAGGGGGAACCTGGAGAGCCTTTGTATCGAGCCAATCCTTGAAATCCTCCAGGATCGGTAGGACTAACTCTTTCCGTTTCTCCATGAATACCTCAGGCTCCAACTCTTGGCCACGAAGCTCTCTCTCGATCCGGTAGATCTTGCGGATCCGTCCCAGAGCTTCTGCCGCACTGCCCGCTTTCTTGGAAGCTTTGGCCGCTTCATCAAATTTCCTCCTCGCGTGAGCCCAACATCCGGCATGCGTGATGCCGGCAAGCGAGCCTGCATCGGTGTAGCCCTCGTACCCATCAGTTTGAAGGAATCCTTCATATTCGGCCAGATATCCAAGCGGAATCTTGGCCCCTCGGGTGGGATGATAGCGGTACACAATCACCGGATTCTCCGGTGGCCCTCCCCGCATCACCCACATATAGGACTTCTTGGTGTTGGCTCTGTCCAGCTCTTTCATCACCTGAAGCGGGGTCTCGTCCATCTGCACCACAGGTCCGGCCCGAATCTCATCAAGCATTACCTCGATCAACGGATCACACTGCCGGGCTGCCTGAATCGCCCAGTTGCAAAAGTCCACCCGGGATAGCTCGATCCCGATTCGCCGGAACAGTTTTTCTTGCCGGTAGAACGGAATAGCATCACAGAACTTACTTACCAGCACGTAGGCCAACAGCCCCGGTGTGGCGATGCTTTTAGGAATGATCTGCGGCGGCACAGCAGCGATCTTTACCGCTTGCTCGCTCTCCGTACCCTCACAGTTCTTGCAGGCATATTTGGGTCGTACATGCCGGATAACTTTCAATTGTTGGGGAATGATCTCCAGTTTCTCATTGGTCTCTTCCCCAATTCGAACCAACGGCGCACCACAGGGGCATATCTTTTCTTCTTCGGGTATATCATGCACTACCTCTTCTCGAGGTAGATCCGCCGGCAAGGGTTTGCGACCGCGCTTTGCTCTGCGGTAGGCACTAACTTCTACGGTGGGCTCCGACAGCTTCCGGACCTGTTCTTCGACACCATATTCGGCTTCATCGAACAGACTGCTCTGTTGCAGATCCTCAACCGAAAACCGTTCGCTTCGCCGCCTGAAGATCTTGTGCCTCAACAGCCGAAGTTCGTCTTCCAGTACTTCGGCCTTGCTCACCAGTACGTGGTTTTCTTTTTTGAGTATCCTCAGCTCTTTGGATTGTTCGATGACAAGCGTTCGAAGCCCTTCGACATCTGCAGGCAGAACAGCTGCTTCCCCTCCCATAACAGGGGGAATTCTAGCACACAACAATGATCAGGGGCAATGGTTTTGATGAAAAAAAATCAAGAAACGCTTCGATAATCCAACTTCTTGTGGGCGTTCCAGAAATCAACGCCCTGAAGGAGAAAGGAAAACTGCTCCTGCGTGATCTCTGTGGCCTCCTTGCGGTTCATCGGCCAGGGGAACTTGTCTTTCTCTAAGCGTTTTAACCACATTGCGAAACCGTTTTTGTCCCAATAGATGATTTTCAAGATCCGTCTGAGTTTGTTACAAAACAGAAATAGATTCCCCTCAAAGGGATCCATTTCCAGCTCTTCAGATACGATGATCGACAGCCCGTTGATTTGTTTGCGCATATCGGTAGGCCCCGGCTTCACAAAAAACCTGACCTTCTCCCAATCCAGAATCATCTAAAGCGTTTCCAGTGTTTTCACAACCTCACCGAAAAGGTGTGGATCAAAATCACTGTACACTTCGATTCGGTATTTATCTGCAACAACGATCTGCAGTGAACAATTCGAAATGGGGATTGATACTGGTTTAACTTCGACCAATCCTTCTGTCTTCTTTTTTTTGTTGAGCCGGGCAAACCAGTAGTCCAGCGTTGATTTGTTGACTCCGATTTGTTCGCTGAACGTTCGGCGGCTCTGTCCGCTCTTCCGATACTCTTGAAGTTTCTGTTTCCAGAATGCCGGTTTGTCGTTTGTGTCCGTCTGCATCTTTGCTTTCCCTCCGTTCATGGTCGCGGGTATTTGGGCAAAGATGCCATGGATCCAGCTCACGCGGTAGGTGCGGTTGTTTTATCGCTTGCGAAATCCTATCCGTGGCAAAATTGTCCTACAGAGCCTAACGGCCCGGATGAGCTGC
>CAYGCR010000152.1:0-3025 GCA_964348415.1 uncultured Ignavibacteria bacterium | reverse complement strand
TCAAAGGTGGTGGACTACTCGCATCTAACGCCTTCTTGTCCGTCCCTGCTAACGGTCCCTTATTATCTATAGGTTCTCCCAACCCGTTTACTACCCTGCCTAAGATACTTTCGTTTAAGATAATATGGCGTGGAGTAGTCCGGGCGGTTACCGTATCGCCCGGTGATATACCATCTATATGCTCCAACGGAAGCAAAATAAGATGGTCCTTCTGGAAACCTACCACTTCAGCCAGCACACGCCGACCATCACGAATTTGGATACCGCAAAGTTCTCCCAGGCCCACCGTCGGACCGGTAGATTCAACCGTCAGACCAGAGACTCGAATCACAGAACCCTGACAATCCAACAAATTTACCTTACGCAGGGCCGAGTGAAACTTCTCAAAATCAATCGAACAGTTACTAACCTCGCTCGTAGCCATAACTCATTCTGCCCTTTTAAGTGCTTTACCAACTCGTTCCAGATGTTCGTTAATCAACGATTCGATAATCCCTTTTGGGCTTTCAAGCAGGCATTCTGCCCGCCCAATATTGGGGTCGGAAACAAACTTAATGCCGGCTAAGTCGCCGCTTGGCTCATCCTGCTGGGCCTTTTGGCACTGCACAAGGTCTTGAGGATTCAAACGCACCACCACATCCTGAGGCGTGGGAGCATTTTTGAGGGCTTCTTTGACGATGGATTCTATTTCGTAATCCCCATTTTCGACTTTTTGCATCAATATCTTTCGAGCGATTTCCACCGAAAGTTTGGCAATTTCTTCCTCATGCCCGGCAAACACCTTGTCGTAAAACTGATTGAGCTTAGAAACCACGGCATTGAGACTCTGGCAAGCTTGCGAAAATGCAGCTTTCTTGTCCTCTAACGTTCCTGAATTTACACCACCACGACCGGACAATTCAGTCCCGATACCATCGGGACAATTATCCAGGATTTGTACCGACATTACCGGCCTGTCAAGATGGACTGTAAGTGTCCGCGACATTCTACTATCGACCTACCATTCTGAGCTTGCCTTCCTCATTGGCGTCTCGCAACGGCTTGACAACTTCTTCTCTCGCATCAAGAACTTCTTTTTGCAGCGGCTCCTGCATCAGTGAAGCCTCTTCGTCAACCATAGCCACCGCCCTGTCAGATATATTTGAGCGTATCTTTTGCGTGATCTCCTCATCCGCCCCATAAAGCGCCATCGCCAATTTGCCTGACTCCACGGTTCGCAGTGCTTCCTGCAGAGACCTGTCCGCTATTGATGGAATATCTTCCCACGTTATCATCAAACGCCTTACCATAGTGGCCGTTTCTTCATCATGTTTGCCGATCTCATCAACCAGCTGGTCTCGCAGCTCTCTCTCCAGACCACTTAGCACAATAGCCAGTTTTCGTAGAGTTTGCTCCGGTCTTTCCGCAAGAGTCTCTCCTTTGAAACTCTTCAGCCGTTCGCTAATCATAGATGCTATCCGCTGTCTTACCCCGGCTCCCACCAGTTCCGGGTTCGTCATCTTGCACACAGCTTTGAGCCGGGCCTCTTCACTCAACAGCGACAGAGCCTCCTGGCTTTTCTTCGGAGTCAGCTCCGACAGTACTACAGCAATCGTCTGTGGGTGTTCTCCCTCCAACGCAAGAATCAGCTCGTCCATCTTGGCCAAACGAATATCTGCAAACAGGTCTTTCTTTTCTGTCGCCTTTCTAACCTGACTCTGAATTTGCTCGGCCTTGTCTTTGCCAAGGACGCTTACAAGCATTTCGTTAAGAAAACCTCTCATACTAAATCTATGAGTTTGCTTTCCTTGAAGTGAGCTACAGAACTCTCGGACAACCTTCGCCTGCTCCCTGGCATCGTGTTGCTGCGATGCCTCGATTCGCGCAAGCTCCAAAGCAATTTCTTGAATCTCTTCGGCGCCAAGTCCCCTTAGCAGCTCGATCCCGGTCGCAGCATCCAGACTCATCAACAGCATCGCAGCTTTTTGCTTACCGTTAAATGCCATCTACTTGAATCTCTCTTTTAAACTTTTTGCACCAATATCTTTGGCGAACCCGCACATTATCCTTCGATAAACGCAAGTTCGCCTTTCTCATTCATTTCGCGCAAAACCTGGACAATTGCCTCTCTGGCTTCTTCAACATCCTTCTCCTCAGCTACTGAGACGAGCGATATTTCCTCATCCAACGCAGCAGCCGCTCTTGCGGAGATATTGGACTTTATTTTCTGAACGACGCCATCATTGGCCTTGACCAATGCCAACGCTAATTCCCTCGCATCAATTCCTCTCAAGGCCTCTTGCAGCGACCTGTCAGCAATCTGCGGAATATCCTCCCAGATTATCATTAAGTTAGCTACCAGTTCACCAGCCTGGTTGTCTTTTCCATGTATGGCGCCGAGCAGACCATCTCGAATCTCTTTACCCAAGTTTCGCAAAACCACAGCCACTTTCCTTAAAGACTGCTCAGGCCGAGCTGGCAAAGCCTCACCCAGCCCTTGGTAAGAGCGGGATTCACCTGGGCTACCGCTTATAACAGCCTCAAGACGTCTACAAACAGTCTTTGTTATTTGTGCCTTTGCTTCGGCCGTCAGAGCCTCACAACCGGTCATCCTCCCGATAATGCTAAATCGGATACTTCCATCCAAAAGACCAAGTACCTCTGAGTTTTTCTCTGCCGGTAGTTCTGATAAAACCACCGCAGCAGTCTGAGGGTGTTCATTCTTCAGAACTGATGCCATCGTTTGCGAATCCACGGAACGAATAGATATGAAAGGATCACGCGTATACAATCCACAGGACGCCTTACGACGGGACCCCGCTTCGCGGGAACTCAGCAAATCCTGTATCTGGCTCTGTATCTGCACTGCCTTGTCTTGGCCTACCGTACTTGTTAACACTTCCTTTAGGAAGCCTTTAAGGTGAAATCCCTCGCTGGCTTGCAGCGAATTAAAGAACTGCCGGGCAAGCCTCAAGCTTTGCTTGCTACTGCGATAACCCGCTGCATCCAGAGCCGCCAATTCCACTGCCAATTCTTGAACCACCTC
>CAYGCR010000151.1:1457-3026 GCA_964348415.1 uncultured Ignavibacteria bacterium | reverse complement strand
TTCGGTTGCTGATAAATGAACTTCGAAAGGCTATAGTTCCGCATTTTTTTAGGAAATAGGGGTGGACAAAGCGTCTTGATGGGGTTATCTTTAGTGGTCCGTGATAGGTAGTTCTTTTCCCACCCACTCACGAACTTGTGGAGGTGAACCCCATGAACGTATTCCTCCCTCCTGTCCTTTTGACGTATCTAAGCTTTTTTCAAGGAGGCTTTTCCAAGCCGAACTTTGTCTATTTCCAGGGCTATATCTGGAGTCTGCTCCTGACGAAGGGGCATAAGTGCATGACGAATATAGCCCAAGCCTGCTTCTTTGTAGACCGTCACCTCAGCAGTTGGGAGCGGTTTCTTGTCGAGAACCCCTGGGATGTGACGGACATGTCCAAGACCCTGGTGCAGCTTCTCCTCGCCAAGTTGGGGGAGGCCCTCAAAGTGCATGGAGCGTATCTGGCTGCTTTGGATACCACCTTGATCGCCAAGGTCTGGGGCAAGATGCTAGGCGTTCAGAGGTGGCATCAGACCAGTGGGAACGCCGATCGGGGAGATTCGATCGTCGGGCATCACTGGGGCATCATCGGGGTGATCAGCTTCAGTGCGCTCTTGAGCCGCTATCTATGCTGGCCGATCCTGATGCGCCTGATTCCTGGCCAACACAACCCCTTCCTCTGGGTTGTAGATCCCAATGGCGTGATCACGCAGGCGAACTTCTGGGACGCTGTGCTTCCCCTGGTTTACCAGGTGGCGGAGTTCCTGCATCAGGCCCCCTTGCGAGTAGTGGCTGATGCCTATTTTTGTAAAGCTCCTTTTCTCCAACCTCTGATAGACAGGGGGATTCACGTGATCTCCCGCATGCGCAAGGATGCCGTCGGCTGGGACGATCCCGTCTACTGTGGACGGGGACGCCGGCCCAGGCACGGTAAGAAGTGGAAATTAGCCGATCTATTGACCCACTTTCCCCCGGAAACCATCACTGCTTTTCTCTACGGCAAGACCGTCGAACTGGCTGTGGTGGTGCGGGATGTCTGGATTCGGGATGTGAGTCAGAAAGTGCGTGTGGTAGTCGTGGAGGGGATCAAAGAACCTTTGATCTTCCTCTGCACCGACCTTTCTCTGTCTGCCGCACAAATCCTTGAAATCTACGGCGCACGCTTCTCCATTGAACTGGCCATCCGGGATCTCAAGGGGCAGCTTGGACTGGGGGATTATCAATGCATCACCCCCTTGGCCATCTTGCGCTTTGTCCAGTTAGCGTGCACTGCCTTGTCCCTCTTTCGCCTGATCCTCCTCAAAGAGAACACCTGCTATATGGAGGGACAGGCAAATGCAGGGAGCTTCAAAAAGGAAGCTCCCCTTTCTCTGACCACCTTGCGCCGCCGCTTCCGAGCCTTCGCTTTCCAACGGATTCTTTTCTCAAAGTCCGCACTGGCAGCGGAATTGCAAAAAGGCGATCCCAAGGTCGAGCAGCTTCTCAGAATCGCTGCATAGACAGCGATTGGGGAAACCTTTCAAGGAAGCAAGACCCAAATTTCTGCGAAAGTATAGTATGGCGTTAGATTCCCATTCACAAGAGGAG
>CAYGCR010000151.1:0-1447 GCA_964348415.1 uncultured Ignavibacteria bacterium | reverse complement strand
ATATGGCGAAAACCCGCTTGTTCCAGCATCATAAGCAGCTCTGTACAGGACAAAAAGTTATAACCGGTTGTAGTTCATTATCTTGGACACAAGGGATGGTTTGATTTTGTTGTTTTCTGAGAAAATAGAGCTGGACTATCGTTAAAAGATGTCTTACTATGGCGTTAGATTCCCATTCACAAGAGGAGGGAGCGCCATGGTTGAAGTCCAGCTGTTAGTGCCAGTTTTCGCGGAAGTGCTGTCCTGGAATCGGGCAAGGATCACTTTTCTTGCCCAGTTCATCCTGGCCTTATTGAAGGTCAGGACGGTCAATTTTGCAGAGCTTGCCGTGGCCTTTGCTGGGAAAGCCAAAGTAGAATCGAAGTATAAACGCATTCAACGGTTCTTCAGAGCCTTTCCCGTAGAGTTTCCCGCCATAAGCAAGCTGATCGTCCAGTTGCTTCCTATCCGGGAGTTGCAGTGGATCCTCACGTTAGACAGGACGAATTGGAAGTTGGGGAGGCTGAATATCAACCTTCTTTTTCTCGGGATCGCCCATAGGGGGATCGCTTTTCCGATTATCTGGATTACCTTCTCCAAAGCAGGGAATTCCAATACAGATGAACGCATCCACCTGATGGAGCGCTTCTTGAGGATCTTCGGGAAAGCCAAGATTCTGTGTTTAACCGCAGATCGGGAGTTTGTTGGACATAAGTGGTTTTCGTATCTTCTCAAGCAGGCGATTTCTTTTTGTATTCGCATCCGTGAAAATATGTCCGTCTCCAACGCCCGAGGGATTCCTGTCCAAGCGAAAACGCTGTTCAGGGACTTGCCTATAGGCGAAGTGCGGGTGCTCAAGGGACGCCGCTTGGTATGTGGCGTCAACGTCTTTGTCGTGGGGCTTCGCTTACCGGATGGAGAGTATCTCATCCTGGTTACCGATAAAGCTCCGGAAACCGCGATGGAAACTTACGCTCGACGCTGGGAGATCGAAACCTTATTCGGATGCCTTAAGAGCCGCGGATTTCGCTTTGAGGATACCCATCTGACCGAGCCTGAGCGGATCAATAAACTCGTGGCTTTGCTGGCCATCACCTTCTGTTGGTGTCATTTTACCGGAGAATGGGTGCACCAACAAAAAACCATCCCCATCAAGAAACATGGCCGAAAAGCGAAAAGCATCTTCAGACTGGGACTGGATCACTTGCGGGAAATGCTCCTGAACATCTCCGAGAAGATGCAGAACTTCAAAAAAACGATCCTGCTGCTCCGAGAACAACTCCTTCCCCCGCCTTCACAAATACCACTCAGAAACCCAAACAATGAGTTTTTGTCCTGTACAGAGCCGTCGCCGTATGACATCCGAAGAACGTATTCTTTGGCAACACCTTCGCGCCAATAGGCTGCACGGTCTCCACTTCCGCCGTCAACAGATCATTGACGGCTTTATCGTGGATTTCTACTGTCA
>CAYGCR010000150.1:0-3027 GCA_964348415.1 uncultured Ignavibacteria bacterium | reverse complement strand
AGCTTTTTTGAGATTTTCAGTCCAAATAGTGTATCAGCTCCCTGACCCACGAAGAGAAACTGAGGACCATCAGCTGATTTTGATACAGAGTCAGCTAGCTTGAGCTTACAGACTTCTGCCATGGTAAGAACAGGTTGGGCAAGAACGCGCGTAGCGTTGATGAGAAGAGCAGGAAATTCCTCTTCTGTTACGTCAATAAAGGTATGCTCTGTATCGAAAACTGAGACTGCCTGTTTGGCATATTCTATCTCGCGTTCAAAGCTCGGTACACGAACAGCATAACTAAATGACCGAATTCGGGAGCCTGAGCTAGCCTCATTGATAGCGAGCTGCAGAAAAGAGGAGTCCACCCCTCCGGACAACAGATTGCCAAAGCTGCATCCTGGCTTCTCAATGTCATCTAGATATGCGCCAATAACACTTCTGAACCGATCGTACAGAGTATCAAGAGCACCAGAATCGGCGCGCTCGAACAGAATACCGCCGTCAGCAAAACGCAGGTCTTGAACCATCTTCACGGACATCTCTTCATCTTTCCACCTGAGAAGCTCTCCCGGAAAGAGGCGAAACACGTCGCGAAGATGGGTAGCAGGTCCGGCCACAGCCCCCAACAGGACCTGCGACACGACGGCCTCATCTCTCATTTCCACACGGTCCAACATAGCAACCAAAGGTCTGAGGCCAGTTGCACACAAGATGCCGTCGTCCAGCGCCGCATAATAGAGCTGTGGAGCAGACAAGATGGTCTTATAAACCAAAAACCTCGGCTCCTTTTTACTAAAGCTGGCTACCAGAGCGTTCCCTCGAAACGACCGATGCCCAATTGCTTCTGGACTAACCGCTTTCTGGGCAAGCAATTGCTTGGCAGAGAGCGGAGACATGGTCGGCGAGCGCACAAAGCCAAGCTTGAGCAGAATAGTCTCTTCCGTCTCGGCAATGTCGCCATATGAACTGTGGAAGAAGAAATGACCCACAGAACCAAAATCCAAGACGCGGGGAACGATGCCAAGTTGGTCAGGCAATTTGTGCTTCAGAAATATAGGATTTTTTGTAAAGCCAAATACCGTGAAGTACCCGAATCTAGAAGTCACTGAAGCGTTCATATCCTGATATTCCTTTTAAGTTGTCAATCTGAGGAGCGACCCGCACCTGCGGTGGGGTAGCTGAGCGACGAAGAATCTCGTCCTCCAGAAGCAAATCGCAGTTCAGCACCGAAATTCCCATTGGCCCAACCGCAGGGCAGGCTTCTCTCTTCGGTCGCTCACCTGTGCCTGCGGCCCAAGTGCAGGCAGAATGACAGAATAGGCCAAGATAACAGAAGTGTCCGATAGCAAACTCCTCTTCAGACAGGGTGGGAATTATCAAGAAAGTCTTCCACTGAGCACGTACGATATCCGCTCAAGCCTGGCATCGCGCACAAGGATTCCCACGCTGCATTCGTGTCGGATGGAACATTATCTGGTTCATCCGTGAAAAAGAGGCCTTGTAAGTCTCCCTGCCCGTTGATGATAATACAGGGGTTATCTTTCATGAATTGATTAACGGCTGACGTATTCTGGTGGATGCGAATCCAGATACGCTTGTGAGACTGAATTCTGGCCGCCGCCCCCCACTTTTTTTTGTGCTGAAGTATGCCTTTTCTCAGATATGGATCAGTCCCCTGAAAGTCAACTCCCGCATAGCCTTGTTGGTTTGCCCAGTGAATCACAGCGTAGTATAGAGCACCCTGCGCTCCTTCTTTCATTAACTGCGAGTCGGCTTGCTTGACACCTACCATTAGGAAGTGAACAATTGCTGACCCTCGCTCGACGCGACAAAGGACACCGCTTACGTAAGTACTCTCTCGCTTCACAAGGAATAGGATACCATGCCTGTAAGTTCGATACGCCTTTGCATACGAAGTAAGTCGGGCCTGATCACCATGTCTTTTCCGCATTGTTGGTAAATACATTTCATAGAAAAACACGTTGAAATCTTCATCTTTGTTGCTTACTTCGTACTCATAGCCATGTTTTCGAACTAACCGCACCTCGTGCCTGCGCAGCCCTCGATGAAACCGCTGCAGGACCTCCTCCCATTCTCCCTTTACGTCCAGAGTCTGATTCACAAAGCGCGGGAGGACAATAACATTTTGTGCAGGAAGGTTGCGGATTAGATATTTACCAGCAGCGATGAACGTGAGGTCACTCGCCGCATCGTCAATCAACGGCCCTAGCCGCCAAAGAGGGACTCGTCCAATTCTCTCTTCGATCGGTTCGTTTACGAACAGGGTGCTTTTCAGGTATGATTTCAAATTAGTGTCAGAACCGCTGACAGCATAAGTTATGGTTAAAGGACCACCTCTGGCCTGCCCCATTATTCGACAAACGGTCAAGTATGGTCTGAATACTAAAACAGACAGTTCTTTGGCTACGCTCAAATTGCGCCACATCCACTTGGGGAGTCGCCACTGCCCTCGGTACCACAAGTCGCGTAGAGCGGAAACTATTTTCACCTTTCAGCACCTTTCCTTTCGCCCTTCAGCCCTGAAGGCACTATCCAGGTATTCTGCTTCCAGGCTGCGTCTATGGTCAAGCGCACTTAATAGAGTCTGATCACCGAAACAGCGGCGAGCCGTCTCAAATTTTCCGGTATTCATCGCTACATAGTTTGTCGGATCATAAAGGGTCAGGTACGCTTCCGGCCTGGAAGTGCTCGCCTCGGCCAGCATTCTGGCAGCTTCTTGCGGCACATAATAGTATCTCCCATGGCGTTCATATTAGAGCCTTCCTTGCCTTGTATCTGCGCGTTCAAATGCAGCTTATGGCTGCCACTGTCCCGTTTCCAGGTCACTAATGTCCTGGCGAAACATTCTCCTTAGGGTTCTGAGGTGACGCGCTCCGGGCCTCAGAAACGTTCGTTTGGTGACAACACGTTCAACAAAGATGAGAAAGACGAAAACCTTGATAATTTCTCTCCACCAGCGCTCATAATCTTCCAAGCTCGTCAATTTCGACTTCAATATGTAAGAGAGAAACCGAAAGTAAG
>CAYGCR010000149.1:0-3072 GCA_964348415.1 uncultured Ignavibacteria bacterium | reverse complement strand
GACCTTGTAGGCACGCACTGGTTTGGCAATATTCTTGACCCTTTTCTCTCCCAGATACTCGTATCCAAAAGGCAACTTATCCTCGATCTGGTCGTAAGCGGTCCGGGAGATGCAGATCCCACCGGGGTCGGCAAGACCCTCCAACCTGGCCGCAATGTTGACCCCATCGCCGTAAATCCGTCCCCCCTCAACAATGACATCTCCAAGGTTGATCCCGATGCGAAACTCCATCTTTCGGTGATCTGACAAATCAGCGTTCCTTGCCTTCAACTCTTTCTGGATCGCAACGGCTCCTTGTACCGCGTCTACCACACTCGCAAACTCAGCCAGAAGGTTATCTCCCGGCGAATCCACGACCCGACCACGGTACTGCTTGATAAGAGTGGTCATTATCTCTTGGTAGGTGGTCAACGTCCGGACCGTCGACGTTTCATCCTCCCGCATGAGACGACTGTAGTCCTTGACATCAGCACTCATGATAGCAGCGAGCCTGCGGCTGACATCATCCGTTGTCACAGATCTCTCCTTCGAAGCAGAGATAGAATGTCAGCTCACAGTATATCACAGACGCGTCATGGGTTGAAAACTTCTTGGTGGCAGGGACAGTACGCGAGAATTGCTAATTGCTGTTGAGTACACGCTGCTGATGATCCTGAAAAACCCCACGGCTGCGTATTCCTTCCTCTGCACAGGCCGCCTCGTGTCAAGCTTCGTTTTTCGTTATTGCCTGGAGAGCTTAATCCCTCGAAGTAACCTCAATGGCATGTAAATGCATGGATAACCAACTGAAACCTTCCACTGGATCCCTATTACCAAACTTGCGATTTCCGACCGAAATAAACGGAATTTGTGAGGAGAGGCAATAGAGCCTTTCATCTTGTATCCAGGAGGATTATCGACCACATGCGTAAGATCAGAACCGTGGAGATGTTGATTATCAGAGATTAACGTCTTTTCACTCAGAGCGGTTGGCATAGCTTACTCGATACTTCGGCTGGCTGTTCGTTACCCTCTTGCGAACAGTCTCGTGAGTTAAGTATATTTGTAAACTGCAGCTCAAGCCGATTATAATGCTGGACCCAAGACGGTTCACTTTTCGCATTGCATTGCACCCGCGAGGTGCACGGGTTCAGGGGTCAGTTCTTCTAGGCCCAGGCTGCGTTCGATTCCATGAAACTGCGCACAAAACGCTGATTCAGAATTACCCTCCCACATCCCACCGTGGTATGGGAAACCAGGCAAGGGGCTCGTGGTGCTGGAGGGGTGAGATTATCCTGACCTGAATTCCGAAGCGGTCTGCGCGGCCGCTGACAAAGTAAAGGAATCTATTGGTCTGTTCCGACACCCAGAGCGCGAGCGGCGCTGGTGCTATCGTGCTCTGTTTACATAGAGGACTTAACAATGCAAAAACAAATGGGAGGTGTCTTGATGAAGAAGAGGATTCTGAAACTAGTTATCTTTTCGGTAACGGGTATTCTGCTTGCAAGTTGTGCAGCCCGGAAGACTCCACCAACAGAGCCTACGTTCAAGCCAATTGATCTTAATAGCAAGCTCAGGTCTGGTGAATATAACCAGAAGGTGGAGACTTTTGTAGTCATACTTGACGCGTCGTCCACCATGTCTGAGGGGGGTAAATTCAAAATGGCCAAAGAGGTGGCCAGCCGGATGAACCAGACGATTCCAGATATGCAACTGTTTGCAGCACTCAGGAGTTTGGGGGAGGGTCGCAGCAACGAGACCCGTCTGATTTACGGAACGACCAGCTACAAAAGGGAAGACTTTGAATCCGCCATCTTGGGTGTTCGCGGGTTCGGTGCGACGCCATTGGGTCATGCCATCGAGGCAGCAAGCGAAGATTTAAGGACGACTCGTGGAAAAACGGCTGTTATCATTCTCAGCGACGGTAAAGAGACGGATCGGACGGCTCTCCAGGCAGCAAAGCTTATGAAGGACGAATTCGGGGATAGGCTCTGCATCTACACGGTTCTTTTTGGAGATGACCCAGCAGGCAGGAGTCTTATGGAGCAGATCGCACATGTGGGAGAGTGCGGTTATTTCGTTAATGCAGAGGAGATTTACTCCGGTGCAGGTATGGCGACTCTTGCGGAGAACGTCTTCTTAGAAAAGGCTGCCGAACCACCGGCGGTTGGGGCACGGTTGGACAGTGATGGAGACGGAGTACCGGATGATCTGGACGAATGCCCTCATACGCCGAAAGGTGCCACAGTCAACAGCGTTGGATGTTGGGCCTTTGAAGGGGTGGTACTGTTCGATTTTGACAGGTATGATATCAAATCCGAGGCATACCCGCTTCTGAACGAAGTGGTTGCCATTCTGAGGAAGAACGCACAGACAGAGGTGGAAATCCAGGGGCATACGGACCATGTGGGAAGCGCGGAATACAACCAGAGCTTATCAGAAAAGCGCGCCAAGGCGGTTATGGACTATCTGTTGGAAAGAGGTGTCGAACCAGAAAGGCTCAGCCATAAGGGGTACGGGTTTACAAGGCCAGTGGCCTCAAACGACACCGAAGAAGGCCGGGCAAGAAACCGAAGGGTTGAACTGAGACGACACTAGACAACCAGTTGGCAATTCTGTGGCTGCACACACGCTCTTTACATAGACACGAAAGGCAGAGCTATCACGCTAGCTCTGCCTTTTTGTTTAATCCTTTCATGAGGCAGCTTTTTGTCAAGCTCCGTTTTCGTTATCGGTTACACGAGTTAATCCCTCCTTTTTATGGTCAATCGAGCCGTCGGCATCTTCAGACGTGAGGCTTCAATCTGTCTTGAGCGATCTTCTATCCGTGCTGACTTATAGCGGAGCTTTGAAGAGCTCGGGCCCGTGAGGTGTTGGACGGAAGGATATCGGACCTCGAAGTGTTATTCATCGCATGTAAGGGCGTTGACAACTAACTGATAGCTTCCGTTTCTTCCGACCTCAGGTCCTGACAGAAATAATGCAGGATTGGGATCAGGCCTAATCTGCGTATGTCATTTTGAAATATTGATTCTCTCCTTCCCGTTTGGATGCGCCCTTCCTCTAATTTTACTAGCCTTCTTCCTTACCTCG
>CAYGCR010000148.1:0-3125 GCA_964348415.1 uncultured Ignavibacteria bacterium | reverse complement strand
AGGAACTGGTGGACGAGGTGGTCAGACTGTCTAAGAAATATGGGATCATCACCGAATATACCTCCTTTTTGGTGGATGCAGACTACAGATTGGCCGCTCACGAGCTGGCGCCGCAAGCGGAGATAAGGTTGCAGGAGTCTTCGCGGGAGGTTGTGGGCGCTGGAGCAGTCGACCGGGCCAAGAAGTCGAAGGCGTATGTGTCCGCTCCCATGGCTCCTAGTGGATACCTGGATGCCGAAGGCAAAGAGCAGAAGCTAACCAACATCGTTCAGACCGGCAACAGGACGTTTTTCAACAAGAACGGGCTCTGGGTGGACTCAGAATATGAAGGCAAAATCGAAGCCATAAAAGTGCAGAGATTCTCCGAGGCATATTTCAAACTGCTCACTGCTATTCCGGAGGTGGGAAGATACTTTGCCTTGGGCGATGAGGTCATATTTCTGCTTCGCGGCACGGCCATACACATCGCCGACCAGGGGAAAGCCGATTTCACCGCATCTGAGTTGAACTCACTGCTCTCCCCATAACGTGCTGACGAATAGGTCATCGAGCTACAAGATTTCAAAACGGACGGGCATCACATTGCCCGTCCGTTCTTAGTTATTGGTCCCGAGCGGGTTAAGTGAATCGAACCACTACTAAGACCAATGCGGAATAGGTCTTCCGCCACGTCAATCCTGCGTTCTAAGAGTGGAAACCTAAAGGTTTCCGCCACTTCCGGAGATTGAAAAACAAAAAGGCAGGAGACACTGGTCTCCTGCCCAACTTCATTATCCGTTGTATCCGTTTAATCCGTTGACCGCTCCGTCAACCTACTTCATCAGCAGCATCTTCTTCATATCCGAGAATTCTTCCGCCTGCATGCGGTAGAAGTAAATGCCGCTTGAAACTGAGTTGCCTTTCTCGTCTTTACCATCCCAGTCCGCCAAGTACGTACCGGCTTTCATGTCCTCGTCAACCAGCGTTCTAACCCTCTGTCCCACAATGTTGAAGATCTCCATTTTCACATGGACAGATTTGGCAAGCGTGAACCGGAAGTTGGTGTACGGGTTGAAGGGATTGGGGTAGTTCTGCGAAAGTGAAAACTCTAAGGGCCTGCTCTCCCCATCGCCCGGAATCTCCCTGACATCGCCGGTTCCAAAGCTGAAACATTCCTTGAAACTGTTGCTCGCATTACCCGGGCGGGGAATCTTCGAGTTGGCCGACATGTCGAGGAGAGCCAAGCGGCTGCCAGGCTCCCAGAAGCAAGTGTCGACACACACGGTCATGGTGTCCTCGCACTTAAAGGTGATGGTCGCCGTCAACACCTTGCTGCCATCCCACCAAGGCTCATCGGCGCCAGCCGCGAACATAGCCAGATAAAAATGGGAGGTCCCGTCCAGATCAAACTCTACGAAATCCCAGTCCCTTCCTGAAAAATCAGCGGCCAAATCAGCCATCCGATTATGAATTGTGTCCGTCTCTGTGACTACTATATGCCGGAATATGCTTCTTTCGAAATCTGGATGAAGATAAAGAGTGGGTGTCGTATTCCAGTAAGTGCTCACACTGCAGTACAAGGATGGATTGCTATGAGTGTAGCACAAGGGAATAACCATCCCCCCGAGTCGGTCGTCAGCGTTAATCGTATCGGTGGTAAGATAAATTGGAACGCGGACAAAATACGGACCTGCTCTCTGCGGCAAGATTACGTCTTTATCCCAGGTTTCGACATACATGGTGTCGCACTCACCCTGGTCGTTCGGGTCCTCCGGGCAGACAGCCCACAAAGACCCCGCAAATGCACCAAGCCACAAAATCAATGAGATTAAAAGGATTCTTTTCATTTCGCTACTCCTTTTGATTTAGACAGGTTCTTGTCTTTGTTCAAGCGGCGTTCCTCTCGCCTATAGACAGCAAAAAATACATTTATCGCCTTCCGAGAGAGCATTCCCCTCCTTTTCAGGAGGGAGAGAACACAAGCTGAGCTAACGCCCCGCTTCGTCATTAACCGTTTTTCCGCTCTCGACCACCTCCTCGAGAAAGATAAAAACGCAAGTTCCTTTCTTTGCCAACTCTATATAAGGAAATACCGTAACCTTGTCAACAAAAAAATTAAATCCGGTTGAAAATTTTTTTGCCGGGCGGTTTTTTTCGCCAAATCAAAGGCACATTTCGCCCCATTTGCGCTTTTTTTAGAAGTCTGCTCCTCGGGGAATTTCGAATCCTCGCAACCGACGCGGACATGGCGGCCTGTTTCGGAGAGTCCCTGCACGGAGTCCCCATCTGCCAATAGGTACTGCACAGGATCGGCAGCAGACCGAGGCATTTCCCCGGGCGGCTTCTGAATCCGGGTGTTGTGGTGTCAAAGAGCTTGTGTGGCCTGAATTGGGTCTTCCGTTCTTCAGGGCAGAGTTGAAGAACGAGCGATCCTGAGCGCTACCGGGAGGAGATAGGGGGTAAGATGATATGACGTGGTGATCGTCCACAAGGTGGGGTTTTCGCATAAGGCAATGGGATAGCCTTGAGGCTATCCCATTGCTTGCATCTGTCCTCGGAAGTCACGAGGAAATTGCGGTCGCCACCTGGAAGACTACGCAGGTCCCCAGATACCGGGATAATCCGGCTTGGGTCCACTTCTGAACAGATAAGAAATCAGGTAGACCACGTCTCCAGCAGCAACAGCTCCGTCCTCGTTAACGTCCGCACGACCCAGCAGAGGCCACGCCGGCTCAGGTCCCGACCGGAAAAGATAGGACAGCAGAAAGACAATGTCTCCTGCACCCACCGAACCGTCAGAGTTGGCATCCCCGTGGATAATCGGATATCTGGCACCCCCTCGCCCAACCACAGCACGCCCCGTGTCAACCACTGCCTGAAGTTGGGTTAAGCCCTCCGGCGCCGATGCCAAAATCACCGTGTAACTGGCGTTGGTCTTGGGATCAGTCCCGGCGTTGATCTTGCGAGCCGTAAGCACATAAGTACGATCCACCACCGAATCTGGATCCTGAACGCTGTTGCCAGTCAGGGAGGCGAGAGAGTAAAGCTCTCCGTCATTCCAGCCCCAGCCGCCTTGCGGATACAGGAAGTAGTTGTTCTTCACACAATAGGTTCCATAAGGAACCGTCCCGTCTCCACCACCACCT
>CAYGCR010000147.1:0-3199 GCA_964348415.1 uncultured Ignavibacteria bacterium | reverse complement strand
TCTCGGGCGGGGCATGAACCCGCGCCCTGCGACCAAGGGGGCATACCCCCTTGGATCCCCCGACGATCGGTTCCCCGCGGCGAGCCGCGGGGTATATCTACCGATCGTCAAATTGACGCTCGACGACAGATTGGCTCCCAACGTTGACTTTGACTTTTCTGTATGTTAATGGTAACCGAACATTAGGCATTCAAAATCAAAAGGAGGATGACTCATGAAAAAGTTTATGCATACGAGAATAGAAACCCCTTTTTTGATAGGAATATTTGTATTGCTGTCGGCCTTCTCCTTGAATGCAGCGGATAACTCAAAAACCCTTTCTACCCCTGTCCGACAATCGTCCCTGGATCATAAGACCCCAGGAAAACCCTTGCCTCTTACTCTTCGAGACGCGGCCCGCAACGATCGCTGGCTCGGGGCAGGAGTCCGGAGTGTGCGCTGGTCGCCGGACGGGCAGAACGTTTTCTTCCGGTGGAACCTGAATCCAGCTGCAGATCAAGATCCTCGTTTAGATCCCTGGTTTCGTGTAGACCGGTCTGGCCAGGCTGTCGTGCAAGTGCCTGAATCGGAAATTCACCTCATTCCCGCAGCAACTTTGAGCTGGAGTGCGAAGGGTGACAAGGCAACCTGGGTCAATGACGGAAATCTCTATCTATACGTTACCTCTGCTAAGAACACCATTCGCCAGATCTTTGATGTGGAGAAACCAGTTCGATCCGCCCGTATTCTGGCTGATGGTCTGAAAATACACTTTGTACTGGATGAAAATCTCTACCAGTACGAAATCGAAACCGGAAATATACGCCAGCTCACCCGAAAACACGTCAAATCTCCAGAAAAAAAATCCAAGACCGCCGAATGGCTCGAACAACAGCAACTTGATCTTTTTGAACATCATCAAAATTCCAAGAAAAGCAGTCAAGCCTTCGAGACCTACAGGCGGCAGCGTGAAGTCTCAGCAGCTCAGCCCATACCTCTTGGCAAGGGAGTTAGAATCGAGGAGATATCTCTTTCACCAGATGGCCTGTATGTTGTCTTCCGTTGGCGAAAGCGTAATCCGCAACGGCCAGCAACAAAGTATATGGACTATGCCACCACATCAGGTTACGCCGAAGTTCAAGAAGCTCGGCCTAAGGTAGGAGAAGAACAGGATGAGTTCCGGATGGGCATTGTGCCCTTCGACCCCAGCAAGAATCCCGATGATGTCAAGATCACATGGGTTGATTACTCTGATATCGACAGCAATCCCTCCATTATCTACGGGCCATACTGGAACCTCGAAGGGGATAGGGCTGTTGTCCAAATCGTATCCCTCAGGCATAAAGACCGATGGATCTGTGACCTCGATCTTGAGACCGGAAAAACTAAGATTATCACTCATGACCACGACGATGCCTGGCTCGGAGGACCTCCACCTGTCATGGGTTTTCTCCGATCGGCGTTTTTGGAATGGCTTCCCGGTAACCGCTTTGTCTTTGCCTCGGAGCGCACTGGTTGGAGCCATCTTTACCTTGCTGAACAAGACAAGTCGATTCGCCCCATCACCCAAGGAGCCTGGGAAGTCCGCGGTGCTCAACTCGACCGCAACAGATCCCAATGGCTTATTACAGCCAGCCGTGAACATCCTTCAGATGACCATCTCTATCTCCTGCCAGCCCTCGGGGGAGAGCTTGTTCGCTTAACCCAGAAATCCGGAAGACATACAGGTTATTTGTCACCTGACGGTAAGCATTTGGTTCTGATCTACAGCAATTCTGTGCAACTTCCAGATCTTTTTCTCCGCAAGGCAAAGCCCGAAGCACCCGAGGCCCGGATTACCATAAGCGGTTCAGATAACTATTTTCGTCATTCGTGGGTGAAACCCGAGGTTGTCTCTTTCCCTCATCCTGATGGAGGATTGGTTTGGGCCTCACTGTTTAAGCCGAAAAAATCCCACCCGCAACAATCCGCTATCCTTCACATCCACGGTGGGGGCTACCGTCAATTCAGTCATCGGGGATGGACTGTTTATGGTTATGCTTTGCATCTCGGTTTAATCAACTTCCTGGTTCAAGAAGGTTACACAGTTCTTGACCTCGATTACAGGGGAAGTGCTGGTTTTGGCCGAGACTATCGCGCTGATATTTATCGGGCTATGGGAGTGAAAGATGTGGAGAGCGCGGTGGCAGGTGTCGATTACTTGGTCAAGGAGCACCGGATCGATAAATCCCGTGTCGGGATTTACGGGATATCCTATGGCGGTTTTCTCACCTTGATGTCGCTCTTTCGCGCACCCGGTGTCTTCGCTGCTGGTGTGGCCAATGCTTCTGTAACAGACTGGGCCCATTATAATCACCTGTGGACAAGCCGCATCCTTAACCTGCCTTACGATGATCCTGAAGCTTATCAGACCTCAAGCCCTATCAACCATGCAGAAGGATTAAATGATCCTCTACTCATTGTCCATGGAATCATCGATAATAATGTCCAATTCCAGGATGTTGCTCGTCTTGTTCAGAAATTGATCGAGTTGGAAAAAGAGTTTGAGGTGATGTACTACCCGATGGAACGTCATGTGATTGCCAGCGAGTCGAGCCGTTACGACTACTGCCGCCGTACTGTTTCTTTCTTCAACAAGCACCTTCTCAGAAAAAATCAGGATTGAAAAGGTTCTTGAAAATATTGGTTGTCCACTTCCAAGGGCTGACCCCAGCTACGTTAGATCATCAGGTCTCCCCCGTTGATATCGAGGGAGGCACCAGTGATGTAAGAAGCTTTCTCCGAGCACAAGAAGACAACAAGGTCTCCGATCTCTTCTGGGGAGCCAATCCGCGAAATCGGGAAAGAATTAATAAAGTCTCGGAGCTCGCTCTCTGTCGTCGTCTTCCGCACCATTTCAGAATCGATAAGCCCGGGACATACGGCATTGACCGTGACGCCGAAAGCAGCAACCTCCTTGGCCACGGCTCGTGTCAGACCAAGAATCCCGGCTTTGGAAGCAGTATAATGAACACCACCCAGGGTGCTGACACTCCTCCCCGCTGATGAGGAAATATTCACGATCCGACCAAAGCGATGTTCCTTCATCACAGGAAGCACGGCTCTAGTGCAGAGAAACGGACCGGTCAGGTTGACTTTCAATACGTTTTCCCACTCCTCTGGCGACATATCCAAAATCCTTGTTCTAAACATGATCCCGGCATTGTTGACGAGGATGTCC
>CAYGCR010000146.1:0-3230 GCA_964348415.1 uncultured Ignavibacteria bacterium | reverse complement strand
TCCACTCCCAGGGACGTTCCTCTTTGTTCCGGTTGAGCTTGAAAATCTTGAAATCCGCCTTATCATAGGAACCCAACAGGGCGTAATCATCGACCCCTCCGGTGCGACTCATGTAAACCTTGTAGCCTTCGAAATCAAGGCGGTTGTTGAAGGAGTCTCGGGTTCTCTCAGTAATCTTACCGTTCCATTTCACTTTCACCTTGCCCTTGCGGGTCTCAAAGCTCAAACTGGGCACCGGCGGGGGAGGCGGACCTTTGAAGTCAGGGATGCCATCTCCGCAGGGAAAATCAGGCAACTCAGGGTTATCATACACTTTGGCCGCCCAGATGGCATTGGTCTCAAAGTCAAGGAAATCCAGATTGGCGTAATATCTGTCTGGATCAGACATGTTTTCATCCCTACGCAGATTGGCCGGGTCTACGTGGAAATCCTCCCCGGCCACATAAGCTATGGTGACGATCAAGGACTCTCCGGGAGCGATCTGTTCAAAAGGACCGAATGACAGAAGATAGCGGGTGTCATATCCGTTAGCCAGATCACTACACATGTCCAGCGGAGGCTCCAGCCACCGCTCGTCCGGGTGATCTGCTGCCCAGGTGCAGGCAAATATCTGATCGTAATCAAACTCCTGGTTGGACATGATGAAGTACTTGGAACAATCTCCGCCCGGTGTGCCCAGCACGTTATCCGGGAAGGTGAGTTTTCCCGGCTCGTAGCAGTTCTCCTGACCCCACCGTTGTTGATTTTCTTGCTTCCAGGGAGCCCAGTCCCTGGGAGGGCCGGAAGTATGCGAGATCCACCAGTTGAAAGAATACTTAAGCCCCGGTTTGGGCGACCTTACCACCCGGGTGCCGGTCACGGAAATAGCACTAACCAAGGTAAAAATCTGTTCCCCGGTTACACCGTGACCGTCGTTGTCTGCAATCCAGGCCAGGTTGACCGTGTCCGAGCACTCGCCCTTGGGTCGGGTGACTAAATGCTTGAAGCCGCAGATGTCGTCCTGGGCACCAAAAGCACCGTAAGGGTTCTCGTCAACGTGTCCCACGTCCGCGTCCACGTAAAGACCCATGTACATATCCTGGATCTTCTTGATGCCAATATTCTTAAGGATAAGATCGATCAGCACGAAGTCTTCGGCATATTCATAGCTCCAGCAGTAACTCTTTTGAGTCACCTGGATATCCAACGGGAAATGCTTTCGATTGTCAAAAGGATCACGCTGCTGTCTAGAGAGGGGGATATCCTCGGACGTATCTGTGAAGACGGCAATAATGTCATGCTCCGAAATAGCGTCCGGCGAATAACAGGGCGCGTTCGGTCGAATGCTTCTCTCCTGAATGGCGCCTTCATCGCCTGCAGCTGGCCACATTTCGTAAAGATGCTGCCAGCCGTCGCAAGCCACGGTGGTATACGGCATATCATCGATTTTTGCCCCTATCCATAGTCCCCCCTGGAACAGGTATTCCAGACCGGAACCCGGAGGATACTCGCACGCCGGGGCGGGCAACTCCTCGTCGGGATTTGGGTTGAAACAGCCTCCCAGAGACTCGTTGTTTCTCCTTGCCTGGCTTCCGAAAAATCCCCAGTTGGTTACGCAAAGCCTGAGAAGCCCAACCCTGGTTACCCTCTGCTGGGCATTGGGTAAACCATTTGCGATCTTAAAGCTCGATCCGGAAGCAGGCGGCTTTTGTATACGTGGTTCCCCGAGATCGTAGGCAAAGGCGCCAGAAGCGAAAATCAAGAATAGAACGAAAACCGTACCAAGTACGGGCAAGCGCCAGAGAAAAGCTTCTCCTTTAGAGGTTCTCGGCTTCATGAATTCCCTCCTTTGAGTGAAGTTGCTCTCGTTTTATGTTTCGTGTACACAAAAGCTTTCTTCGAAAACGCCGGATTGTTAGACAATCTCCTGCTCTTATCCCATTGCCGTTACAGCACTCATGGTTGATTCATCACAGATTTAAAACACGTCACTCTGAAAGCACCGAATCCAGTTGAACCGGGTTCACAACTCCAGCGACTCCTCCCCCTCCTTCATAGGCAAAACTGCCGTGCTGCATGAAATGCAAGGACAGGTAGCCCACTTGAATAGATTCGTTCTTGCGCGTGTTCGTTATCTGGACGAATCCCATGTTCACTCCCTGTCCGCACTTGGAACACGTGTAGAATCCTCTCATATCATTGGCTTGGAATTCTAACCAGTCTATCCAATCAGGCGGGTTCTGTATTATGCTCGACATGCTTTTTGCCAACTGAGGACCGTCAAGCACACCATTGCGGTCGGTATCGCGGAGGTATGGGCTCAATCCCAAATGCACTTCCCACTCGTCTTTCAGATAATCCTGGTCGGCGTCCTTCTCTAAGGTTATCCAATGAACGTCAGTCTCTTGCGTTGGGCTGGTGGACTTATGTGAACAACCGGCAAGCAGAAGACAGGAAGCTAATCCCAGAGTTGAAACCAGTGCTGCAACGCGTCTTCCACCAGCGCTTCTAACGCTGTACCCAGACCGCAGTCGTCTAGCCTCTTCGTAGATGTCTCTGTATCTGGGCAGCAATCCCGGTGTAAACTTGCAGTCAGAACAAGCCCAGTGGAACAGGATTTTCTGATCTTCTTTGCTCAACCCGTTGGGGGCGTAGCCATGCGTCACGAACGAATTCACACAACATTCAGGGTAGCCAAATAGCCTTCCTTCAAGCAATGCTGTCTCGCGAGAATGGTCGATCGGTTTTTTCGCAAAGGCATTTGCATATGCCCTTATCATCTCTGCATCTTCACTGAAAACAAGCTCCTGAGAGATCCTTCCTGATGCCAAATCCCGCTCCACGGTTTTCGTCTTAAGCCCCAGCGATTTCAGCGCCTTGATCTCGGTCCGTCGGAATTCGCCCTCCCAGCGACTGAGCGGTTTGACCTGCTCTTTTGTAAGCAACCCCAGGTAAAGCAAGTCAAACTCCATGTTTCTCAGTTTCATGAATTCGCTCCTTTAAGTAAAATTGCTCTCGTTTTATCTTTGCTGGACAGGCAAGTTTTTTTTCGAAAACCTCGGATTAGCAAACAGTTTTCTGCTCGCGCGTCCAACCACGAAGCGGGGTCAACCGCACGGCCTTTGGCTGCTACGTGGAACAAATCGTTGATGTCAACAGATCAAAAGCTCATTTTATTATCACGAATTTTCCTACCTGATTCTCTCCGCTATCCTTATCCTCCACGCTGTAAAGATATATCCCCGATACCA
>CAYGCR010000145.1:0-3312 GCA_964348415.1 uncultured Ignavibacteria bacterium | reverse complement strand
GTTCTCCTCGTCCTTTGCTTAAACCAAAAAGCAAAAATTGTGCCTCGGGTTTCCCGGTGATCCTTACAGGGGAGTGCAAGACACAGGGAGAACAGAAGGAGGTAACGCGCTCTAAATCAAAAAGATAACCCGACTGTGCATTCGAACCGAAAGGATTCGCCGGGCAGTCTACCGAAGGTAGATGTGCAATCCGATTCACACTAATTGCAGGGAGGTTGTACAGACTTTGACGGGATTAGCTTGAGCTGTTTTGAGAACGAACCTTCACCAGCTTGCGTCTGGCTCAAGCGCTCAAGTTCTTTTTCACGTGAGGAATGAGGCCGCCGTCCTCCAGAATGCCCATCAGGAACTCTGGCAAGGGGGGGAAGGAGAATTTTTGATCTTGCAAGGTTACTATTTCTCCGCTGGCAAAATCGATGCTGATGGTTTCCCCTTCCCGGATATGATCCGGGGCTTCCTTCGATTCTACCAAAGCCAATCCCTGGTTGATCGCGTTCCGGAAGAATATCCGGGAGAATGACTTTGCCACGATGCAGGCGATCCCGGCGTGCTTGAGCGAGGTGGCGGCTTGTTCCCGGGAGCTTCCGCAGCCAAAATTGGAGCCGGCTACGATTATGTCGCCTTTCTTAATCTTCTTGGGGAACTCAGGATCGTAACCTTCGAGTGCGTGCTGGGACATCTCCGGTGCGTCTATTATAGGGAGATGTTTCCCCGGATAGATCAAATCCGTATCAATGTTATCGCCTAATTTCCAGACTCGACCTTTTATCTGTTCCATAACATTTTGTGCTACTCCAGTGGTTGACGCTGGTTATCTCATTTTATTGCCAACCGTTTGTTGTCATTGCGAGCGAAGCGAAGCAATCTCCAAAAAGACTGCTTCGGGCTACCGCCCTCGCAATGACTGGGGATATCTCGCATCACCCCACCCTCTTCATCTGTATGCCGAACTAACCATCATTTTGCGAACTTTCTCGGATCAGCAATCTCCCCTCTTATCGCGGTCGCTGCTGCCACAGCAGGACTGGCCAAGTACACCTCGGACTCCGGCGAGCCCATTCTTCCCTTGAAGTTTCTATTTGTAGTAGCCAGGCACCTCTCCCCTGCTGCCAGAATCCCCTCGTGCGCTCCAAGACAAGGACCACAACCTGGATTCAGGATCACCGCTCCCGCTTCCAGAAAAGTCTTCAGGTATCCTTTCCTCATTGCTTCTGAATATACGGTTCTGGTAGCAGGCAGAACCAGCATCCTTACGTCTGGATGCACCTTCTTTCCTCTCAGCATCCTTGCCGCAATCTCCAGATCGTCCAGCCTGCCGTTGGTGCAGGAGCCCAAGACTACCTGGTCGATTCGGACGCCCTTTACCTCGCTCACCGGCTTCACATTATCCACGTTGTGCGGACAGGCTATCTGTGGCTCAAGTCGAGTCACGTCAAACTCATATTCCTTTTCGAAGACAGCGTTTCGGTCAGAGAAGATGGGCTCGAATCTGCGACCAGCAATGCCGGAAAGATACTTTCTGGTCACCCTGTCAAAAGGAACCAGGGCGAATTTAGCTCCCATTTCCATGGAGAGATTGCACAGAGTGAATCTCTCTGAGATGGACATCCTGGCTACGGTGTCACCATAATACTCGATTGATTTGTAACTCGCTCCCTCTACGGTAAGCTGTCCGATGATGTGAAGTATCAAGTCCTTGGTATACACGCCTCTGGGCATGTGCCCCCGGATGATTATCCTTATGGACTCCGGCACCTTCAGCCAGATTTTTCCCGTCGCCCAGACGGCTGCCATCTCCGTTGCTCCTATTCCGGTGGACAAGGCGCCCAGACACCCGTAAGAGGTGGTGTGAGAATCCGTGCCCACTGCCAGCTCTCCCGGGAGAATGTGTCCTCTCTCGATAACCACCTGATGACAGATACCCTCCCTTATGTCATAGAAGTTTTCGATTCTCTGTTCTTTCACAAACTCACGGATGGACTTGTGCGCCGTAGCCGTCTTTTCCGATTCTGCAGGAGCACGATGATCCAGAGGGATTACTATCCGTTCCGGATTCCAGACTTTTTCCTGCCCGATCTGCCCGAACTGCTTTATCACCAGACCGGCGTTGTCGTGGCTCATGGCCAAATCCGGCTCGACGTTTACAATCTTTCCCACCTGGGTTTCGAGTTTTCCCGCCTTTTTTGCCAGAAGCTTCTGAGCGATGGTTTGCGTGCCTGATGTCGGTCCGGCAAACATACGGGCCGATCTGGAAAGGTCAGCCTGCCCGGGCAGGGTGAACTCCAGTTGCTGGAACTTGAGCACCCTGGGCTTCTGCATCAGGTCGTACGTCTTTCTCCACTTGTAGAAGCCGGACTTAGAGATACCTAACTCGGCTCCGCATTTCTCGTCGTTACCGTATGTTTCCCAGATATCCTTGATCTGCTGCTTCGAATACTTGGGACGGGAGTATCTGTTGATGCCCTTCTTCCTTCGCCAGTAGGCCACCAGGTACTCAGGCACGCCCCCCAGGGCCTCTCCGATCTTCCTGTCACTCTTATATTGAGCCTGGAGCTTTAGAAGCTCCTCTTTTCTCGGAATCTTCATATTCCTAAGTCTATGAAACTATCGCCATTGGTGGGACACTGATCTTGCCATCACCGCTATCTCGTCCGCCGCAACTCCCGCTTTCCTTTCAGCTTCTCAAGTTCTTTTTTCAAGACCTTGTATGTGTTGGAGAGGCCCACCGAGATGATTTTGGTCTGCGCAAAGACGGGCATGAAGTTGGTGTCGCCTTGCCAGCGGGGCACGATGTGCAGATGGATATGATCTGCCACTCCTGCGCCCGCCACCTTGCCCAGATTCATCCCCAGGTTCATCCCCTGCGGCTTCAAACCCGATTTGATGGCCTTGGCGCAAAGCTGGGCGATCTTCCACATCTCGGCCAGCTCATCCTCCTTCATATCCTCCAGCTTTGCCACATGCCGAAAGGGCGCCACCATCAGATGTGCATTGTTGTAGGGGTAACGGTTTAGGATTACGAAGCACTTTTCCCCTCGGTGCAGGATCAGGTTCTTCCGATCCTGGTTCTCCCTGGCAGTTCTGCACAGAAAACAGCCGGGTTCCTTCTCACAAAGGATAAACTTCTCGCGCCAGGGTGCCCATAGCCTTTCCAAGGGAAGCTCCTGTGTCTTCGATTCTCATGTCGGCTTTGTGCAATATATAACAACACGGGCTGGTTTCCAAGAGTTTTTGTCACAAACACCTTGACAACCTCGAACATTGTGTTATAATAAAAATAGAGGGAAAATTCTACGCTAAAGGGGCGATGGA
>CAYGCR010000144.1:0-3327 GCA_964348415.1 uncultured Ignavibacteria bacterium | reverse complement strand
CAAACATAATTTTACACAAAACAATTTACATAACTGGAGACTTCAGACGCAGGTGGTGTGCAAAGACTGCAAAAATATCTTGACAAAATTTTTAGCGCCTCTTACAATAAACCCGACCCATTTCCATGCAGCTGGTTTATGGAAAAATGGCACGTTTACTTCCGGTTTGAATAAACTTTTTCAAACATCGTGTAGTAGGATTCGGTCCTGCTATCAAGGATTTTCGCAATGGCCCTCAGCGTTTGCAGACTGTACGGAGCTCAAAGCCGAGCTTAAGGAAAACGAATAAAGAATAATCCGGAGGGTAGTCCATGAAAAAAAGCACTGAATTCTTCGACATACTGATAAGCGCCATAAAGAGAGAGACAGAAGCATTCAATTATTATTACAGTGCCAGCCACAAGGCCCCCTCCCCCGAGGCCAGATCTCTTTTGCTTCAACTGGCAGAAGAAGAAAGGAAGCATCGCACCATTCTGCTGCAGGAATACAAGAATCTCAGGAAGTTAGCATCTGGGGAGGGGAAGGATGTTTTTCTGGAGAAAGAGAGGGTCAGCTTCTATCTCCCCGACAAGCCAGACTTCCAGCGGGTTCAATCGCTTAAGAGGGTGGATTCGGCAGTCGTCTCGTTGCCTACAGAGTTCGTGGGAGGAGACTTCTTTGACACCTTCATCATAGAAGACGAAGACAAAATGGGTTTTCTGGTGTTTGACGTCATGGGTCACGGGCTGGATGCGACCGAATTGAAGACGGCGGCAAAAGCAGAGTGGGGCAGGTTGAAAGAGCTTTTTCTTGAAAAGGAAGCCCCCTCTCTGCTGCTCAGCCCTTCATCGGTGATAAACCGTTTGAATCAGCGTCTGATGAGCGTATGCCACAGGCTTGGATCCTTTCTCTCTCTCTTCTACGCGGTTTTGGATCGATCTAAGAAAATGCTTACCTACGCTTCGGCAGGCCATGAGCCGCCGCTGCTTTTCCAAAAAAAGGGATATACCCAGTTAATTGAGGGGGACTTGCTTCTCTGCATCGACAAAGGCAAGTCTTACCGAGACATCTCTGAAGAAATCCATCCGGGGGACGTTCTGGTGATGTTCACTGACGGGGTGGTCGAGAGCATGAACCAAAAAGAGGAGGAATTCAGCGTAAGGAACTTAATCCGGGTGGTGGAAGACAACAGGAATTCGAGCGCCTCAGAGATAATCCAACAGATTCTGGTTGGCTTAAAGAATTTCATGGGTGGAAAGCCTGCGACGGACGAATTCACATTGGGGGTGGCAAAAGTGAAATGATGACAAGCGAATTTTATTCTCTGGCGCACATGGAAAGGAGGTAATTGATGGACAAATGGGAATGTTTGGTGTGTGGATACATTTACGATCCGGAATTAGGCGATCCCGACAACAACATCGAGCCCGCAACTCCATTTGAAGAGTTGCCGGATGAATGGGTCTGTCCCGAGTGCGGAGCTGGCAAGGAAGAGTTCGAAAAAGTTGAAGGATAAAGATTTGTAGGCGGGCACAGAGGCGCACGTCACAGGCGGGGAGGTCGCTTGATAGGCAGTTGCTCGCCTTTTTACTTGATATTGATACCTAAAAGGGGTGTATGAGTCAGATTTCAAGGTTAAACCTATTCCATTCTCTTCACGGCCCGAATAATCTCGTATTCGGAGGTGGCATTCATCAGTTCTTCTCGGAGGTAATCAAATCGGAGGATTTCGGCTAAGGCTTTGAAGACCTTCAGATAAAGTGCATCGTCATACGGCGGAGCCGCCATGACGAAAAAGAGATGAACAACTCCGTTGTCCAAAGCATCAAAGTCGTAGCCTTCGGTTGACCGGGCAAGGCCCATGATAAACTGTTTGGCCTGCATAGATCTAATATGAGGAATGGCTATGCCGTGTCCGATTCCCGTAGTTGCCTTCTTCTCGCGATTCACGAAATCGATCAAAAGTTTCTTAGGATTTCCCACCCTGCCGGATTTCTGGAGTAAGTCTACCAGTTCGCCCAGGATGGCTTCTTTTTTTCGCCAGAGCAGCTTGTCCGGATGCAGCTGGCTCTCTGGATCGGATTCGATCTCGGTCTCCATTTCTAACTTGATCAGCTCTGGTTTTAGGAATCGGGAAATGTCCATTTTATCTTCGCACCACTCTTCCTGAGGCGAGAGTAACTTAGATCGCTTTTGATCTGTTCTCTTTGACAGCCTTTCTATCCGAGGCGTCTGCTGTTCAAAAAAGATACATTCTGTATATCGGCAAAGCCTCAAATTGCTAAACCCCTCTCAGACTGTCGCTTCTTGACAGGCCTCAAAAGAAAACGAGCGCAAACACCTATCTGTTGGGGAAATACTTGCCCAGACAAGGGGATGAGGGGGCCGGGCTATGAACCGTGAACTATAAACGCTTTTAATAAGTGGAGGCGGGGGGAATCGAACCCCCGTCCGAAGGCACGAGACAAAGACTTTCTACGTGCGTAGCCGGTTTATTCTTTATTCGCGAAAGGAAACACCAGCCAGCAGGTTTTCCCTCTCACTATCTCAGTGATATCTCGCCTGATCTCCCTGAGCAAAAGATCAGACCAGCTTGTCTAGTTCGACGCCTGTTTCCAGGCCGACAAGCAAGCCCGGAACAGACGAGCCGCCTTTAAATTAGGCAGCCAGTGCATATGAATAGTCTGCACTTAAATTTGTGTCCCAATTGGATTAACGAGGGAACTGGGCACCTCGGCACGCTTATCTTTTCCCACTACCTCCGTCGAAACCTGGTCGCCCCCGGGAAGTTCGGTTAACAGTTCACGGTTCACAGTGAACCCACAAAGATAATACGACAGAAGAATCGACAAATTTACAAAAAAGTTGAGAGCAAATGTAGCGTCGCAACTCCGTGTGCGACGCGTGGTCGGGCCGAGCGGTAGGGGTCCGATTAATCGAACCCGCGGGTGGACACATGCCGCCAGAGGCGGGGTCGCATGAATGCGACCCCTACAAGAGCAATGCGCTCAATCCGTTTCAGCCGTTGACCGATCCCCTGACTGCCCTTTGTCCAATTCCTCCAAATGCTTCCTTGTTCTCTCTGCGTTCGGCTTATCCCCGATTCTTTCGAATATCTGCAGAATCTCGTCAAACAGCTTTCTGGCTTCCTCTTTCTTGCCTTGAGCCTTGTAAAGGAGGGCTATGTTCCCCTGCGTCTGGGCCATCCCGTACTCATCTCCGATCTTCTCCTTAATCTCTAAACTCTTCTCGTAAAACTCAATCGCCTTGGTCCATTCTCCTTTGGCCTGATATACCAAACCCAGATTATTATAGGTCTGGGCCATCCCATGCTCATCACCAATCTTT
>CAYGCR010000143.1:0-3347 GCA_964348415.1 uncultured Ignavibacteria bacterium | reverse complement strand
CCCGAAAGTGGAGAAGATTTGAGAGATCGGTCAACGGATTATTGTAGCGGAAGGCTTCAGCCTTCCACTGTTGGAAACCTGAAGGTTTCCGCTACGCTTGTATCTGAGACGCCTGCCGAAAAGCATGTACTGCAGTTTCCGGGCTTGTCTCCGATGCGATAGCTAATTCCGGCGTTTCGTGGGAAAGAGTAAACCCCGCACATCGGCGGGGCTTACCGGGGGAGCATCTGACTCTTGGGGCTTTTTTTGGACTCTGCGAACCCCGCTAAGCGCGGGATGAGTTCTTGAGTTCAGATCTCCAAAAAGCTTCCGAATCGAGGTCCAATGAGTTGGTTGCGCCAGCTATGGGACCTGAGCTGCTTGGTGCGTGAAAGATCAGATCAGTCCGAGGAACCTGCTCATCCAGATTTTCAAAAGTCAAGAAGACAAACAGAGCCACTATCAAGATGGCAAGTCCAATCAAAGCCAGCTTTGAGGTTTCCCTTTCTATCTTCACTGGAACTTCGCGACATATTCCGAATATGAAGTGCATATCTACATCCTTTCTTTAGTTTCTTGTTCCGATTTCCACCATCATATTGAGCAAACCCAATGCCTGTGTTCTACACGATTCAGGATGTGCGATTAAGTCATTCTGGGAGTTGAAGAAAGAAGGGATCGAGCCGGAGAGCCGCCACAGCTTATGTGCAAGTCGCTGCAGACTCTATGAGAATGGATTCATGCGCAAATGAGTCCAGATTCAACGCCAGATTCAGGGGCCCAGGTGCTTTCTGGTCGCGCTCTTGGGGTCAAAAATAGGAGGGTTTCTGTGGTGAAAAAGATGAGTCGCGGATTAGTGAAAGGAAGTCATTTCACGCAACACGCAAAGAGCACCTCGCTTCAATGAACTTTAAAAGGTCTGCGGGAGCCTAAGTGGAAGAGCTGTTAGCATACGTAGGCGCAGAGCTAAAGAAACCCCAAGAAGAAATCTCTGACGAGTTGGTCTTTTTGATCAACTCGCGGATAAAGCCTCCCAAACCTGTGACCAAAGAAGACATTTTCGTCCGAACCATGTTTTTAGTCTCGGATGAAGTGAACTCTTACGGTGGTCGCTTCCCTTTAGAAGAACTGGTCAAGATTTCCAACCTGGTGATTGATTCTCCGGTGATCGTGGGACATACCAAAGAGAAGCTCCCCATCGCCAGGAATTTCAAAGCTGAGCTGGCGCAAAAGGACTGTCAGAATTGGCTCAAGGTATGGTTCTACTGGCTGAAAAACGCGAAGGATGCTTCATCCCTGAAGGACAACATCGACCATGGAATCTATAAGGAGTGCTCCCTGGGGTTTGTGTTCGAGTTTCCTGAGTGCTCCATCTGCGGCGAGGATATGAGAAAATGCAGCCATATCCCATTCAAGAGCTATTCAACCCAAGACGGAGAGAAAGAGGCTTATTTCAATTATCGAAACGTCATCCGGGTACTGGAAACGTCTTTGGTTTATCGTGGAGCGGTACCCAATACGTCCATGTCTGATGAGCTGGGGGTATATCAGAAGGGCAGCTCGGACGGCGGGAGTCAGGAATTAGATTCATCTGCGGATCGTCGGCGAATAAGAAGTAGGAGGGCTGGTCCATTCGAATTCGTCCCTCCGACCAAGCCAAAAAAATCAGGTTCTACCGCAAATGAGATTTTTCATCTGGAAGACTTTTCATCAATCTCCGGAGAGTTTTTGATAGAGCCGAAGTATGATGGAGTTAGGGCACAGATTCACAAGAAAGACAAGGACGTAAAAATCTTTACTGCTGGAGGGAGGCTGATTGAGCCAAAATTTCCTCATCTGGTGGAAGAATTCCTCCAAAGCCCCCAGGAGAGCTTCATACTCGACGGAGAGCTGGTAAAATACAAAGGTAATTCGCGCCTGTCACACAAAGACGTCGCCAGCTATGTTCAGCAAGCAAGTGACGTCTCGTCCTCAAAAAGAAATAACCAGCAGGATTATCCCAATTTCAAGCTCAAAATCTTTGACCTGCTCTATTTGAATGGACAAGACGTCACTTCCTTTCCTCTTGAGAAGCGCAAGGAGCTTTTGGAAAATCACTTCGCTGACAGCAATTTCGTCCAGAAGGTTAAGTACACGAAAGCTTCTTCATTCGATCTGAGCTCCAGGATCAAAGGTCCTGCCAGTGCCGAGGGAGCTATGGTCAAGAGCGCCAAATCCGGTTATTTCGAAGAGGAGAGCTGGTACAAGTGGAAGCGGCATCTTGACCTCGACGTTTTGGTGACGGGCGTGGAGAAGAATAAGGGTGGCACTTACAATTACAGTTGTGGGGTCGGAGCAAAAGCAAACCCGGTTCCGCTAGGTTGTACCTACTCTACTCCTCTCGTGGTCAAGATCGGCGACATAATCAGGGTCAGGGTGGATCGCCTGATTAGGTCGAACGATGGCTTTGCCTGGCGAGCTCCTCGGGTTTTGGAGCAGAGATCAGATAAAGACGAACCCGACCCGATTTCGGTGCTGGAGAGAATGATTGGGGCGGCAACGTCCGCCGACGGCCGTCCGCTGACCGCGGCTCAGGGTCCGGATTTGGTGGAGGTAGGAGCGCGGGCGTCCGATAGGTTCGTTCTGCAGCTTCACTGGTGGGGAAAAGCTAAACATCACGATCTGAGATTCCAGGACGGGAATGCAGCTTTTGGCCTGACTATCTTTGAGCTGGATTTAGATGAACTGAATCGGGGCAGGCGGTTCTTGTGCGAATGGAAGGATCGCCACGATGCGAGGTGGATGGACTTTGAGGGTGAGATTCCTCCAGAAGAAGAGGGGGCGGAAGGAAATCCGTCGAGAGGTCTTGTGGCTCACATGAGAATCCTGGACAAAGGGAAATATGAAATCGTGAAAAGAAAAGCGGACTTCTCCAGCTTCAAAATTGAAGGCAAGGTTCTGAATGGGATCTACCTGGCGAGACAAGTCAGATTGAAACAGAAAGATAGATGGCTGTTCTGGAAGCGGTCAACGGACTAAATGCATTAAACGGTGAACGGATGAAGCGGATTTAGCGGATGGAAGGGCGCTTTAGGTCAAAAGCAGGATGTTAAATGTCATGGAGAGCAACAGGTTTTTTTCGAAGGTGCAGTTGCTGCAATTTCTAGTGGCTTTCTTCGTGACAGCTCTGGGAATCATCACAGCTTACTACACTACCATAGCAGGGATCAAACTGGACCTTTCGCAGAAGGCGGAATCGGCGCTGGTTAATCAATTGGACAAAAGGCTGTCTAACATTGAGGTATTGCTAAACCAGAATTTTCTCACGAAAGAAGAATTTCATCGATTCAGCCAGGATCTACAGAATCGATTGAATAGAATCGAATACC
>CAYGCR010000142.1:0-3416 GCA_964348415.1 uncultured Ignavibacteria bacterium | reverse complement strand
GAGGGAAAAATGAAAAAAACAGTTTTATGGTTGGTTATCACTCTATTTATATTGACCAGCGCAACGCTTCTACACAGCCAGGTTAATGCCCGGATGCTCCGATACCCGGATGTATCGGCCACTCACATCTGCTTTGTTTATGCCGGCGATATCTGGGTCGTGGCCAAGGAGGGGGGCACGGCTTTTCGGCTCAGCTCTCCACCCGGCGAGGAATCGTTCCCGAGGTTTTCCCCGAATGGCTCGCAGATCGCCTTTAGCGGCAACTACGACGGGAACACGGACATTTACCTCATCCCGTCCATGGGAGGCGAGCTCCAACGACTCACCCACCACGGCATGTCCGACCGCATCATTGACTGGCATCCGGATGGTGAAGCTGTTCTCTACGCCTCATCGATGGCGAGCGGCCGCCAACGCTACAGCCAGTTCTACCTCCTCGCCAAAAAGGGAGGACTGCCCGAGAAACTTCCCATCCCCTACGGCGAATTCGCAGCCATCTCACCCGATGGCAAAACCCTTGCTTACATGCCTATTGCCAGAGACTTTCGTACTTGGAAGCGCTACCGCGGCGGTATGGCTCCAGATATCTGGCTGTTTGATCTGACTCAAAAAAAGGCCAAAAATATCACCGACAATCCTGCTAATGACGCTCAGCCGATGTGGCACGGGAGAACCCTTTATTTTCTTTCTGACCGAGGCCCAAACCAGAGGCATAACATCTGGGCCATCGACCTGGAGAGCCAAGATGTCCGTCAGATCACCGACTTCAAAGATTTCGACATTCATTTCCCGGCTATCGGGCCGTCTGAAATCGTCTTCGAGGCGGGAGGAAAACTTTTTCTGCTCGATCTGGAGACAGAGAATTCGAGTGAAGTGGAGATCAACATCGTTACGGATCAAATCACCCTCAAGCCTCACAAGGTCAACGTATCCAGGCTGATCCGGAATGCCCAGATTTCTCCCAAGGGAAAGCGGGCTTTGTTCGAAGCACGCGGAGAGGTTTTCACAGTTCCGGCCGAACATGGTGTTATCCGCAATCTTACAGCAAGTCCAGGCGTTGCAGAACGATACCCCGCCTGGTCTCCTGATGGAAAGCATATCGCCTACTGGAGCGACCGTTCTGGCGAGAATGAACTCACGATCTGCAGTGCCAAAGACGGCTCCGATGAGCGAAAACTGACCTCATACGGACCAGGCTTCAGATATCAGGTCTACTGGTCTCCTGACAGTCAAAAGATCACTTTCATCGACAAGACCATGACCATATCTATTTATGATATGAAGACGCAAAAAACGGTTAAAGTTGATCAGGGTCTGTGGAAGTACGAGGGGTCGCTCCGGAACTTCAAACCCGGATGGTCGCCTGACAGCCGTTGGCTAGCTTACTATCGCGGAGAGGCAAATCGAAACAATAACATCTACCTGTATGATACTAAGGAGAACAAACGATACCAGGTCACCTCCGGCTATTACAACGACTTTCAGCCAGTCTTTGATCCTGAAGGCAAGCATCTATATTTTTTCTCCAACAGGACGTTTAGACCAATTTACGGCGATGTGGATAATTCCTTCCTGTATCCCAACGCGACCAACATCGTGGCCGTCTCTCTAAAATCCGATATCCCAACCCCACTGGCACCACGAAACGACGAAGAGGAATTGAAAAAAGAGGAAGAGAAAGAGAAGGAAGAAAATAAGAAAGAAAAGGAAGATGAGGATAAAGAGAAAAAACCAGAAAAGGAAGAGGCTAAGCCAGTCGAGATCACGATCAAAGATTTCGAGAACCGGCTGGTTGTCCTCCCCCCGAAACCCGGAAACTACAACAACCTTCAGGCGGTGGAAGGAAAGATCCTGTATCAAAGGTATCCGCGAACTGGTTCGGGTGGAGAGGCAATTCCCCTCGTCTATTACGATCTCAAGGAGCGCGAGGAAAAGACCATTCTTGATGATGTGGATGGATACCGCCTTTCTGCCGACCGGAAAAAAGTACTTGTTTGGAAGAGGCAGAGTGCTGCCATCGTAGACGTGAAGCCCAAACAGAAAATGGAAAAGAAACTGCGGACAGGTGAACTCGAGATGATGGTCGATCCTAGGGCAGAATGGCGTCAGATTTTCACAGATGCCTGGAGGCTGTCCAGGGATTTCTTCTACGATGCGAACATGCACGGCGTTGACTGGGAAGCCATGCGGAAGCAGTACGGGGAGCTGCTCGATGATGCTGTGACCCGTTGGGACGTGAACTATGTTATCGGCGAACTGATCGCTGAACTGAATGCCTCTCATACTTACCGCGGCGGCGGCGACACGGAAAGAGCTACCCAGGTCGGAATTGGTTACCTTGGGATCGACTGGGAAATCGACAGCGGTGCCTACCGAATCGCCAAGATAATTCATGGAGCGCCGTGGGACAGTGAGGTAAGGTCTCCCCTTGACAGGCCGGGTGTGGAGGTTAATGTTGGGGATTATATCCTGGCTGTAAACGGAGTGCCTCTGGATGTCTCAAAAAGTCCTTGGGCCGCCTTCCATGGACTGGCGGAAAAAACAATCGAACTCACGGTCAACAATAAACCATCTACAGAAGGAGCCCGAAAGGTCATTGTCGAAACTCTGAGGAGCGAAACACGTCTTAGGAACTTAGCCTGGATCGAGCAAAATCGAAAGGTTGTCGAAGAACGCTCGGGCGGACGTATAGGATACATATATGTTCCGAACACGAGCCTCAGCGGACAAAGCGAGCTCGTTCGCCAGTTTGCATCCCAGTTCCACAAAGAAGGGCTGATCGTTGATGAACGCTTTAACAGCGGCGGCCAGATCCCTGACAGGTTCATCGAGCTTCTCAAAAGACCTGCTCTGGCCTTCTGGGCAGTACGCGACGGAAAAGACTGGCAGTGGCCGCCCGTGGCTCACTTCGGCCCAAAAGCGATGCTGATCAACGGATGGAGCGGTTCAGGCGGAGATGCTTTTCCTGATTACTTCCGTAAAGCTGGACTCGGTCCACTCATCGGGACGCGCACTTGGGGTGGACTCATCGGCATGTCCGGCGCACCAGGACTTATTGATGGCGGTGTTGTGACTGTGCCCACCTTCCGCATGTATGATCCTGACGGAAAGTGGTTCAAGGAAGGCCATGGCGTTGATCCTGATATCGAGGTCAAAGAAGACCCGGCACTCCTAGCTGAAGGGACTGACCCTCAGCTTCAGCGCGCAGTCGACGAGGTCCTCAGGATGATCAAGGAACAGCCGTTAGTTAAGCCCTCTCGACCGGCTTATGAAGATCGAACTGTGAAAAGAAAAGAATAGATGTGATTACAAGATCAGAATGTTTTTGAAAACCATTTAAGATTAATATAGTCCGCCTGTAGCTCAAGGATAGAGCGACGGACTCCAGATCCGATGTCTGCGATTTTCCTAAGTCC
>CAYGCR010000141.1:0-3446 GCA_964348415.1 uncultured Ignavibacteria bacterium | reverse complement strand
GTGCTCAACTTCCGGACCTGGTATTATATCGAATCGGGATGGGACTATGCCTTCTGCGAGATAAATGCGGAAGATGGATGGAGAGAATTAGGCATGATGACCGGCCAAAGCGGCGATTGGGTAGAGAAAACCTACGACTTATCGGAGTTTGGCGGCGATACGGTCCAAATCAGGTTTTCGTTTTTCAGTGACTACGACGGGGCCCAATTCGAGGGCTGGTATGTGGACGACGTCGAAATCGTCCCCTATAATCCGGAGTTCATACGGGGAGACTGCAACCGCGACGGAACGGTCGGCCCCGGTGACGTGGTTTATCTCATCAACTATCTGTTCAGAAACGGCCCTGAGCCTGTCCCGCTGCAAGCCGGAGATTGCAATTGCGACGGTCTGGTCGGCTCGGGTGATGTAGTGTATTTGCTGAACTATCTCTACAGAAGTGGGGATCCGCCTGGTTGTTAGCCAGAAGAACGTTTGTTTGTCACGAACCCGACCGAATTTCTCGGTAAACCGATTTCAGGCACAGCTTCCTTTGCCTGGATTCAGGAGGACAGTGAAAATGTTCAAAAGAAGGCTCTTCTGGAAATTTCTGGTAACGGCGTTCTGGTTGCTGTACTGCCAGTCTGTGCTTGCCCAGCACGGGTATGATGTATGCCACACCTCTGAATTTTCCGTTGCGGAGCTGTGGTTCCAGAAAGCGAACGGATATGACATAGTGGGACTAAACCGCGCGGGATGGCTTGCCGATCTGGGAAAGCCGATGTTGCCATGCAAGGAAATAAACATAGCGCTTCCCCACGGGATGAAAGCCGAGAGGCTACGGGTTTTGGAGTCGAGGTTCGAGGAAATTCCGGGCGACTTCCGCGTTTTCCCTTCTCAGCCGCCTATAAGAACCGGAATAGCAGGAGAAGATCGAGGATTCATCAATCCGCAACCCGCAACCTATTCTTCGAGCGAACCTTATCCACCCCAACCAGCCAGGCTGGGCCATCAAGCCGATTTGGCCGGGCAGGGCATCGCCGCGGTACAGGTTTATCCTCTCCAGTACGTCCCTGCAGAAGGCAGGCTGAGACTGTGCACCTCCATCACCCTGTGCATCGAAGGAGTGGGGGGATACGAATGTGGGGATTATCTGCCGGCGCATATGTCGGACAGGTGCGCCAGGATTTACGAAGAGACCGTCAAAGAACTGGTGCAAAACAGGCACGAGGTCGACTTGAGAACATCACCCCAGTTGAGTTCCTCAAAGTTGACGCCGAATGGCCCCTTTGACCACGTGATCATTACCTCTTCAACTTTTACCCCTTATTTCCAGCCTCTGGTCGACTGGCATACTCAGAAAGGGGTTAAGGACACGGTGGTCACCACCGATTGGATTTACAGCCACTATACTGGGGCCGATTCCCAGAAAGTGCGAAGCTTCATTGTTGACGCCAGTTCGACTTGGGGCGCGGTCTACTTTCTCCTCGGCGGCGAGGATCAAACAGTCCCGCTGGCATACAGATACTACTATTCAGATACTGCATCCAGCGACCAGTACTATTCTGATTACGACGACGACTGGATTCATGAGGTCTTCGTAGGCAGGGTTACCGTCGAAGACACAACCGAGGTCAATACCTTTGTAAGCAAAGTTCTCAAATACGAGAGGGATCCTCCCAGGACGAATTACCCGCTGGACATCCTGTTGATAGGAATGGACCTCAACCTGGCCACCCATATGGAATGGCTGAAGGAATCCATTGACACACTAATTCCACCGCGCTTCAATGTGACCAAAGTTTATGATAGTCACGCCGGGGATCATCAGGCCGCGACGGTCAATGCTCTTAATTCCGGGCAACACCTGGTAAATCACTCGGATCATGCCGACTTCGATGTTCTGGGACTAGGTTACTATTGGCACGATTGGGGTCTGTATCAGTCGGAGGTGAACCTGTTGAGCAATTACGGCCGAGCGTCAGTAATAGTCTCTTTAGGATGCCATCCCAATCATATGGACTACGATGACTGCATTGCCGAGACTTTCGTCATACATAATGCTGAGCGGGCCGGTGTGGCTTTCACCGGAAACACGCGGTCCGGATATTCCTATGGTGGCAATCCCTATTCCCTATCTGGCGCACTGGACAAAGAATGGTGGGTTGGCCTGTTCCAGCGTAACAAGTACAATCTGGGCGAAACACTGGTGGACGCCAAACATCATTTTGGCACGTCCAGCCCTGACATGGACGCAAAAAGACACTGTGAATGGACTTTCAACCTTCTGGGTGAACCGGAGATGCCAATCTGGACTGCTGAACCGGACAGCTTCGACGTGACCTGTCCCACCACGTTTCCCAGAACATCCTTGCCCTTCCCGGTGCAGGTTAAGGATGCGACCACCCAATCTCCGGTGAGTGATGCATTGGTATGCTTATGGAAAAGAGATGAAGTGTACCTTAGCGGATACACCGACTCAACTGGGGAAGTGAACTTTGATCCACGGCCGTTTACCCAGGGAATCATGTACGTGACAGTCACCAAGCATAACCACATCCCGCATGAACAGGAGGTGGAGATCCCAGATTGCGCTCCCGGGGATGCCAACTGCGACGGTGCCATAGGTCCTGCAGACATTGTGTACCTGGTAAACTACCTTTTCAGGGGCGGTCCTGCTCCTGTCCCTCTGCAAGCTGGAGACTGCAACTGCGACGGTTCAGTTGCACCCGGTGATGTGGTCTATTTACTGAATTATCTTTACAGAGGTGGGGATCCACCTGACTGCTAACTACAAGAATGTTCTTTCACAAAGGACCCGGCCGAATCTCCACTCCGGAGGTTCGGCGCGTGGTGAGCAGAGTCGAACCGCCGTTTCTGTTCTGCAAACCCGTCCCTCTCCGCTAGATTCCTCTTGTTTGTCCTGAAAAGCCGATTATCTTAAAAGTAGGGTTGATACTTCACCAGAGAGCATCTGAGACGAAACACCTTGGTTTTGCCCATCTCGACCAGGAGGTCTCATGCGATCCAGCATTCTCGTCTTCTGCGCCATCCTTGCCGCCTTTTCCTTCCATCATGGCCAAGTACCAGTTGTTTGCGCCCAGGTGGATGTCGCCCCCCAGATACTTTGGTGGTATGATCTGGACGCACCTTCTTTTGGATCAGCCGCAGTCGATGACATCGACAAAGATGGCAAGCTGGAGATTGTCTTTGGAACATATTTCAATGACGAACACATCTACGCCTTGAATGCCGATAGCGGCACCCTGCTCTGGAGCTACAATACCGGCGGCTGCAATGACGCCTCTCCGGCCATCGCGGACGTGGACTCAGATGACACCCTTGAGGTCATAGTCGCGGCGTCTTCTCCTTGTCGGGTGTACTGCTTCAATGGTGTCACCGGAGGTGTGGAATGGTCCACCTCTACCGGGTCAAACCCCATAGACTCGCCTCCGGCCATTGCTGACATG
>CAYGCR010000140.1:0-3449 GCA_964348415.1 uncultured Ignavibacteria bacterium | reverse complement strand
AGGTTTTTTTATTTCTTTCTCTTTGCTGGGTTCACCGTCGCCGCATACTCGCTGGTTCGCCCTTACCTCTCGCGAGGGTCTGCGCTGCTGGCGGCGTGTGTGGGCGCCTTCTCCCTGTACACATACATCTTTTCGGACATGCTCTACACTGAGCTCCCCTTCGCCCTGGCGACGGTGATGTTCGTTATACTAAATTGAAAGAGCGAGAAGGTCGGCTATGCCATATCAACCGGGGTGCTGGGGATGGCAGCCTACCTCTTGCGGACGGCAGGGATTGCGCTTCTGATAGCGTGGGTGGTGGAAAGTTTGCTGCGGGACCGATTCAGGCAGATGGCCTTTCGGGCAGTCGTGGCGCTGGTTTCTTTCGTTTGCCGGGTTTATCACAAATTGCTGACTCGAGGGTCCACCGTGCAAGTGAAGCCATGCCAGGAATACTGCGGGGACGCGTTCGAGCGAACCAAGAGGTTTGAAAAAAGTAAGGAACCACCCGAAGGATAGTGGAGGCTAATAGCCATGTATATCCTTGGTATATCAGCATTCTATCATGATAGTGCAGGGTGCCTTGTCAAGGATGGAGAAATTATATCAGGGGCGCAGGAGGAACGATTTACCCGGAAAAAGCATGATTTTGGATTCCCGGCTCACGCCATCCGGTATTGTCTGGACTCTGCGAGCATTCAAGGTTGCGACCTGGATTACGTGGCTTTTTATGACAAACCTTTCATCAAATTCGAAAGGTTGCTGGAAACCTATCTCTCCTTTGCCCCAATTGGAATCAAGTCCTTCTGGAAATCCATGCCCGTTTGGGTCAAAGAAAAACTCTGGATACCGGATTTGATCAAGAAAGAAACGGGCTATGAAGGTAAGATCATTTATCCAGAACACCACGAATCTCATGCTGCAAGCGCTTTTTTCCCATCGCCCTTTCAGCAGGCAGCTTTTCTGACCATGGATGGAGTGGGAGAATGGACGACGACCAGTTTCGGTGTGGGACATGACAACACACTGGAAATCGATTCTGAGATCCATTTCCCCCATTCTCTGGGGCTGCTCTACTCTGCTTTTACGTACTACACCGGATTCAAGGTAAACTCCGGAGAGTACAAGGTGATGGGCCTAGCTCCCTATGGCGAGCCCAAGTATGTTAACCCTATCCTGAACGAACTGATGGATCTCAGAGACGACGGTTCATACAGACTTAATATGGACTATTTTGATTATTGTGTGGGTCTCACAATGACCAACGGAAAGTTCGATAAACTGTTTGACGGCCCACCCCGGAAACCCGAGTCCAAACTCACGCAAAAGGAGATGGATCTTGCCAGATCTCTCCAGGTGGTCACGGAAGAGGTTATGCTTCGGACGGTCCGCCACATCCATCGTATTACTGGAGAGAAGAAACTGTGTCTTGCCGGCGGTGTTGCCCTGAACTGTGTGGGGAATGGACGGATTCTGAGGGAGGGTCCTTTTGAAGATATTTGGATTCAGCCCGCTGCAGGTGACGCAGGGGGTGCCCTGGGGTGTGCCCTATTCACATGGTACCAGTACCTCGAAAACAAAAGAACCACGAACGGGGAGCAGGATTTTCAAAAGGGCTCCTTCCTCGGCCCTTCATACTCCTCTGATGAGGTTAGGGGATTTCTGGAGAGCAAGAACCTTCCGTACAAGGAGCTTCCCCATGAGGAGATACCTTAGACGGTTGCTGACCTGATTGCGGAGGAGAAGGTGGTGGGGTGGTTTCAAGGTCGAATGGAATTTGGCCCCAGGGCACTAGGCGCTCGAAGCATCATCGGAGATGCCCGATCTCCAAAGATGCAGTCCGTTATGAATTTGAAGATCAAATTCCGTGAGAGTTTCCGTCCCTTTGCGCCTTCGACGCTTGGGGAGTATGCGTCCGATTACTTTGAGATCGATCGTCCAAGTCCGTACATGCTTCTCGTCGCCTATGTAAGGCCTGAGAAAAGAAGAGAAATGACCGAATCGGAGAACAAGCTCTGGGGCATCGATAAGCTCAATGTCGTTCGGTCCGAAGTCCCGGCGATCACGCATGTTGACTACTCAGCGAGGTTGCAGACGGTCCACGAGGATACCAATTCCCTCTATCATAAGATGATCAGGGCTTTCTATGAACTCACAGGGTGCCCCGTGATTGTCAACACTTCATTCAACGTTCGAGGGGAGCCCATCGTTTGTTCACCCAAGGATGCATATATCTGCTTTATGCGGACCGAGATGGATTACCTGGTGATGGAGAATTTCGTCCTTGACAAAAAAGAACAGCCACCATTGATGAGTGATATCGATTGGAGAAAAGAATTTGAACTGGACTGAGATATATGTTTGGAGAGAAAGATGCAAGGCAAGGAAAGTAGTGTAAAGGACTTGAGGAAGTTCGCTATTACCCTATTTTGTGCCCTGGGAATTCTCGGTGGACTTTTCCTGTGGCGAAAAGGGGATCTGGGGTTTCTCTTTTGGTGCATTGGAGTGATGATCCTCCTGGCGGGGTTGATAAGGCCAGGTCTCCTGAGGCCGATCCAGCGAGGCTGGATGAGAGCGGCTCTCTTGATTGGTTTTTTCATGACCCATCTGATTTTGGCCCTGATTTATTATCTCGTTTTTACCCCTGTGGGACTAGTGATGAGGGCTTTGGGCCGAGATCCGCTTCGATTGAAGTTCGATCAGAATGCAGAATCGTATTGGATAAAAAAGGAGCATACAGGATTTGGCAGGGAGAGATATGAAAGGATGTTCTAAGGAAAGGAGACTAGGATGAGTAAGCTCTCAATCGCCGCTGAATTTTGGAAGTATTTGAGGGTCAGAAAAAAGTACTGGCTCGGGCCTATTGTGCTTATTATGCTGCTCATGGGAGCATTGATCATTTTTACAGAGAGTAGTGCCCTGGCTCCTTTTATTTACGCCCTGTTTTGAATGAAAGCAAATGTCCCCGGTCATTAAGCTTCATCCACGATTTCGATCGGAAGCTTTATCAAAAATGACCCTCGGCGCGTCGGCTCGGGGGCTCCCTGCTTCCACCCGGGTCTCTATTTTCCCAATGCGCCAAGGCACTCTCTAAAAGCCAGAAAAGGCACCTGACGACAGGGTTGATGGTAAATTCATGCTGCCGACCGTCGAATTCTCCTCGGTCTGGATACGGAGATCCAACTCAGGCAATCGGTCTTCGCTAATTTCCTTTTTCCTGCTTTATTCACGGTAAATCTCAGGAAGCCTTGAAGTTGTTGTCTTGCCGGGATTGGTTTATCACCCTTGCTGATTATGAATCTCTATAAGGAGATCGATTAGGGGAAGAGGGATATTGTGCGTTTGTATTGAATTAATACCTGGTTTTTGGTCAGATAGAAGCTACCGGCAAGACCTTTGCGTTCACGGTTGTCCGTGGAGTCAATTTTCTACCGGTCCTTGCAGTAGGCTTTGTCCTCTCCTATTTTGAA
>CAYGCR010000139.1:0-3739 GCA_964348415.1 uncultured Ignavibacteria bacterium | reverse complement strand
TGAGCTACACGGTGAAAATCTACGATCGTTTCGAAGGCGGTCAGCTTCTGGACGAGCTTTCCACCAAGTCCGGCTTCATCGAGAATCACGGTTTCCATACCATTGATCTGGACACGCCAATAAACCTCAGCGGGGGCGACGACTTCTACATATATGTGTACCTGTCGGGCGGGGGTCATCCTTACGACCGGACTTCAGACGTGCCGATTCTGCTGGGTGCACGGTACCGAACCATCGTTGAATCTTCCGCTCGGCCCGGCGAGAGCTACTACAAGGAAGGCGCAAACTGGATTGATCTTCAGGACTTCGAGGATCCGCCCTGGACCGGCACAGCCAATTTCTGTATAAAGGGATTGAGCGCGGTGAGGGGTCTGCGAGTTAGGCCTTCAGGTAATCTGGAGTCTCAGGGACCCGTGGGCGGCCCGTTTTCGCCTCCCAGCCAAACCTACGAATTGGAGAACAGAAACGCCCTCCCCATCGAGTATGAGGTGACGCACACAGCCAACTGGGTAACCCTCTCTGGCGATGTCTCCGGCCTGCTTCCGGCGCTTGGCACGGCCCAGGTTACCGTGGAGATCAACAGCAATGCTGAGGCGCTGAGTGAGGGTGAACACCACGCCGCGGTTTACTTCACCAATCTCACCGATCACGCCGGCGATACCACACGGCAGGTGGAGCTGGCTGTAGGAGAGCCCGCGGTTCGGTACGAGTGGACCCTCGACACCGATCCCGGCTGGACCACCACCTGGTCCTGGGCTTTTGGTCAGCCGACCGGTCAGGGTGGCTCGCACGGTTCACCTGATCCGACCAGCGGCTATACCGGGTTAAACGTGTACGGATACAACCTGTACGGCGATTATCAAAACTACATGCCGGAAGTGCATCTGACCAGTCTTCCTATCGACTGCTCAGGGCTCTATAAAGTGCACCTTAAGTTCTGGCGGTGGCTGGGGGTTGAGTCGCCGGTATTCGATCACGCTTACGTGCGAGTATCAGTAGATGGATCCAACTGGACAACTGTCTGGGAGAACACCGAGGAGATAGCCGATAATTCCTGGGTGGAGATGGATATAGACATTCGGGACATCGCCGATGACCAGCCCACAGTGTATCTGCGCTGGACCATGGGACCGACTGATGCAGGCGGGACCTACTGCGGATGGAACATCGATGACATCCGGATTACCGCCTACGAATCCAGTGCGATCTGCGGTGATTGCAACGGGGACGGTGAAGTAGGCCCAGGCGACATTGTCTACCTGATCAATTACCTGTACCGAAGCGGCCCTCCGCCCGCCTGCGCGCCCATGACTGCTTGCGGAGACGTTAATTCGGACGGCCAGGTCGGTCCCGGCGATATCGTTTATCTGATCAATTACCTGTACAGAAATGGTCCGCCACCCGGAAGTAGGTAGCCTTCGAGTTAACCGCAGTGGTGGCTCAAAGAGAAGAACTTAGACTCTGACCAGGTGAGAATGCCTGGCAGCGCGATAGGAATAGCAGGGGTCGGATTCATCCGATCCCTGCTTGTTTTTTCCCCGGTCTTCCAACGAAAACCACATCCTTGGCCATCTTCATCGAATCCGTGGTGAGGTACACTCTGAACGCACCATTATGACTGAGTGTGCGGAGGGATTTGGTGCATCCCGCGGCTTTCAGTATAGGGGAGAGATGCGAGGGCCGCTAGTTGCGGACGAGACTCTTAGAGAATTTCACAAAAAATACTTGACAGGAGGTAGTCGGGAGGTTATTATTTATTTAGAAAACAGGTTTGGCAGCCCAAAAGGGGGAAGGACAGAAGCAAAGGCGAGTCGCCTATGCGGCGTTGTGAATCCTCGTAGAGGCCCAATCATTTTCTCAGAGACCGGCTTCATTTAGTCGGAACTTTAGAAGAATCCCTTCATTCCAAGGAATTCCAAAAGACACCTTCGTAAAGCATGATCTTCAGATTTCCGTTGTCCTTCCTGGCAGGACCTCGGAATTAGAAGGAGGTGCGAAGATGAAAAGCAAAATCATCATCCCTTTGATGATGAGCGTTATTTTGCCGCTCATGGTTACTGGTGCGCCAATCGCACAACCGTACAACTTCTCTGGAACAAGTCAATCTGACACGACTCTCCAGATAGCTGTCCAGTACACCACAGTTTATCCGGGCTCGCAAACCTGGGTGGCCGTGTTGATGAAAAATCCTGACGTGGAGGTCTTGGGGTATGATCTCTACCTGGGAATAGTCGATGCGGATCTGGCCAGATTTTGTCAAGACGATACCGGAGGCTGTTTGGTAAGCAACGGAGAGATGTCTCAAGGCTGTGAGTGTCTTGACGAAGACTGTGCGTACGTTCACACCTGGTGGAGTGGCAGTGATAGCATTTATATCGACAAAAGCTCTAGCTGGGGAATTCTTTTTCGGATCTGTGTTGCTGCCTGCTGTATTCCGGATTCGACGGCTGACCGCAACACATATATTCAGTTGGACGGACAGGTATTTGACCTAGAGGGCACACCGGTGGCCTTTTCCTATCAAGAAGGAGAATTATTAACTTGGTGGAGTCTGCCGGGAGACGCCAGTGGAGACAGCTTGGTCACAGGCGCAGACGTGGTCTTTCTGATCAACTACCTTTTCCGAAACGGAGTTCTGCCGTGCGTGTGCGAAGCTGCGGACTGTAACGGTGACTGCACAATCAACTCCGGCGACATAGTGTACCTTATCGGTTATCTTTTCCGGAGCGGTCCGGCTCCCGTTCCGGGATGCGCCCATTGTCCCCACGAGAACTGCTGGCCCCAGTAGGACGGGACTGCGGCTCCCGGGAATCTTCTCAGTACCCGCCAGGTCATCTGACCCGGCGGGCCTTTTTAAACAGGACAATTAGAACTTTTTAAGTCCGGAATTATCTTGTCTGCCCTTCTGCTATGAACCAACAAAGCGTTAAACTCCCAGAACTTAAGGACGTATAGAATATGGGAGTGTCCGGCGGTCTCATTACGGGATCGGGAAAAAGACAAAAATTCCTCAACTGCTCAAACAAAGGTGGGACACATTCAGTAATAGCAGTTTGAGAAAAAGAAAATTCTCTAAAAAGTACTTGACAAGCTGAGGTTAAGATATTATCATAAAATTGCCGATAGAGAAGATGGATAAGCACGGCTCGGTTTAACTCGGCAAGCGAGCTCACTTTGAAAGAGAGTTTTTGTAAAAAATTTACTTGACAAGTACCGGGAAGCGGATTAAATTCCAAATCTGCCGAAAGCGGTATTTGTCGGCAGATTTTTTTGTCCCGTATCTTTCTTGAAAAAGAAAGATCCGATCTCTGAAAACTAAATAGCGTGTGCAAGCGAAGCCAGAAGGATCGATTCCAAAAGAAGAGTCTAAATCCTTGCGATGAATTGAATCTGAAAAATAGTTTTTTTCGGAGAGTTTGATCCTGGCTCAGAACGAACGCTGGCGGCGTGCTTCATACATGCAAGTCGTACGAGAAAGTCCTGCTTCGGCGGGGCGAGTAAAGTGGCGAACGGGTGCGTAACACGTGGGTAACCTGCCTCGAAGCTGGGGATAAGCCCTCGAAAGGGGGTCTAATACCGAATAACGTTGCCGGAGGGCATCTTCCGGCGACCAAAGGTTGCCTATATTCATAAGCTACCGCTTTGAGATGGGCCCGCGGTCCATTAGCTTGTTGGCGAGATAAAAGCTCACCAAGGCTACGATGGATAGCCGGCCTGAGAGGGTGTACGGCCACACTGG
>CAYGCR010000138.1:0-3780 GCA_964348415.1 uncultured Ignavibacteria bacterium | reverse complement strand
GGGTCGAAGACACCATCTTGATTACCGAGGATGGCTGCGAGAATCTGACTGCCGGTATTCCCCGGACAGTCAAGGATATCGAAGCCCTAATGAAAAAGCCCGGCATCATCCAGATATTGAAAAAAGCCGGCATTTACTGAGCTTTAACCGGGGACTGGAAACACATTCTCCTCCCTCTGGGAGTTATTGGCAACAATTCAGGCTCAGCAAATATTCTCGGCTCGCAAATCCCATTGAATATCCTGAAATATGAATATCAAATACAGAACGGATAGGAGCCGTGCCTTGAATACTGATAGCGAACCTTGCCCCCTGTCTCCTCGAAGAAATACCGCTTCAAACTCAGAATAGGCCGAATCATGTATTTGCCGGTTCTCTCTGCCTCTCTTTTGGTCTGAGCCCGGGCCTCCCTTATAACTTGACAGAGAGGAATCAATTATTGCAGGTCCCTACCGGTAGCCGCAGAGCGGCCAGATCTTGACAGCGGCGGGGTCGAGGGGCTCTTCGCGCAGCCCGAGCTTTACCGGAACTTCGAAGAATCGCGGGGAAAGTCTCATGTCGCCCTCATGAGGAAACGGCTGGAGGCTGGTGGCCAGCACCCGGACCGCGGGGAAGGGGATGTCCGGAAGGCTCAGGTCGACGACGATGACTTCTGAGCCGATGCCTTTCAGCAATTCCACACACATTTCGATATTGTCCTTAAGGTCGGATGAGGCCAAATTTTTCAGCTCGTCGAATGGGATCTTGTACGAGGGCGGGTCGATGTAACGCCCGGCCGAGCCGGCCCGGTACCATTCCTCCTGGTTGACGCTGGGCGGAAAGAGCTGAATCGCTTCTGTCAGGGCCCGCGAAACAGCCAGGGATGGGTCCAGATGACAGCCAAAGGCAACACAACATTTCTCTGGTTCCTTCTTTTTTTGAAGAAAAGCCGCGAAGGCCGGAATCGGAATGTCCGTTGGAACGGCTCTGAACGAGAAAGCATACCCCTTGGCCTCAAGGCATTCCAGCAGGCGGAGAACTTCAACCGGAAATCCTTCAGTCGTGATCTCCGCCTGGGGCAGGCGGTTATTCTCGCTGATCACAACAGCATCGCGCTCCACGACTTCCAGTATCCCGTGGAGGACCGCTTCCTCGAGGTTATTGCCGGAAGCCAATCCGTTGGAGTCTGTCCAACTGATGGTCTTTTCTTTATGGCCCGTCTCGTAGGGAAAGAAGACGAGGTTGGCCGGGACAAGCACCGGCTGCGACCGGGTCAGGGAGTATCCCCAGACCCAGTCGATCTTCTTGGCAGGAAAGAAAGCTGCTTCCGGAGAAAGGGAGAAAAGGCAGGGATCACAGGCGTCGGAGGCGATCTCCGTGTAACCTGCCTCGAGCAGGTCATCTTCAGGCTGCATTAAAGCCGACGCCCTCTCGATAAACTCCATACATGCGCTGGCCAGGGCCTGCCCTTCGCTCGCCCCCTTTCCGAAGTATCTCTTGTTCTCCGTCTCGTCCAGCGGGGAAAGGTATTCCAGGACGGCCCGGATCGTTTCGTCAGCGGCCCTGCGGACCATCATGAATTGGGCCTCCACATCCCCGGCAAGAAGATACTTTTCGATATTGGCCACTGTTCTCTCGAGCGGGACAGAACGAAGACCGTTACCGGAGTAGCGGACGCGACGCGACCGGAAGTCGAGCTCGCGTTTCAGGCCGCGCCTCTTGTCTGTCGAGTTCATTGTCAAGCTGACACTTTCCTTTTAACCTTCGCGATTAGAGTCGATCAGCGTTTTTTGCTTTGATATCCAACGGAAGCAGTGGTGGCTACGGCTAGGGTATCTTCGAGCGCTCGTCCGGTGGTGCCCCCGAATCGCGTGACTGTTCCCTTGGAGATGTGGACTTCGAAGGGCTTGGTGCCTTTGATATCGGCGGTAAAATCGCTTTTGCTGCCCGTCACGACACGAAGATAAACCTTCTGACTTGGCAGGCTCTTCACATCCACTCGGATCGTACAGAGGCCGTTCTTGCCGATGACACCGCGGCCTCTCGGGGCGGCTTTGTAGTGCTTTTTAGAGTCGACTGTCGCGTAGGCAACGCCGCAATGGCGGCCTGCCGGTCCCGAGATCCGGACAATGAGCGTCGAACCGGAACCGCTGATGACGACCTTCTCGGCGACGGACTTGATTTTTTTAGGGAGACGCCTCTTCTGACCTGCCAGTTTCTCTTGCGGCGAATCCCACGGAGCGGCTTCCAGAGGCGAGGTCTTCAGACTCAGAAAAAAGCAGGTCCCCGCTCCGAGCGTCACGCCCGTTTTGGCGATCATGCCGAGTGCGTCCCGGCGGGTAATTTTCTGGCGACTCATGGCTTCCTCCTTTGCTTATCCTTTGATGATGTCTAAACGATAACCCACCTCGGCCGCCAAGTCAACCGGATGGCCCCGGGATCTTCGACTGGATGACAGAGCAGCGAAATCTTAGGTGTTCTTTCTCACCTATGAATACGGGGGATATTGATTCGAGTGAATCAACGTTTTCAGATGAGCCTTTGAGTATTAGAGATAAGACAAGAGTCTTGTCTTTAAAAGATCATACTTCTGTCTTATCTTAAGGTGATTTTGTTAAGTGATTCTTGTATTTAATATGGGGATTATGGATTTATAAGACTTACAGACTCCCACTCACTCATGCTTCAGGCTGTCGGCCGGATTGGCTCTGGCCGCCCTCAGGGTCTGTAGGCTGACTGTGAGCATAGCCACTCCCAGGCCGATCGCCGCGGAGAGAAGGAAAGCCCAGATCTCGATATCGGCCCGGTAGGCGAACTTTCGGATCCAGGCATGCATGGCAAAATAGGCGATGGGCCAGGCAATGAGGTTAGCGACGGCGATCCACTTGAGGAAATCCTTGTTGAGGAGCGTCACGATGCCGGTTGTGGATGAGCCCAGGACCTTCCGGATCCCGATCTCCTTGGTCTTCTGTTCGGCGATGAAGGAGGCTAGGCCGAAAAGCCCCAGACAGGCGACAAAAACGGCCAGGACCGCAAAGGACTTGAAGATTTTCTCCAGTCTCGCTTCGCTTTTGTACAGATCGTGGAAGTCTTCATCCAGAAACCGGTACTCGAAGGGATAGCCCAGGTTCATCTCTTTCCAGGACTTTTCCAGAGAAGCCAGAGTCATAGATACGTTGTCGGAGCGGAACTTCACATACATACGCCTCAGCCAATCGGGAAACATCGTAAAGACAAGCGGATCGATCTTTTGACGGAGGCTCTGGAAATGAGCATCCTTCATGACGCCGATGATCTGGCCGTCGATACCCCAGAATCCGAACCTCTTTCCCACCACGGGTTTCTCAAGCCCCATCCGTCTGACGGCTTCCTCATTGACGATAAAGGCGGTATCAGGGTCGGTCGAATATTCCCGCGAAAAGCTCCGGCCTTCAACCAGGGGGACTTCGAAAGTCTCGATATAATCGTAATCCACAAAATCAGCCTTGATATCCATTTTTGCATCAGGCGGTTTCCCTTCCCACTCCGGGGTTCCGGGGCTGCTCTGGATGTCGTTGGGAAGAGTCATGGAGGCTGTGACGTGGAGGACATCGGGGTTTTGCAGGAACCGTTCGCGGATGGCTCCGTATTTGCCGTGAAGTTCGCCGTGGATGCTCAAATGGATGATGTGCTCCCGGTTAAAACCCAGATCGATGTTTCTTATGTAGGAAAGCTGGCGGGAAATGATGAGCGTTGCGATGATGAGAAAAACAGACAGCGAAAACTGGAAAATAACCAGCACTTTTCTGAACAGCGGGTTGG
>CAYGCR010000137.1:0-3842 GCA_964348415.1 uncultured Ignavibacteria bacterium | reverse complement strand
CTTCGGCTTTGAAAAGGAAATCAAGAAGAGATTGGAGTGGTGGAGCAAAAAGAAGGGCAAGGGGAAAGGTGTCAGCGGGGAAGAAAACCGCCACCGCAAGGAGAAGTGATATCCTGAGCATACGGGCGAGAATTCATCCCGTCTCAAAACATCTACCTTAGCCCTTGCCTTCCTCCATTTCACGGAGGGCGGGATTCGCCCAGATGCTTCTCCAACTCCTTCAGGTTATAGACAGCGATTGAATCGGTGGGATTCAGGATAAGAAGTTGTTGCCAAGCCTGTTTGGCTTTTTCGAATTCCTCTAACTTCACGTAGCAGAAACCGAGAATGTGGTAGGCATCGGCGTAGTCAGGTGTGAGTTCTAGAATCTGACGGCTGCGGAGGAGAGCCTTATCTATTTGACCGGTGGAATAATATGACACTCCCAGGTCGTAGAGAAAATCGGGATTGTCCGCTAAAACCGGAGCAACCCGCTCCAGATAGGGTAGAGCCTTATCGTATTCCTTTTTCTTTACGTAGACATTGCCCATCATCCAGTTCGCTTTCGGATACAGGGGGTCCACTTTGAGCAGGGTATCTAACGTAGCGATGGCTTTTTCCAAAAATTCGTTCTTGTGATAAAAGGCTGCCAAGTTAAAGTAGCTTAGAGTATCGAACGGGTTCCTTTCAATGGCTCTCAAGTACAGCTTTTCCACCTCCTCCGGTACCTCCGCCAATCTTAATATCCGCGCGATCTTGTAAAGATTATACTCAGTCTCATCAACCGGATGCGGATCTTGCTCCTGGATCAACACGTACCGGGCTACGGATCTTGAATGTGAGGCATTGGTCAATATCCAGGGAACGGTGTGGAAAAGACCAAGCCAGACAAAGATCATGCCCCAGGTCTGAAACCTTTGTCTCGCAGAGGAGCCAGCTCCGGCCGATTCTTTCGGCTCCCGCTTCTCTCCCTCGGAACTATTCGTTTTTCTTGACAAAGTTTTGAACGGTTGCTCTCCCCACCTCACAAAGAGAATAACTCCCAAAAGACCGATGAAGGGAGCAGGAGATGACCTCAAATCCCAGTCAGCGCTCCCCAGGGTGAAATTGAAAGCGAAAAGATAGATCAAGCCAAAGCCCGCAGCAATAATCAGAAAGTTGACCAGCCTGTCCTCAAAATCCTTGGATATGATCTTGAAGAAGATGAAAAAGATCACAAGAGAGATTCCCAGGGGGGAGAGCAGAAGCAGCTGGTTGACAAACTCGGAGATGTGTCCCAAAGAGAACATGCCAAAAGAATAGCTCTCCGTGCCTACCAAGGGCAGAAGGAATATCCCCTTGCCCGCTTCTTCCAGTCCCGTGGCTACTTTGATAACCCAGAAGATAGCGAAAACCAGGACAAGGATTAGACCAGCCAAGATATAGGTGCTTGATCCGGCCTTGGTCCGGGAGGCTTCTTCTCTGCGACCAACCCTGCGCTTCCTGGTAACAAGATATATGAGGGAGGGGAGGTAAATCAGGGAGGTGACGTGTAAACCGATACTTAAGACGAAAAGCAGAACCGCCGGAAAGATACCGCTTTTTCCTGACAGGTACCTGGCGGCGAGCCAAATATAACCCAGAAGCGCTACCTGAAGTATGGAATAGCTTTCCACGTACCCGAAGAAGAGCTGCACCGAGCCCAGAGAGACCAAAAAGAAAAAGATCAAAACCTTTCCCACCCCGGTTTTCCCCAGGAAAGAGGACAGCTTCAAAGCCAGGAAAACAAACATGCCTCCGCACAGGATACTGATAACCGAATAAGTTAGCTCCGGAGTCCACGAAGCATTGAGATTGTGCATTATTCGGTACACCACCAGATGAGTGAATCCGTCCAGCCACTCCTGGAGGTGAAGTTTTCCCGCGGGCAAGTCCCTGATGCGAAAATACCCGTCTCCCAGAAGGTGGAGTCGGGTTCGGAAAATCCAAAAGACGGGCAGGGAGAGAATACTCAGAATAAGAAAGGTCTTGCTCTCTCCTAAAGCGCTGAATGGTCTCTTGATCCGTCCCGCCAATTTCTCCGATTTTACAGAAAGGAAATATCCCACACTTGGAATCAACAGAGCCAGGCTGGCCAGGGTCAGCGCCCAGCCTATCCATGCCGGAAAGAAATGGTAAAAATGGACCCCCCACATGTAAGCTGAAGCTATGTATATGGTCACCAAGTGCAACAGGATTAAGACGCCCGTCCAAGGGAGGAAAACTCGCTCAAAGACTTTCCCGGAAACTTCTTTTTTGGCCACAGCCGGTTCCCTTTTTGTGGTCGATTTTTCTCGTCCCAGATTCGGGTGACTCCGTGCGGTCTGAACTAGCGTTTTTAATATATTTCAATAGCTCCATGTGTCAAGTTGGAACAGACAAAGACGTCAGATGGTCATCCCCGGAACAAGATACGTGTGAGGCGCAGGCGAGCACAGCAAAACGCACTGGGAGGCAAGGTCCCGGCCGGACGTCTCGACCAGGGAAATACCAAAACAGAGCAGCTAATTTTTCAGATGCTTTTCCAGTTTCTGGAGATTCTGTATGGCCGTGGAATCTTCAGGATTGATACTGAGAACGTGTTCCCAGGCCTCTCTAGCCTTTTCAAAAGCACCCGTCCCGGCATATCCCAAACCTAAAAGATTGTAAGCTTCCAGGTAATCGGGTCTTAATTTGATCATCTGCTGGGCGCAGACCACCGCCCTTTCGGGACGATTGGCCGAATAATTCGCCACCCACAGGTGGTGCAAAAAGTCTACGTTATCTTCCAGAGAAGGTAGCGCCTTTTCCAGATAAGTGAGAGCTTTGGCATGATCTTCCTTATCGATGTAGATAGAACCTATCAGCCAATGTGCTAAAGGGTAGACCGGATCGATCTTGATAAGTGTATCTAAGATTACCATGGCTTGATCGAGGTCACCCTCTCTTTCATACCAGTTGGCCAGGTTGTAATAGCTGAGCGTATCCAACGGGTTTCTCTCAATAGCCCTTTGGTAGACGTGCTTCATCTCCCCGGTCAGCCCGGCCAAGCTCAGGAGGCGGGCGATCTTATATGGCTTGTACCCGACCTCGTCGATCGGATGAGGGTCGTTCTCCTGAATGAGCAGATAACGATTAAGCGATCTCTGGTGCTGGGCATTCACCAATACCCAGGGAATGCTGTGGAAAAGACCGACCCAGATGAAGATGACGCACCAGGTCTTGAATCTTCTCCTTGCCCAGGACCCGCTTGCCGCGGAGTGTCTGGAGGACGACTTCTTTCCTTCAGACTTGACCAGATCTCCCGCCACTCCGTCAGACGATGCTTCCCCCCACCTCAAGAAAAAAAGAACCCCCAGCAGGCCAATGAAGGGAGCAGGAGATGACCTCAAATCCCAGTCGGCGCTCCCCAGGGTGAAATTGAAAGCGAAAAGATAGATCAAGCCGAAGCCTGCGGCAACAATCAGAAAGTTGGCCAGCCTGTTCTCAAAATCCTTGAATCTGATCTTGAAGAAGATGAAAAAGATCATAAGAGAGATTCCCAGAGGGGAGAGTAGAAGAAGTTGGTTGACAAACTCGGAGATGTGTCCCAAAGAGAACATGCCAAAAGGATAGCTCTCCGTGCCTATCAACGGCAGTATGATTATTCCCTTGCCCGTCCTTTCCAGGCCGGTGGCGACGATAACAGTCCAGGAGACGACCGCGACTGCGGCAAGGATAAAGCCTGCAAGTATGAAAGGATTCGATATGGTCTTGGCCCACGTAGTTTCTTCTTTTGGACCAACCCTGCGACCTCTGGTTACAAGATAAATGAACGACGGAAGAAAGATCAGAGAGGTGACATGCAAACCCACACTCAGGACAAA
>CAYGCR010000136.1:0-3900 GCA_964348415.1 uncultured Ignavibacteria bacterium | reverse complement strand
GGTTACGACTTCATGTTTTCTCGGTACGCAATGGCGGCAATTGAAGAATACAGGCAGGCTTGGTATCATCTCCTGCCCAAGATCCGGTGTCCGGTGCTGTTTGTCAGAGCCTCAGACAGTTGGTGTCTTTCCAAAGAGGAAGCGGAGAAGATGAGGAAGCTGATTAAGGACTGCACTTATTTTGAAGTCACCAAATCAGATCACATGCTCTATGCCGATAATCCAGATGAATTCTATCCGCAGTTTGACGAATTCATCAAGGGGATATGAAGCTATTCGCGGTTTTTCTGTGTGAAAGCGTCGGGGCCAATGGGAACGGACATCTCCCCATAGGTATTATTGACCTGTTTAGGCTGGCTTTCGATTACACTGCTTCCAGAAAGAGGCGTTTGAAGGCTTCCTTGCTCTCCTCCCTTATCAGCATAATTACGGTGTCGCCTGGGAGGAACTCGGTGTCACCTCTGGGAATTATAACCTGGCTTCCCCTCATGGCGGCTATGATGATTAAGTCCTTGGGAAGGTCAAGCTGGGAGATCTTCTTGTTAATTATAGCAGATTCGGTAGAAAGCTGGGTCTTGAATATTTCCACTCCGCACTCTTTGAAGGTCAAGAGTGGTATGGTCATTCCAGCGTCGATCTTCTCTTCGATTAAAGAGGCAATGATGCCTGTGCTGGAGACGGTGGCGTCCACGCCGAGGGAAGAGAAAAGCTCTTCGTTTTTCGGATCGTTGACCTTGGCAATGGTGCGGGGGATAAGATAGATCAACTTGGCCAGCTGGCAGATGACCAGATTGTCTTGATCAGTTCCGGTAACAGCCACCAGCACGTCTGCCCGATTGGCTCCCATGTCCAGCAGAGTGCCCAGTTCGGCCCCGTCTCCCATTATCACCGCTTCACCCAATTCATCAGAGAGCTTGGCGTAACGGGTAGCATCCTTTTCCACCAAGACTACCTCGTGCCCCTCCTCCTGCAGGAGTCGGGTAAGGGAGAGGCCCACGTCTCCGCCACCTACGATGACTATATACATAAGATCATCCTCTTCTGTGTCGTTGCTTAAGATTATTTGAATGGCTTGCTTTTCATCTTCCGTATCCTTGGGCAAACCGCCAAAGTTTGCCAATGCCTTCTTCTGAGTGCCAGGCTACCTAAACTTATTCAGACTTCAGGAATTCCTGAAATTTCTCCACCTGCTCCACAGTCGGACAGATGATGCTCAGTCCCAACCCCTCGAATGCCTTTGCCCTTTGAACGTCGTACACCCGGCTTGCCACTTTAGGAACTTTGAACGTGTGCTTGACCAGTTGAGCGGCAGTAAGGTTGGTGTTGTCGCTGTTGGTCAGGGCCAGGAAAACGTCGGCTTCCTGTACTCCGGCTTCCTTTAAGGTGTCGTGTTCAACGCCCATCCCGAGTACTCTTTTTATCTCTGCATCCTTGGGGAGCCTTATAAACGAACTTTCCTTAGAATCTACCACCGCTACATCATTTCCGTTCTTGACCAGATCAGTGGCCAGCATTGCTCCCACTCGACTGCAACCTAAAATCACGACTTTCATAATCGTTCTCCTGAGTAATGGGTCAACGGATTGAACGAATCTATCAGCGGATATAACGGATTAGACGAGTCACTTGTGCGCTCCGCCCATTTAGCCGGACGAGCTGTCGACGGATGTAACATACGAAGCAGACGACCATCGGTTGCATCCGCTTGATTCGTTGACTGCGTCGCATTTTGACTATTCAGGCAATTTATCAATTACCACCTCGCAGGGAGCTTTTCGCAAGAGAATATCCGTGGTCTTTCCCCAGCTGGTTTGGCCCCCCCGCCAGGTGGGACGTATTCCCAAAACTATAACGTCCACGTCATTGTCCTTGGCAACCTTGACTATGCCTTCACCTGCTTCCCTGGCTCTTTCCAGTATGGCAACAGGGATCAGTTTGTGTAGTTCGACGATCTCCTTCCCTCTATTCAAGGCCTCATCTGCGTCTTTCTCGGCTTCTGGAATTGGTGCGTTCAGGGGGAGAGTTCTAGGGATTTCCAGAACGTAGGTCAATACAATCTCTGCCTCCTGTTGTGTTCCCAGGCGGCAGGCTAACTCGATAGCTTTCTCGGAGTAGGGGACTCCAGAGGTGGGCACCAGTATGCGCTTGAATGCTCCCACAGCATGGCGAGCTTTGGCCACGGCCGGCTGAATCTGGCGCGGTGGGTGGAGCATCCACCAGAGCAAGGCCCCCATGGAAATGGTGAACAGAGCAGCTAATACCGCTCCGAGAAAGGTTACGTGTGGCTGCATTTTCGCCGTTCCCTGAAATATTTGACTACGTAGCTAAGCCGATAACAACCCAGAGCCAAAAATCCACCGCCGACAAGCAAGGTCATCACGGTAATGGAACCACTCAACGACCGCACCAGGATTACCGCTCCCAGGATTACCATGAGAACGCTGGTGGCGATCTGGTAGTAATCCGTCCGGCTCAACTTGTCGGGCGTGGACGAGGCGGATTGACCGATTCTGAAAAAGCTCATCTTAGCTCCACTCTCTTTTTGTCCCGTTCGGCCAGAGCTACCTTGTACTCTTCCAATAAATCGAATTCTTCTGCCGAAGTCAATACGTCCACTTGCTGCTGCTCCCAATTGTGTTCTATGCTCTTGAAAATCGGCAGCTTGCGCGACTTTCGGTACCAGGCGTAATAACCGAAGCAAAACAGAACCCAGGCGGGGCCGGCTATCCGACCGATGTCGTGAGTCAGGACCACCATGAACAAAATCATGCCTACACCTAATGTTCCTATGACTCCCAAGACAGGGAACAATACTCTTCTGCCCTTGTACCGCAGCTTGATGTTTAAAGGCATCTTGTAGGGCCTCGGAGTCCAGGGCTCGGAGAATCGCAATTTAATAAGGGCGATGAAGACCATGGTGTATCCCAGGGTAGCGCCGAAAGCATACATGTTTGCCAAAGTGTCCATGGCGGAGGGAGTGAGGAAGGACAAGACGGTTTCGAGTACTCCGATCCCAGAAAAAACGAGAATGGTACGGACCGGCGTTTTGTACTTGGGATGTACCGCGTCAAACCAGGGACTGATTATTCCGAATTTACTGAGATAGTAAGTCAATCGCGATGAGCCAACTATCCCGGTGTTGGAGGAGATGAATAGAATCAATGCCCCCAGTGCGGCAGCAAACGGACCGGCTATCAGACCTACAAACGGTATGGCTTCCGCCAGAACCGCCACGGGATTGTCTATATTTGCGGCAAAGTCCTGCCAGGGCAAAATCCCCAACCCCAGGGTCGAAAAAGCTACCGCAAAGATGAACACGGTGAAGATTAGAGTTATGGAGGTACGGGGTATGACGGTGGCCGGACGCCTGGTCTCCTGTGCCACTTCTGAGATGGATTCGAGACCTACGAAGGATATGATGGCGATGGAGGAACCGTACATGAAGTTGTGAAGCGAGGGGAATTGAGTATTCCATTGATGAGCCAGAAGCTCGGGTCTCCAGGCGAAAAGGAATGCCAGGATGACCAGAGCCGATTCGGTGGCTATAACTACCGCACCTATAACCTCGTTCACGAACGAAGATTCACGTATTCCCCTTATGTTGAGCCATACCAAGAATCCTATAAGGATGAGAGTTTCGATACACCATACCGGATTGACATCCTTGAAGGGTCCTATGGTGGTCACGAAGCTGGCTATGTCCCTTCCTATGACGTAGGGCATGAAGAAATTCAGATATCCGGCCGAAGCCGTGGCAAAAAGAGCGACATCGATGGTGTAATCCAGAAGCAAAGCTGAACCAGCCATAAATCCCCAGAAATCCCCCAGACCACGAAGGGTGAAGTAGGAGCCTCCGCCGGCGACAGGGTAAGCCGAGGCAAGCTCGGTGTAAGCTAGTCC
>CAYGCR010000135.1:0-3983 GCA_964348415.1 uncultured Ignavibacteria bacterium | reverse complement strand
CGGTGGCTGGAGAACTTCGCCTACAGAACGGAGATGACTTTAACGGTATTTATCCTGGCAGGGCTTGCGGCCTTAATTATAGCCGTGCTCACGGTGAGCTATCAGGCCGTCAGGGCAGCCGTGGCCAACCCGGTGGATACTTTGCGATATGAGTAAGGATCAACTCAATTGTTCATGTGAGGTGAAAGGTCATGTTTCGGAATTACTTTAAAGTTGCCCTCAGAAACATAAAGCGTCACGCAGGCTATTCCTTGATCAACGTTGTCGGTCTGGCCATCGGAATGACCTGCTGCATCCTGATACTGCTATGGGTGCAGGATGAGCTGAGTTACGACCGATACCACGAAAATGCGGACCGCATCTATCGCGTGTGCATCGATGCCGACCTGGGGACGCAATTGCGTGCTCCCGTGAGCATGGCTCCTGCCGCCCCTGCCATGATCAGCGAATTCCCGGAAGTGGTCAATGCGGCCAGAATGGTGAGACCCGAGAGAGTGTCGGTCAAATATGAGAACAGGATGTTTCAGGAGGAGAACGTAAGCTTCGCCGATAATTCCATCTTCGATATTTTCACCTTTCCCTTTATCAGCGGTGATCGGCAAACGGCTCTGTCTACACCTTACTCCGTGGTCATCACCGAGGATATGGCCCAAAAGTACTTCGGAGATCAAGAGCCCGTGGGCAAAGTCTTGAGGTTGTACGATGAACTCGGCGAAGCCGATTTCACGGTAACCGGCGTGGTGAAAAACGTTCCCAGCAACTCGAGTTTCAGCTTCAACATGCTCCGCTCCTTTGAGACTCTCTATAGGGTAGACCCGCAGTTGGTGGAGGCGTGGATCACCGCCAGGTTCTACACTTATCTGTTGCTCGACAAAAGCTCTCACCACGCCGAGCTCGAGAAGAAATTTCCAGCTTTCGTTGACCGGCACATGGGGGAGGTACTAAGTGCCATGGGGGGAACCCTGAAGCTTTTCCTTCAACCCTTGACCAAAATTCACCTGTATTCGGACTTCGAGCGCGAGCCGTTCGCCACCGGCGATATCACCTATGTTTATCTTTTCTCCGCCATAGCTTTGTTCGTTCTGCTGATAGCCTGCTTCAATTTCGTCAATCTGGCCACCGCCCGCTCAGCGACGCGCGCCAGAGAGGTGGGTATGAGAAAAACACTGGGCGCCGGAAAGGGCAAGTTGATAGGGCAGTTTCTCGGCGAATCGGTGATCTACAGCTTCATCTCGATTGTTCTGGCGTGCATACTCCTGGAACTGGCGCTGCCGCTGTTCAATTCGCTGGCCCAGCGTGAGCTGAGCCTGAATTACTTCCAGAGACCCTGGTTGATTCCGGGGTTGGCAGGATTGGCTTTGGTGGTGGGTCTTTTGGCGGGATGCTATCCCGCGTTCTTCCTCTCCTCTTTCAAGCCGGTCAGAGTGCTGAAAGGTACGTGGAGCACGCCTGCGTCCGGTTCGGCTTTTCGGCGCGCGCTGGTTGTGGCCCAATTCGTGATTTCCATCGCCCTGATCATTGGAACCATCACCATCTATAACCAGATCCACTTCATGAAAAACAAGAAGCTGGGGTTCGACAAGGAACATGTCTTGGTCATACCCAATCTGAACCAGGCTATTAGGGAATCGTATCTTTCAATCAGGGATGAATTGCTTAACATACCTGGCGTAATGGCAGTCGGCGCATCCTCCATGATGCCGGGTAAGGGCATCACTAAGAGTGTCTTCTTTCCCGAAGGATTCAGCGACAGCCAGCCTCAAGCCATGGACTATTTGATAGTCGATGCTGACTACATTCCCACCATGGGCATGGAGATGGCAGAGGGCAGGAATTTCTCGGCCGATCTGCCAACCGATCCCGACGAATCGGTCATTATCAACCAAGCCACGGTTAGAAAGTTTGGGTGGAACGACCCCATCGGGAAGACCTTCAGATTGTTCAGCCTTCCGGGCTCCGATCAGGAGGGCGCCACTTTGACCGTCATCGGCGTGGTGAAGGATTTTCACATGGCCTCCCTCCGTCAGAAGATCGAACCGCAGATCATCTTCTACGACCTGAGCGGCCTGAATAACATCTCCGTCCGAATCGCTCCCGAAAATATCACCCACACCATGGACTTGTTGAAGCAAGAATGGAAAAAGATCAATCCTGAGCGTCCCTTTGATTACTTCTTCATGGATGAATCGTTCGACAGCCAGTACCGGGCTGAAGAGCAATTGGGTACCATGGCGCTCTACTTCAGCCTGCTGGCCGTCTTCATTGGGTGTCTGGGTTTGTTCGGCATGTCCTCCTACACCATCGAGCAGCGCACCAAGGAGATAGGTGTTCGCAAGGTCCTGGGCGCTACCGTAGCTGGAATCGTTCTGCTTCTCTCCAAGGAGTTCACCCGGTGGGTGCTGGTAGCAAACATCATAGCCTGGCCGGCTGCCTATTTCCTGGCCGATCGCTGGCTGGGAAATTTTGCCTACAGGATAGGCATTAGTTGGACAACATTCGTTCTGGCGGGATTACTCGCGCTGTTGGTTGCCCTGATTACGGTGAGCTTCCAGGCCGTCAAAGCCGCCCTGGCCAATCCGGTGGAGACATTGAGGTACGAATGATCAAGAGTGAAAGGAGCCGGTTATGTTTCGGAACTACTTGAAGATAGCGGTCAGAAACCTCATCAGACATAAGCTCTCCACCTCAATCAACATATTCAGCCTGGCTGTGGGTTTGGCTCTTTGCGTGCTGGTAATCGGTTACATCAGTTATGAACTCAGCTTTGAAGACATGCACCGAAACAAGAACCGAATATACCGGGTCGATGGAGATTATACTTTCAGGGAACCCAAAAGAACCTACGTCCAATCCACGGCTCGCGTCATGGGCCCGCTGGGATTTGCCATGGCTGACCAGATCCCGGAGATAGAGAAAGCAGCCGTGTTCAGGCATTTCCCGGACGTGACAATCGAAAAGGAGAACAGAGAATTTAAGGCGGGCAATTTGATTTGCGCCAATCCTGACTTTCTGGATGTGTTCACCTTTCCGCTTCTGAGAGGCGATCCCCAAACAGCTCTTGATGAGCCATTCTCCATTCTGATCACGCAGGAAGCGTCACAAGAGTTTTTCCCCGATCAAGACCCGCTGGGGCGGACGGTCAAGATAAAGGACATGTTCGAAGGTCAGATTACCGGCGTGCTGAAGAACATTCCCAGCAATACCCAGTTGAAGTGTGATTTTGTCGCCTCCTACTCGAGTCTGGAAAGGATAGGCCACGACACGAAATCCTGGCATCCGTTTAAGAGCAGCGGCGGATTTCCAGAGGATTTCGTGTACCTCCTGTTGAAAGAAGGTGCGGTCCCGGCGGACGTGGAGCAAAAGATTCCGGCGCTGCTGCGAAAGCACCTTGAGGTGGAAACTGCTGACAATTACAACTTGGGGCTGCGGCCCCTCAAGAAGATCTATTTTGACACTCTCCGCTATGGTCTGGTGGGAGGCCTGGAGCCATTCGGCGAAACCGAGATTATATATATATTTGGCATCATTGCCGCATTCGTGCTGATCATGGCAATCGCCAACTTTGTGAATCTGTCAACCGCCAGATCTGCCGATCGAATGAAAGAGGTCGGAGTGCGAAAGGTTTTCGGCGCCTTCCGCAAGCATCTGGTTAGGCAATTCCTGGGCGAATCCCTTGTCATAACGTTCTTTTCCTTATTGCTCAGCCTGGCGGTTTATGAATTGATAAAACCACAGTTCAACCTGTTTTTCAAAAGGGAGGCGACCGCGGGTTTCTTTGATAATTGGATGATGCTTCTAGCCGTTGTCGGCCTGGGCTTGCTGGTTGGCCTTCTCTCCGGTTTCTATCCTGCCCTGTATTTATCCCGCTTTAAGCCGATTGCGGTTCTGCAGAGTAAAGCCGACACCAAGTCCTCCAGGTCAACCCTGAGAAGGGCCTTGGTTGTGTTCCAATTCACCATCGCCGTGATTTTCATCTGCAGTAC
>CAYGCR010000134.1:0-4010 GCA_964348415.1 uncultured Ignavibacteria bacterium | reverse complement strand
TTTGTGCATTATGCACCTCGGAAAAAGATGTTAAGAGTCTGGTATCAAGAATGAGTTCGGGAATCTCATACAAAAGGTTCGAAGTCTAGAGCCTAAGAGTCCAATTCTGAACCGGAAAGCTGGAAACTTTCATACCATCCGGGAGATCTCTCTGAAGTCCGATCTCGAATGGTATCAAGTGACAACAGTCCCTTTTTAAATAATAATAAAATTCGCCAAGATGTCAACAAGATTCTGCCGGGCAAGAGGGCAAAATAAGAGCGGTTCGGCTCCGGCTATACTGGCCGAAGTTGAATATTCAGGGGAAAGAAAAAAACGGTGGTTCGACTGCGTTTTCCTGAAGGAAGTTGAAGGGCTCACCGCCCCTAGGAATTCGAAGGGAAGATTCGCCCCTACGTTTTACTAGCGTACTATAGGTGAGGCGGTGGCCCACCCCTGAACAGATAATTTAGCAGATAGACGATGTCACCGGCTCCGACAGCCCCGTCACCATTGCAGTCTCCGGCTTCCAGCGGAACCGGAGCAGCGCCGCCCCTGAATAGGTAGTTTATGAGGTAGACCACGTCGGAGGCGTTTACGGTCCAATCGCCGTTCGCATCCCCAGGGATGGTTTGCAGCCATACTATCTGCCCATCTCCGGGACAATCGTAGTCCGGACCGCCGAAATCGCCGGCATATCCATACACTGTGAGAGTTCCAGTTCCGTGCAAGGCGATGTTGCAGTCCTCACCTGGTGTCCCGCCATTGAAGGTCAAGAAGCGCAGCGTGTCATTTGTGGGGGCTATCTGCAGGAAACTATTGGGCCCGGTAATGTCGTCGGTGAGGAAGCTGATATAATTGAGTCTCTCAAAAGTGGCAGTCGGCTCTATTTTCACTCCGGAGGAATCGAAGTATTCGAAGTTAACGTACTGTGCGTCTATAGTGCCATCTACCAGCATAGCGAAGTGTCCGGGGGAATCGCCGCGGGTGATGGTCACAGGATCGGTTCCCGCTCCTTGTGCGATCCAGGTTCCGTGAACAAGAAAAGCAAGAGACTCACTGAATTTAACAGACACACCCGCTTGAATAGTAAGCGTTATCGAACTGTCGACGGTGACGTCATCCACGGCCACGAACGGGCTCTTATCAGCCTGCCAGGTTGTATTCATGGAAACGTGCCCACCAACCTCAGCGCTGTAGTGCCAGGCATTAAAGCCTCCAACCATATTGTAGACCTGCTGGAATCCCACACTGTCGAGGAAGGCACTTGCCAGGGCGCTCCTGTATCCACTGCCACAGTAGACTATGATCGTATCGGTTATCGAGAGATTTACATAAGCGGTATCCAATACACCCGAATTCCAGGGCATGATTATGGCACCGGGGATACGACCCTTGCTTTCAAATTCATACTGTTCTCTGACATCCAAAAGAACGAGATCGGCTCCGCTTTCCATCCACGCCTTGACGCTGTCTGGTGAGATATTCTCATAAAGTGACAGCCGATATATCATGTCTTCGTCCGGGTCAGATGCCCACAGATATACGTCCTGCCAGGTGAGGCCCCAACCGTGGGTAAGAGGCCCGGCTTTTGAACTGAGAAGAGTTCCGTCGGTGGCAAACCTCTTGATCTCTCCAGCGGCGTTTATCGTCCAGAGACAAATACCATCAAAAGCTAAATCCTTGACATCAGGGTCGCCCGGATTGAAGCTGTCGACCTGGTTACCCTCTGTGGTCATCTTCCTGAGAACAAGATAAACGGGATCCGAAACCCAAAGATAGCTGACCTCACGGGTCAGTCCGGCTGCCCTGGCGCTTCAGCCGCCCGGACAACTAAAACTGGAGACGACCTCTCCATTGGCAGGATCCACCTTGTAGATTGTGGAGCCATTTGCAATCCACATATTGGCGTCAGCGCTCCAGGTTATCCCGCCATAGTCAGATTCAATAATAAATGGAAAGGAAGATACGACGGTACCGTCAGATATGTCCAGTTTGTAGACTGAATCGGTAGCTGCATCAGCACACCAGAGATTTGCCCCGTCCCAGCAGAGCCCTCGAGGTTCGCCGCTGGGAGAAGGGAATGAACCAACAATTTCCTGAGCGTGGCTGGATGCTGCGAAGGTCAGGCAAGTCAGCATAAACAGATACAGGATTGAATATCTGGTAGACATTTCTCCTTACCTCCTTTTTTCGGCCAACCGAAAAGGACAGCGTTCCGTCCTGCGTAATTTTTGTGAGATGTGAACTTCTTCATATTCAATATATGTATTTCTTCTCTGCAAGCAAGAAGATTCTGCTTCGACGTAGCCCGCGAATCGTGCTTCGCCCCGGTTTTCTTTCCTTTCCGATCTCTGGCTATCATCTTCCTAACCGAAAGCAAACTAACAGGTTTTCGCTTGACTAAGCTCAGCATTTGGTGTTATCGTGTCTCACGCAGTTGTCCGGCGGCGATTGATCGTCTCCAACTATCAAGGTATCGTGCCGAAGATGCTTAATAAACCGCAAACCACTCTCTTTTTGATTGTTTTTCTGTCTCTATCCTTTCAGATGCTGTATGCCTACCTGGATCGCGCGCCGGACACCGACGAGGCCCTTTACATGGGAGTGGCACGAAGCATTACGCAAACCGGGTTGCCCTTTGAATCCCTCCAGGATGCGACCCCTTTTCTGTCCCATCCACCGACCTTCTGTTATCTGGTGGCGTTGTTCTTCTCCATTTTCGGGGAAGGTCTGTTTGTGGGGAGACTATTGTCCACCATCCTTTCGTTGGCCATTCTTATCTTGGTATATCGGATTTCCGAAGAATCCGGAAACAGGAAAACAGCTCTCTTTGCAACCTTCATTCTGGCGATCAATCCAGCTTTTCTCTACTACTCTCACTCGCTGTACATGGAGATCACACAGGCTTTTTTTCTTCTCATGAGCCTTTATTTTATATCTAGAGTTGAGAAACAGGAAAAGTTGAAGTTTTTTTGGCTGGCTGGTCTGTTTCTGGGATTGTCCCTTATCACCAAATACTCCAGTCTGTTTCTGCTTGTGTTTTTCCTCCTTTGGTTTCTCGTTAAGTTTCGATTCAGATTTCTGCTGATGAAAGAAACATATACTCTCATTCTGCCTGTGTTAGGTTGTCTTCTGCTTTGGTTTGTTTTTGGGTATGCTTTGAACAAGGAAGAGTTTTTCTACCAACTGAGATGGTGGATCGAAGGTCCGGAGTGGAGTGTCTATTCGTGGAGAACAGTATCAAACGTCACGTATCTTAAGGAATTGATCGGGGTGATTACGCCGGGCTTTGTGTTGGTTCTCCTTTACGCGCTTTATGGGTGGGCCAAGCGCATCCGCAAAGGCTTCAAGCCTGAGGTTATGAATCTTCTGCCCCTGTATTTCTTTCTCTATATTCTGTTTATGTTTTCCCTCCCCATGAAAGATATCAAATACGTAACTCCGCTCCTGCCCATCTTTGCCGTTTTCATCGCTTCCGGTATTAGACTCCGAATGGACCTGAAGTTCAATCTGAAAAGAATCCTAATCGCAGTTCTTCTAGGTATAGTTCTCTTCTCGCTTTCACCAATCTCCATGATGTGGGACCCCACCACGGGCAGGGCCCACCAGAATCTCTGGTTGTTTGGCATAAAGAGAGATTATCAATACCGAACCTACAAGGACATAGGGTTGTTTCTGAAAACAAGGTTGAACCCCACGGATGCCTTCCTCTGCATGAACAAAGCTGCCATCATTCGCTATTACGCTGATACAAGATACATGAATGCATGGGGGGCACCGATGGAAGAAATTCGAGAAGGGATTAACAGTGCGTCGGCCCTGGTTTTCGAGGACAATCTTCCTTACCTGTCGAATTGGGAAATTGAGCAACTGAGAAAAGCAGGATCAGAACAATTCGTCTTAGAGAAGACGTTACTTCGAAAGGACGGCAAACGTTTCTGGATCTACTTGCGAAAAAGTATTTAACGCTTGGGAGTTATGTAAATTGTTTTGTGTAAAATTATGTTTGGCTAGATAAGTAGAAAGGG
>CAYGCR010000133.1:0-4058 GCA_964348415.1 uncultured Ignavibacteria bacterium | reverse complement strand
CCTTCCTTTTTTACCCTTAAACGAAGATGATTGTTTCCCACCACGTGCGGTTCTCCCCAGACCTGCAGGTTTCGGGTCATAAAGACCGGTCGCATGTTCTGCGGACCGAACGGGGCAAAAAGATCCAGCACGTTGACCAGTTCCAGATTGATCTGCTTCAGGTCCAGCTGCGAATCAATAGAAAGCCTGGGTACTAAATCCTCCGCGGAGAGTTTTGCGTCGGATACCTTTTTGAACTTTTCCCGGAACGGCTGAATCTTCTCTGGGAGGATGGAAAGTCCTGCCGCATACTTGTGGCCGCCATATTTGACCAGACAATCTTCACACTCTCTCAAAGCCTCGTAGAGATGGAATCTCGGAATGCTCCGGGCAGAGCCCTTTCCTTCGTTTCCTTCTATAGCGATCATGATGGTGGGCCGGTGAAATCTTTCCACCAGACGGGAGGCGACGATTCCGATCACCCCCTGATGCCATCCGGACGAGGCCAACACTATGGCTTTGTCGCTGGCCATATCCACATCTTCCGCGATCATATCCAGCGCTTCTGCCAAAGTAGTCTCATCAATGCTTTTTCTGCGCTGATTCTCCTCGTTTAGAATTCGGGCTATCTCTGCAGCTTTCGACTCATCCCTGGTGGTGAGTAATTTGATTGCCAAATCGGCGTCTCCCAGTCTCCCCACCGCGTTTATTCGCGGAGCCAGAATAAAGACCACCTGCCCGGTTCCAATCTTTTGGCCTAATATGCCGGAGACGAATATGAGGGATTTCAAGCCGGGCTTGGTGGTTCTGGCTATCTGAGCCATGCCGAACTTAGTCAGTATTCGGTTTTCTCCCACCAGCGGTACGATGTCGGCAGCGGTTCCCAAAGCCACCAGATCCATCTGCTCTTCCAACTCACCCTCGTCCTGCCCCAATCTCCTGTAAATGGCTTGAGCGAATTTGAAAGCCACCCCCACGCCTGAGAGTTCACCTCCTGGATATTTATCCCCTATTACTTTGGGATTGATGATTGCACAGGCTTCGGGAAGAACATCTTTGGGTTCGTGGTGATCGGTAATGATGGTATCGATGCCTCTGCCTTTCGCAAAGGCTACCTCCTCCACCGCCGTTATTCCACAGTCGACCGAAATTATCAGACCCACCCCGCGCCTTTCCGCCTCCCGGATTCCCTCCTCCGAAAGACCGTAGCCCTCTATCAGTCGATTGGGCAGGTAATAAGTGACCTCAGCTCCCAGCTTATTCAAGATCAGATATAGGAGAGAAGTGGAGGTTATCCCGTCCACATCATAGTCGCCAAAGATCATGAGCTTAGCCTTGTCCCTCAAAGCCTGGATGATTCGATCTACCGCTCTCTCCATGTCCGGCAGCAGGAACGGATCCAACAGTTTTTCGGTAGAGGGAACCAGGAACTCCTGGGCTTTGTTTTCTGTATCCAGACCTCGGGAGATCAGGATGCTGGCGGCCACCGGAGGCAGAGAAAGCTCCGAGGACAATCGATTCACCAGCACCGGATCCGGCTCTGGTGACAATTCCCACCTTAACTTGGTTAATCTTTCACCCGTGAACAACCTTGTCTCCTCTGATTGCGGCAGATACTCAGAACGCGAATCTGTAGACCACCGCTCCCAACCCCGAGGGTGCCTGATAGACGTCAAGCAACCTGAGCCTTGTATCCTCGGGAATCTTGGTCCGATCGTTTAATGGCTCTAAGAGGAAAAACAGATCCTCTCGCCAGGAAGCTTCCTTTCCCAGGCTCGCCACCACATGGTCCGCCTGATTTTTTCTGGCGAATTCCACAATCCGATCGAACGCCTCAAAGGGCATGGGAAAGGTGACCCGATTGCAGTAGAAAAAGAATGAGTCGCCAGAAAGAAAAATAACCCTTGCATCCTCTGGCAGGATTCTATCCGCCCACAGCCCCAGTTTCTTAAACTCCTCGCTTTCCAGCTTGATACTCCGGAAGGTTCTCTGGTGACTTTTGGCCATATCATTTACCTTGATCACTGAGAAAACACACAAAAGTGAAGCGACCAAAAGAACCGCAAGGGAACCGAGAGTAGAGCCCGGGGTGGTGCCTGCGTGTTTAGAGAGCTTAGCCAACGATCTTTTGATGTTTAAAATTCCCCCGACTGACAGCAAGATCAGAAGGGGCGAGTAAGGCTCGATAAGGCGCCCCGCTGGAGAGAAGAAGATCGGCATGGTCAACATGGGAGAAAAAGCACAAAGTAAGAAAACCCTCTTTGGCCAGCCCTCTCTGTCCACCTTCCAGGAGAATATATAAAAGACCGACAGAAAAAGAAAGATCAAAAAGAACAGGTTCGTCTTTTTCAGCCCCATCCAAGCACTCCTAAAGTAGCTGGCGAAAAAGCCTGCTGAGGCGATGAAGTTTGTGATGCTTTCCTCACCAAGAAGCACCCTTCCCTTGACTTCCCCTTCTTCGGTTAATCCATCCAGCACTTCGGCAAAAGCCTTTCTCTGCTCAAGATACGTCATCCCTCTGGAGTAAGCTTTCTGTTTCAGCACATTGTGCGCCGTCTTTCCACTGAGAATCCAGTTTCCAGATTGGCTGTGCATGAAATTGATATACGGAAAAGCCAGGATCAAGAAGCCGACCAGGGAGACTGAAAGCAAAGCCAAGGCTCGAGATTTTCCCCGCCCATTTTTCTTTATTTCCGGCGCCACGAAGACCAGAAGTATGAAAGCGAAGCCCACCAGGAATTCAGGGCGCGTAAGATAGCAAATCCCGCTTAAGGCTCCGAAGAGAAAAGCGTCAATGTATGCTCTCTTTGACATGAGTGACCACCCGGCAAGAAGCGTGGCCAAAAGAAAAAACGTGTAAGTGGCTTCGGACAAGGGAACCACGGACGTCACGATCAGGGCGGGGAAGAAAACCACCAAAAGGGAACCTAAATAAGCTGCCCGGTAGTCAAGAATTCTCTTTGCCAGAAAGAAGAAAGGAACAACCGCCAAACTTCCCAAGAATACAGAAACTCCGAAGGCAGCCGACTCCAGGCTTCCTACCACAAAGGAGAAAAGAAACGTCATGAAAGGATAAAACGGCGGCCAGACCATGGACCACCAGTGAAGCCCATGTCCGTTTTTGATGCCCCAGGCAATTTTGCCGTAAATAGCCGCATCTCCGGTCAACGGAGCCTGATAATACTTGAGGAGGGAAAGTCGGATGAGGAAGGCGGCCAGAAAGAGAACGGCAAGAAAGACCAGGCTGACCCATGACTTCTTAAGCTGCTCATCCACCCTCGGTGAGATTAGCCAGATTTCTTTCTTGTCGCCTTTCTTGGGAGGCTCAATCTTTGTCTTTTTCTTAGTCTTCACGAGCGGGAATCCCTGTTCGTGCTATTCATCTGTCACCGGCTGCTGAAGCATAACAGCTTAATAGGTGCAAAACCTAGGCCTTATGCCCCAGCAAAGCCCTAAGATACATTTTTTTGCTTGAAAAGAGCAAAGAAATCTTTTTGGCGTCTTGAGTATGTCTCAGTGCGAAATGGCTCAAAGGTTCGGGCCGGATTCCGTTAATCTGCCGGGTGAGTCGTCGTAGGGCGGGATGAATTCCCGCCCCTATGGCGTCTGGTTTTTTACCACCCATTGGACTGGGCATTCAGCCGTGGCAACCTTTGACCACGTTAAGTTGGAAACTCGTTCTAAATCTGGAGGAATTTCTCAAAAGGGTAGTCTTAGAAGAAATTGCCAGAGCAGAAAATAAGCCGAGTTCTGTTCCCCTCGATCCCGCCGTCAGCGGGACTCGGGGCGATGATCATCTATCTGGGTCTTTTGTCGCCAAAAGACTCAAGCGACCTACCCGGAAGTAACTTCCCCTCGCCGGTGGCGGGGAGAAATGAGGCGGGCCACCTCTCCTTCCTTACTCGGTCTTGCTCTCAGGTGGGGTTTACCCAGACTCGTGTTACCACGGGAACGGGTGGTCTCTTACACCACCTTTTCACCCTTACCCTTCGATCCCGCCGAGGCAGGACTTAAGGGCGGTCTGTTTTCTGTGGCACTTTCCGTCCCTTGCGGGCCCACGAGTTACGTGGCACCTTGCC
>CAYGCR010000132.1:0-4110 GCA_964348415.1 uncultured Ignavibacteria bacterium | reverse complement strand
CATCTATTCTTTCGGCTGGTATAAGCCCATCGAGCTCGGGCGGGGTGGGGCTGCCGTCATAAACAATCCCGCCCTCAAACCCAAAGTTGACAAAATATATGGAAGCTTTGTTACTCCGCCGGTACGCGATTTTCTCCTGTTGCATTTACAGTATTCTCTCTACACCTTGTTTTATAAACCCTCAAGTTTTTATTTTATGAAGGAAGTCTACCGACGTCTTCGAGATTTCAAAAGTGGGCCCCGAAAGGGCAAAATCGGACCTCTGATCTTTGGGCATGCTTGGAACGAAAGGAAACGGCACGCCCCGGAATCAAAGCCGCATCCCAAGATAATGGAGGAATCTCCAAAGCCGCCTAAACATCAACAACCAGCGGAAGCCGCTCGAAGCGAAAGGAAAAATGCAGGTAAAAGGATCATTCCACTCCAAGACAAATGGCTGTTCAGAAGACTTGAGCACTGGAACGAAATGGTTGCACATCAAAGATGGATTGTGTCTCGATATGAGCAACTCCTTGCTGAAGCTGGCTATGTGCCTTTCAAGGTGAACAGCCATCTTGAACCGGTTTACTATAAGTATCCCTTGCTGTTTGATCGCGATCTCAAGAGAGCGGTTCTAGAAACAGCACAGCAGGCGGGAATCGAGATGTCCGATATGTTCGGATCTCCCCTCTATCCCGCAGAGCGAGCGGCAAACTGGAAAGCTCTAGGCTATGAAAAAGGAATGTGTCCGATTTCGGAAGATATCTCGGATAGAATTATTGCGCTACCCGTCCACACCAGAGTTCAAGCCGAGGAAATTGAGAAAACGGTTGCGCTCTTGGCATCCTTTTTATGAGTAACTATGGGATGTGAGCCTAAACTGGAAGGAGGCAGACAGGGTTGAACACACTTGAAGTAGCCTACGTCCTTTTGAGATTCCCTTATCTGACCGAAACGTTCGTGGCAGATGAGATATGGGAACTGCAGCAGCAGGGCGCCCGGTTGCGGATCTTCTCTCTCTTGGAACCCAAAGACGACCCGGTACAGCCTATCTCGAAACGACTTGCAAAAGATGCCCGGTATGCTCCAGGTCTGCTTTCCTGGCGGTTGTGGTGGGCCCAACTGTACTTCCTGGTTACATCACCTGTCAAATTCGTCACGCTACTGATATGCCTGATGAAGCAGCCCTACCTGGGATATTCCCGAACTCACTTTCCGAGGCGCCTGCTTATCTTCTTGAAGGCGGTTGCCCTGGCTCGCATCTTGAAAGGCAGTTCGATTAGTTTGATCCACACTCATTTTGCCTGGCTGTCAGGGGCGGCAGCCAGAGTGATATCTGATTTGTTGGGTATACCGTTTACGGTGACGGTACACGCCTACGACATATATGCCAGCAATGACTTGTTGTGTTTTACCACACGCTCGGCTGCTCGGGTCATTGCCATCTCAGAGTACAACACGCAAATGGTACTGGAGATGTGCCCGGATGTGGAAAGGGATTCGATTTCTGTTATTCATTGCGGTATCAGCCTGGATTTGTTCACACCTCGGTCTCAACCAAGACTTGATAGGCGGCGCCTATCGATCTTGTCGGTAGGTAGCTTGATTGAGAAGAAGGGGCACGAATACCTGATACGAGCCTGCCGGGAACTCAAGGCCAGGGGGATCGACTTTCGATGCACAATCATAGGAAGGGGGCCCAAAGAAGACTCCTTGAGGCAACTGGTACGTGATTGTGATCTGGAAGACCGAGTTGTTTTAGCTGGTGCTCGTAAACGAGATGAGGTCCTGGACGCATATCGGCGTAGCGATCTGTTTGTTTTGGCCTGCGTGGTTGGCAAAAGTGGTGATCGGGATGGAATTCCCGTGGCGCTTATGGAAGCCTTGGCTATGCAAATCCCCAGCATTTCCACTCAAGTGTCGGGGATTCCAGAGTTAGTGAGACACAAAGAGACTGGCTGGTTGGTTCCTGAGCGGGATGCAACGGCGATTGCCGATGCCATTGTGCATTTGGCTAATGGTGACAAGCTACGAGCTGACTTAGCGAGCAACGGACGTACCCTGGTCGAAAAGGAGTTCGAGATAAAAGGCAACGCGGGGCGCTTGATGGAGGTGTTTCGACAGGTTGTCGGCGAGGCGCGACCTCAAGGATTGTCGGACGCTACAGCATTGACAACTGGTCAAGCGAATTAGATAACGCGTAGATTTGAAGTTCGAGGAGGATGAATATGAAAACCACAGCCCAGCAAAAATTTAACGCAGTGGTCAGTCTTATCGTATTCCTGACGCTGGTACTTGCGCCGGAGCCAGCCTATGCGCAGTGGCCTCCCTTCAGCTTTCGTTTAACCCCTTCGTATGAGAATGGCCGGATAAGCTATAGCCTCTATTTTTCCAACCGGGTCGATTGGCCGATGACTGACGTGACTATAAAGATTCCACTGCCGGTCGGGACTCGCTTCGTTGAGGGCAGTGCCCAACCGACGACCAGTGTTGATTTCGATGGAGCAGAGGTGACATTCTTCAATTATTTCGTGGGACGTCCCATCCGAGATGTTTTCTTTGTCGTCGAGGTGACCGACCCAGAAGCGTCGGTGTTCACCACGCACGCCTGGATCTCATGGCAGGGTGCTCACCCCGGCGATTATCTAACGAAGGATATATCCTTTAATATCAGCAAGCAAACTTTGAACTGGCAGAGACCTCGTTCTCGCTTGCAACTTGACGCGAGCGCCGCTGTGGCCGATAAAGTTATCAGCTACGCTATTTACCCAAGAAACGTCGGTGGACGTATTTGGGACTTAAGAATCAATGTTCCGGTGCCTGAGGGGACAACTTTCCTGTCGGCCGAGGCACCATATCCATTTCAGGCCAGCTTCGATGGTCAGGAAGTATCCTTCTTTGCAACCGAACTGGAGCGATGGAGCGAGGTTGATCCACTCAGTTTCCAGGTCTCTACGGAGGGCCTCACAGCGCCGTTGGTGGTCACGCATGCCTGGGCTAACTGGAGAAACGTAGGGAGGCGAGTCCCAGCCGAGGAGGATACCAGAACGGGGGACATTATTGTGCAACCGCAGACCTCGCAATGGGTTGTGTCCGATGCCGTTGGAGACGTGCCCTTATCCGATTACGATCTGACCGAAATCGCTTTCGAGGGTGGGGAGGCTGCCCTGAAAATCACTTTTCACACGGTAGGGGAGATAGGCCCATTGGGGGACCCTCTGGAATATTCACTCTACATAGATGGCGATTGCCGCACCGATACCGGTCAGTGGCGAAACTATCGGGGAGCGGAGCATTGGGTGCGGTATCGGCACAGAGATGGGCAGGCTACGTTTGCCTTCTTGGACGAAGACGAAGACAGGTGGCGTACGTCTCAACAGCTTGAGGTTGATGTCCCCAGCGGCGGGAAGACAGTCTCCATTTGGTTGCCTTATGATCTGCTGGGCGAAACCGGTCGGTTTTGCTGGACAGCACAGGCTAGAAATCTAACCAGGTCATTTAGTCCCAATCCGCCGGCTGATTGGTTACCCAGCGGGGAAAATCTCAGACTGACGCAATTCGACGTCAAGTCGTTCTGAGATCAAGTCTGTGGGAAACTACTTAAAAAGGGTGGTAACGTGGCCAATCCCATAGCTATCGCTGCTAAAGGCAAAGGATATTCAGCGCTGGTCAAACGGGCCCAATCCATCGGAAGGCGGTACGGTCTGGGTGCGGCCAAGATGGATCGTACGCTTAAGCTGTTTGTCGACATCCTGCACAAGTTCGAGTGCGGCGCAACGTTTTCCATCACCGCCTCCGTCCTGGCTCGCCACGGCCCGGTCTTTGAGAAATACCAGGCCCAAAACATCGAGTTCTCTATCCATGGCTTGTTCCACATCGATTACTCGCAGCTCTCTCAGCGCGAGCAGAACGAGCATCTGGAACGTGCCCGACAGATCTTTGATCAAGAACAGGTTCGGCTGGCGGGGTTCCGCTGCCCTTATTTGCGCTGGAACGAGGATACCTTGACCGCCATCAGGGATAATGACCTGAGTTATGACAGCAGCCAGGCTTTACACTGGGATGTGGTTGACGGGCATCTAACCGACGACTATCAGCATGTGCTTAGCTTCTACCGCTCGCGCTCGGCCG
>CAYGCR010000131.1:0-4200 GCA_964348415.1 uncultured Ignavibacteria bacterium | reverse complement strand
AGGCGATTCCCTGCCTCTGGCGGGACGTTCCACACGAATCGCCCCTAAAGTTCCTTCAAAAACCTGAGGAACTTCTCCCGGCAGCCTGCGCACACCAGCCAGTTTCTCTTCAAGTATACCTCCTCCTCCAACTCCTCCTCGGTCAGATCCTTGGTCTCTTCCAGGATGCTCCCGATTTTCTTTTCCAGGTAGTCTTCCGGTTTCTTGGACAAATCTTCGATGTGACCGTCAAAATCCGAGATGATCTCCAAATTGATACGGTATCGGGTGCCACCTTTCTTGAAGCGCTTGCCGCAGAGATGGCAGCGACGCTTAGCTTTTGAGGACGGGGATCTCTCAGCCATAGTAATAGGATCTTTTCCTCGAAAAACCGGTGAGAATCTTAAACAAAGGAATTCCCACCAAGAAACCCCCTACATGGGCAAAGAAAGCTACCCCGCCTGAAGTCGAACCGATCGAGGGCAGTGCATAGAGCAGCTGAAGTATGAACCAGAATCCTAAGACGAACAGAGCAGGAATAGCTACTATCCTGATGAAAAAGCCAAAGAATATCAAAGTTAAAATCCTTGCCCCCGGGAATCTGATCATATAAGCGCCCAAGACCCCGGCTATGGCACCGGAAGCTCCGACCATGGGGATTTGCGAACTAGGCGTAGTGAATATATGAAGCAGACTCGCCGCCAATCCGCACACAATATAGAAAACCAGGAACTTCACATGTCCAAGCTGATCCTCCACGTTATCCCCGAAGATCCAGAGATAAAGCATATTCCCGGCCAGATGGAAAAAGCCTCCGTGGAGGAACATAGACGAAAACAAAGATAGCGGAATGGAGAAGGAAAGCTCCGGAGTGAGCTCCACCCCGCGGGTTACCTCATAAGGAATGGTTCCCCACTTGACCAGAGCCAACTGGTACGCCTCGCCCAGGGACAATAGATATAGGTATATCAGGCAGTTTAGCGAGATCAATGCCACGGTGACAATCGGGGGTCTGTAGGAAGGAACGTTGTCCTTTAGGGGTATCATATAACCTGATTCGCGCTTTGCGGATCGATAAGAGACCGGTTGCGAAAAGCAGCTCCGAGAAAGTCGACCCGACGGTCGGGACAAGCGATCATATGACCAGGGTCTTCTGCAGCGTCAAACCCCGCCAGAGCGGGATATATGACTCCGCCTTACTCGAAACGGCCCATCTTCAGCCATGAATCAGAGGGCTCACCTAAAGGTGAACACTCCAAATTCTTGCCCCAATCCCTTTTCCTATGGCACCTTCGAAAAAATTTACGATAACTAGAACAGCTCTTCTTTTCTTCTCTCTTCCCTGATAACTCTATAGAAATTCCCTGCTTCCTCTTTTCTCACACTCCGGCGCGGAATGTCCAATACCTCCACTTCCAAGATTCTGTTAGCGAAGTTTATGGTTATGACCTGCCCGGGTTTTACCTCTTTGCCCGGTTTGGCCATCCTCTGATCTAAGAACACCTTTCCGTTTTCGCATGCCTGCTTGGCCTGGGTACGCCGTTTGATCAACCGGGTATCTGAGAGGAAGCTATCCAAACGCATAAGGTAGTTGCTCGTGGCGGCGGACTGCGGACGGCTGAGGTACTACAATCTTATCTCCACGTAAGTATCCTGGCGCAGCTTTTCCGCCCATTTCTCCACAAGCTCATTGGTCTTCTTCCGCCGGACCATGTCCTTTATGGTATCCCAGTCCTCCTCGAGGGTGATCTTTCTCTGCTCTTTTTTGTCCAGAACCTTGAGGATGTGAACGCCGAACTCGCTTTCCAAGGGGGGGCTTATTTCACCTATCTCCAGAGTACTTACTCCTTCTTTGAATTCCGGAGTCATCTGCTCCACGGGATACCAACCCAGCTCCCCGCCCATCTTTTTTGACTCCTCGTCTGCAGAGAATTCCTTTGTCAGTTGCGCGAACTCCGCTCCCTCCAGTAGCTGCCGGTAAAGGCTATCTGCAACCTCCTGAACCCGCATAGTGTCGCTCCGGGAGGGACCAACCAGAAAAAGTATGTGCCGGGCGCGCACCTGATCCCCCTCTTTCTCTTCCACTTTGATAATATGATAGCCAAATTCGGTTTCCACGATGTCGCTGATCTCTCCCGGTTCCAGGGCGAAAGCTACTTCCTCGAATCTGGGGATCATGTCCCCATGTCTGAAGAACCCCAGATTTCCTCCTTCTTTGGCGGTAGGATCGTCGGAGTAAGAAGCGGCCAGTTGGGCGAAATCCTTGCCATTCTTGGCCTGCTTCAGGATTCTGCCTGCCCTGCTTTTCAGTGAATCCAAAGTCGATTGGGAGGGTGTTATCTCCAGCAGGATGTGGCTCAGCTTTACTGCTTCCGGTTGATCCGGGATGCTGTCCTTGTAGGTCTGGTAAAAATCTTTGACCTCCCTGGTTGAGACAGACACCTTGGAGAGCCTGAAGGACACCAGGCGATCGATCATCATCTGGTTTTTCATCTGCTCTCGGTACTTCTTTCTAAGCTCGCTTTCGGTCAGGCCTTCAGCTTGGAGTTGGGCTTCGAATTCTTCTTCGCTAAACTCCGATTTCACTTTTGCCAGCTGCCCATCAACCGCTTGGTCCACCTCTTTAGCGGTGACCTCGATGGTGGTATCTTGCTGCGCTGCGATCAAAAGCAGCCTGTCGTTGATCATGCGTTCCAAAAGTTGCTTTTTAAGCTCGCTTCTCTCCTTGTCAGTTCTCGGTGTGATGCCCATCTGGTCGGTGTACAGATCGAACTGTATATCCAGCTCGGATTGCAGGATAATCTGATTGCCTACCACTGCCACAATTCGGTCCAGAACCTGCTGGGCCAGTGCCGCACCGGGGGAAAGGTGTAAAGCAAAGATAACGAGAAGGACTGACCTTCCCCGGGCAATCAGAGGTTTTGACTTGTATGCTCTCATGGCTCTGTCAGAGACAGAAATCGAGGGCGGGTTAATTACCGGGTGTCCCTTGCTCCCGCGGACATATGGGACGAGCGGAGGGATGTTCTGAGATCAAACTGATTCTATTTGATAAATTCAAAAAGTAAGCGGCGCACCACCAGCCGTCCGCCATGAATCTGGAATTCAAACGATTGAACCCGGTCATCTGATTCCATCTAAGCTGATACCCGACGCCCAGTCAAAGGTTTCTACTTGCGCTTTCCGCGCTGCCTGCTTGAAAAGGGAATCTATCTCCTCTTGTCGGCGCTGAAGCGTAAGCGTTTTTATGATCTCGTCCCTGGCCCATTCAAACCCCATGGGAGCTCCCTTTCGTCTCCCGTCCGTCACCTTTACTATCTCATATCCGTACAGGGTTGGAATGGGAGGGGAGGTTTCACCGATCCGCAGCTTGGCAGCATATTCCCGGATTTCGGGGGATAGGTCCTTTATTTTAACCAAGCCCAGATCTCCCCCTTTGGTTTTGGTAGCTGCATCCTCGCTTGTTCTGCTAACCACATCCTCGAATTCGTTCCCTTCCTTCAGCAGGAGGTCCGCCAGAGTGGCGCCCGCCATGCTCTTGGTAAATATGTGACTCAAGCGCACGTGGTCATCTTGCCAAACATACATGTTACGATTCTCTTGGAAGTGCACTCTGGCTTCCTCTTCTGTCACCTGTATCTTGTCTTTTAGCCTCCGCTCGATGAACTCGTTGATCAGGATGTCCTTGGTCTGCTCCCTGATCAGAGATCTTACTTTTTTGTCTTGGTCAAGTTTCTGCCTTTTGGCTGCTTGATAGAGGATTTCGCTTCTGATCCACTGCCTCAGGTACTCTTTCTTTTGGGCGCGACCCAGCGAGCTGGGATAGAGATCCGGGAACTGATACTCTATCTCCGCCTCGGTCAAACATTCGTCGTTAACGCAGGCCAAGGCGTCTTTGGGCCTGCTTTTTCTCTGTCCCTCCCCGCATCCCAAACCAAGCAAAAGAAAGGCAAGAAGCAGAACCCAGCCAATACCATGCTGTTTTGTCATCTTTCAATCGAGCGGGGAGAGCCATATAGTCTTTGGTATCCCCTTCAACGATGGTGCGCGCCAAAGTGCTTATCCCTGCTCTGTTGGTGCTTCTTCTTTTTCCTGTACCGTGGACTCTATCACCTCATCATATACTTCGATTTTATACCGAGCTTTGGCGTTGTCGACCCAGTTTTGATAGATGTTGTTATCCTTCTCCTGTCGTGCCATCCTGACTACCCTATCTTTTAC
>CAYGCR010000130.1:3620-4229 GCA_964348415.1 uncultured Ignavibacteria bacterium | reverse complement strand
GCGGCAGGAGAAGAGCGTGCTCATCGTGCCCGGCGACCACTTCGGCATGGATCACTTCGTACGCATCAGTTTTGGCCTGCCGGAGGATTACCTTGTGCCCGGCCTGGATCGCATTCACGAGTTGATCCTGGAGTTGAAGAGCTGAGGAAAAACGATGGCCCAGAGCTTTTTGAAGCAAGACTGTCTCAATCACCAGTCATTCTAGCCTATAAAGAGGGTGATTAGATTAGAAAGGAGAAAATCATGGCCAATGATGTGGTCTACACCTCCAAGGTTCGCATCGAACGGGTCAAAGGTCCCCTGCGCCGCGCTTATCTTCCCGTGGAAGAGGGTCCCGTCCTCTTCGGCGTGCACTCGGAGATCGCCGAACACTACAATGTTGACCCGGCCATCCACGAGCCGCACGCCGCCACGCTCGATTACATCGTCGCCGCGACCGCAGGTTGACTGACCGGCACCTTCGGGGGCGCGCTGGAAGCGCGCGGCATCCCGGCCGGTGAAGGCCGGCTGGTTTCAGACGCAGAAGGGGAAATCGAGAAAGAGGGAAACGTCCTGGTGATCCGCCGTATCCACGTAACATATCATCTCTCGCTGAACTCTGATAAGCAA
>CAYGCR010000130.1:0-3595 GCA_964348415.1 uncultured Ignavibacteria bacterium | reverse complement strand
CCGGTGGCCAGAACCCTCCGAGATTGCGTCGAAATTTCGACGTCGCTGGAGATGGATGGCGAGTGAGGTCGGGCCATCAAGACCGGTCAAAGCAATGGAAGGTTGGAAGAACGGGATAATGCTAGACTGGTAGAGTGGTAATTTGGTAGATTGGGAAACTGGTAGAGCTCCTCAATCTACCAATTACCAGTCTACCAGTCTTTTGATCTTCTATTCACGACAGCCCATTACTCTCACTTAGCGTTCTAATGCGAATTCGTATACCGTGTAGGGTATGATAACCTCCTGAGACCTTATCTGCAGGCCCTCCGGCAGGACTTCGGCTAAGTTTCTCCCCACAGTAAGAAGTTCCTCGTTTTCGTAAACAATCAGCCACAGCGAGTCGATGTTGTCTTCCTCGGTCAGTATTCTCCGAACCTCGTCGATGAGCTGCTCATCGGTTTCCAGGAGCGGCAAATCGCGATAAAAGATCGACTTGTCCTGGCCATTCGCCCGAAAGGCAAGCGTGAAATCCGTTCCTTGCAGGATGTCGCCGTCCCAGAATGGGAACGTGCTTCGAATATCTTCAAACGAGAATTTGGTGAACGCCGGATCATCCAGAAGTACCTCTCTGAAGAAGAAAGCGCTCGCACGATGGGGTCCCTGGAAGGCAACAACCGATACGTACAACTCATCCTGGTTGGTGACTAAGTTTTTGAAAAAGCGCTGAAACTCATCAGAAGTGAGGCTCGCGTTGTAACCGGCATCGATGTGAGACGCTCGTTCATGCTGCTTTCTGGCTATTTCGTCCAGGAATTCGCCAAAATACCTGACCTGTACAAAAAGAGCGGCTATCGTAAGACCATATACCGCAACCTGTAGCACGGCTGTATAGATCTGTTCAAGCTGATTGTCCTCGATTCTTCGGTGCAAGGCCCCCTGAAAGCTGATAAAGACAAACAAGAACAGGTAGAAATAAATGGGGGAGAAGTACCGGGTCTGTATCTTTACCACGGCGGTTTGTGCGATCATGTAGAGCAGTATCACCAAATATAGCCCTACGAAGAATGCGATGTATGCCAGCGGCAGAACGTATCGATTCTTTTCGGTCTGTCCTCCCGTTTTCACCAGGAAAATGAACAGTATTAGCGCAAGGACCAATAGTGCCAATAGAAACAGATTTGTCTCTCTTCCGATCACCTTTAATGTCTGCTCTAAATTGTAAAAGAGGGTCCGGAAGGGTCTGACGCGGGGACCATGAAAAGTTTGCCAGATAGCGTAGTTCCTCATAAGATATAGCAGGCTCGGAATGTAGGAAAGGCTGTTCCACAAGATATATTTCCTGGCTGAAACGGTCTTGTCTTCGCGATTGACGTGTAGGAAGTAAAGCGTGTAGGCGAAGAAGGTGACAATCAACCCATAGCCCATATATCGGGTAAGAGCTGCCAGGGAGGTGAACAAGGCAGCCAAGACATAGTACTTTAATTGCTTTGTCTCGTAATGCTTCATCACAGAATAGAAATTCAGGAGAAGAAAAAGCGAGAAAAGCGCTTCTGACAACGCGAACTTATAGCTGTGCAGGAATCTATCAAACATGAATAGCGCTAGCAAGAACAGGCCAATGAGTATTATATCCCGGCTGTAATTACGAAGTATCAAGGTAAATACAAACAGGAACAGAACCATCGTCAGCCCAGAAAGCAGCCCGGCCGCTTCTGCGGGGAACCCGTTGGCAAACATCGAGAGATTAATCAGTACGGGATACATGGGCGGCCAAAACGGAGTGACTGGAAACTCCGCAGTATAGTACATTTTTATCGCGTAGGTCATATACTGAATCGAGTCGGGGGTGAAGGCAAGTCCAAAAGAACGGATAAAAAACAGCCAAAACAAGCCCAGGCACAAAGCCAGCACCGCCACAAGATCAGCCACTTGGAACGAACGGGCCATCTGTTTGCCCGCCCGACCTATGTCCGACATCAGCGAACGAGGTCTTGCCTTCTGTGAGCTTTCTGGCACGAGACGCAGTAGCCAGTGGAGCATAATCCGGAAGCTAAGCAGAAAAACCAGGTCCAGGACAAGAAAACTAATCACTAGAGATCGAGGTAATTCTGTGAAGATCAGGAAGGCAATGCTAGAAAAGAAAAGGCCGACAAGCCCGATAGCACCGACAACTGCCGGTAGCTGATCCTTGGCCTGGTAGGTACGTCTAGGGTCGTACACGGAGAGGATCAGGGAGGCAAAAATCCAGAAAAGGGCAACAACTGGATACAGCAGCCAAGAAGGGCCTCGCCCGGCGACACCTTCAACGCCACCGATGCGGGTCACATAGAGAGTCTTGGCCAGATGGAAAGCCAATAAGGTCAGCGCAATATCGCTAATCAGTAGCAGGGACCTGCGCAATGGGGAGGACTGTTGTATCATTGTGATGTCAATCATAAATATGCCAAACCCTGCGAATAATAGCCCTTTTTGAGGTTAAACATATTTTAGCCATTCTTACTCCTATTGCAAGAATCTAGGATTCCTCCGAATGTTCTATTGGTTTGGATTCGGACTCATTCTCATTATCGGGGTTGGCTTCCTAATCGTACTTCTGTATGCGATATGGGTCAGATGGTCTGACCCCCAGGATAAGACCAGGTCACGTCTCCAGAACCTCGTCCTTGCGCTCTTTGATCCAGAAGCCTGGGCTATGCATCGACATGATTTATTAGCTATTGCGGAGTACGCAAAGAACGAAAACATCCAATTGATCGTGGTCATAATCCCCCATTTGATCTTCACCGAACAAAGCGCTCCAATTGTCAAACGCGTTAGCGAGGTCTTCCAGGCTGAGGGGGTGCCCACTCTGGATATCACTGAACTCATTCAGGGGGAGCCGCGGTCCACCATCTTAGCCGGCAGGGTTGATCCGCATGCCAGCGAACTTGTTCACCAGCGAATAGCGGAGCGACTTTATCATATGATCAGACCCTAAATGTTTAAGAACTTTTAGGGTCTCCGTTGAGGGTCAGAATGGAATGGACATACCAAGACTTTGTATTTGATGACGATAATCGAAAAACAGATGCCGAAGCCGTCCACCGGTTATTGAAAGACACTTATTGGGCCAGGGGCAGAGAGATCGAAACGGTCCAAAAGACAATCGCCAACTCCCATTGCTTTAACGTGTGGAAAGACGGGCGACAGGTGGGCTTTGCCAGAGTCGTCACCGACTATGCAGTATTTGGATGGATTGCCGACGTGATAATTGATGAGGAATTCCGGGGGCTGGGTCTTGGCAAGTTCTTGGTGAAGTGCATTTGCGAACATCCGGAGATTCCCAAGCACGTGCTGGTATTGAGAACCAAAGATGCGCATGGCCTGTATGAAAAATATGGCTTTGAGAGAAGAGAATTTATGTGCCGGTGAAAGGCTATGCTTGAGCTTGAGACCGAACGTCTGAGACTGATCGCCCTGACCCTGCAACAGTTGAACCTGTACCTGACCGCCCCCCAAAAGCTGGAGCATGAACTCGGGTTTCCGGTCTCACGCGCGATTCTTACGCAGACCGTGCGCAGAGCCATCCAGATCAAAATGTCAAAGATGGCACCCGTGGAAGAGACGGTCCACC
>CAYGCR010000129.1:0-4359 GCA_964348415.1 uncultured Ignavibacteria bacterium | reverse complement strand
GCAACGTAGGTGAGAGGAAGATCAGCCTGGGTTCTATCTACCTTCGGTGGACCGGCATATGTATGCGACGTGATTTTTCCCATTCTGGCTCTTACCTCTTCCACGCTCAGCCTGAAGGATTTGATCATCACGGGAATGGACCTTATGATGGTAGCTATGCCGCCGAAGGCGACTGCTCCTGCGCCCACATACCTTATATATCTGTTCCATATCTCCGAGGGTGTCATATCTGTGATCAGTTTGACGGTCTCAGGGAACAGAGGAGACGTCAATCCTTCTCCATAGTAAGCGATTATAGGAATCAATATCACCCAGGAGATGAACCCGCCAGCCACCATGATCAACGATATGCGAAATCCCAGGATGTAACCTACTCCCAGAAGTGCAGGGGTAGTTTCGATTCCTATCTGCGCTTTCCTCAGGCCCGGAATTCCGGTAGTGACCTTGTCGTTCCAAAGATGCAAAAAGCTGAGGAAGAATTTGTATATCGCTCCGATTCCCAGGCCCAGAAAAACATTGCCGGCTCTGGCCCCACCGGCTTCGCTCGCAACTAGAACCTTGGCACAAGCAGTGCCTTCGGGATAGGGCAGTTTGCCGTGCTCCTGCACTATCAGGAATCGCCTCAAGGGGATCATAAAGAGGATGCCCAGCAGCCCGCCCAGCATGGCCAGGCTTGCCATCTGGACTAATGAGGGATTGAGGCCCCATAAGAATAACGCCGGAATGGTGAAGATCACTCCCGACGCCAGAGACGAACTGGCAGAGCCTATGGTCTGAGAGACGTTGTTCTCCAGAATGGTGGTGCCCTTCCCAAGGAAGACCTTGGCGAAGCGGAAGAAGGCGACCGTCATCACTGCTACCGGAATGGAGGTGGAAACGGTCAGGCCGGCTTTCAGGCCCAGATAGGCATTGGCTGCACCAAACAGTATCCCGAAGATGGCACCTGAGACGATTACTTTAGTCGTGAATTCTGGGATGATCTTACCTGAGGGGATGTAGGGCTGGAATTGCTCTGCAGAGTTTGTCTGCTGATCGTTGGCTGTTTTCTTCATTCGCTCGGTCTTGTCCGCTCTCGCCCTCACCCCTTGCCTCCCCTCCTTATCCGCCTTCAGCGGAATGGGAGAGAACAAAAGGGAGGGTGAACAGAGTATGCTTCTTTCGTCACCCTCACCCTGACCCTCTCCCTCAAGGGAGAGGGAAAGGACTTTTCCCTCCCTTGATGGGAGGGAACTAAAGGGAGGGCGAGATCGAAATTTCCTCCATCGGTTCCTTTCACCCTCTCCCTAGCCCTCTCCCGTGAAGGGAGAGGGAATCACAAAACTTACTTGAAAAGCTCTGAGGCCTTGACGATCTCGAAAGCGTCCTCTGTTAGGCCAAGGTCAAAGGCCTTGATCTGATCGTCCGCCTCTTTAAGCACCGTGGGGTCTGCCTGAGAGGGATATTCGATTATGGTTTGATCAGACAGAAGCTCTTTTTTGAATTCTTCTCCGTCAGACACCAGGGCTACTATAGCCACGTTCTCCGGTGAAAGGTATTTCTTCGCCGCTCTGTCGATCTCCTCTTTTGTCAGTCTCTCGACGTTACTTTCGTAATCGTCCACAAAACCGCGAGTCCCGTAAAATTGCTCGGCCATCAGGTGTGCCAGTTTTCTTTGTGGAGTCTCGACCTGGAAGGGAAACTGATTTTTCTCGAAGTTCTTGGTGAAATCCAGCTTGCCTTCTGGAATCCCCTGCTCGACCAGATCAGCCATCTCCTTCAAGCACAGCTTCATGGCGAATTTGGCATTGGCGCATTTGGGGTAAGTCCACATGCTGAAGTATTGCGCCTGTCTGGGATTGTTGGGGTTGGCCAGCTTTGACCAGCCGAACTGCCGGAAATGTTCGATATAGCTGTATGCCCCGTAGCATAGACCTCTTTCCATTCTAACCGTCTTGTACAGCCTTCCTATCGATTCGCGATGCTTGCCTAAATGCACGTTGGCAACCAGAAGCGGAAAATAGTCAGGGGATCGACGAGTCAGCGTGTGGGGATGACCGATTCTGAACTGGGTCTGAGCTCTCCCCTCTTTTTCGATCAGAAGCACTTTTCTTCCTGCCATCGGCTGAATCTCTCCCTGGAACGGCTCTACCTGCGCAACCTTCAGGCTGGACATGTCTTGCTTTAATCGCTCCACCATTTCGTCATCGAAGTCTCCAGCGAGACCGAGCAGGATATTATTCTTGAGGAAGTAGTTGTTGTAGAAATCCACAGCGTCCTGTCGAGTAAGCGACTTAACCGATGATTCATTTCCACAAACCAGATGCCCGTAGGGATGTCCCCGATGTATGAAGTTATCGAAGCTTTCCCTGACCAGACGAGAGTCGCTCTGTCGAACGTTTTCAATGGCATCCAACTGATCAAGCTTGGTCTTTTCGATCTGATCTTCAGGAAACGTCGGTTTCAATATGATCTCGGAGAAGACCTTGTAGAATTCGTCTAAATTCTCTTTGAGTGTGGTGCCCGAGATTACAATGATTTCCTTGTTTACGTCTATATCCACCCGGGCGCTGAGAAAGTCCACCAGGTGATCAATCTCCTCCCGCGAAAAAGACTCGGTGCCCCGGTTCAATAGCTCCGCCGTGAAATAAGCCAGACCCTCTTTGCCTGGCGGGTCGTAGGCTGATCCCGCTTTGATCATCACTTCAAAATAGACCACAGGTATGCCCGGTTTTTTCACCTGAATCACTACCAATTCCGCAGCCTTGCCGCAGAAGACGCTGAGGCTCAAAAGGCATATAAAGCCGATCAGCACCGAAGTTCTTAACCAATTAGATCGCATGAGATCCTCCTTTTCGTAATCCAGAAATGTATTGCAGAAATGGCTAAGCCAGACAGCTCCTATGCTTTGGGCACCAGGCTGAGCACGGTGCGATTTGTCGGTGCGAATGTCCTCTCCGCCACCTGTTGAATGATCTCAGGCGTGATGGAATCGAACCGATCCTCGGCCTTAAACAACAAATTGTAGTCCCCCGCGAGCAGATGAAAATGTCCGATCATGGAGGCCACCGAGAAGGGGCGGTTCAGCCGGTAAAACATGAAAGCTTTCACCGAGTTCTTGGCCTTGGTCAGCTCCTCATCGCTAACCTTTTCCTTTCTCAGTTTCTCGATCTCCTCAAAGATCACGTCTTTGACCTTCTGGACAGACTTACCTCTCTTCAGATTGGTGGAGATGGTGAACATTCCCGGATCTTTGTTCTCGTTCATATTTCCGTAAATGTAGTCGACCAGTTGCATATCCGTGTCAAGCTTTTTAGTTAGTCTACCACTCTTCAGGAACAGAATCTCGGCGATCAGCCTTAACGCGCAGAAATCGTCCGACATGATGTCGAATCTGGGGCCGTGATAGCCGATTATCAATCTGGGCGTGATCAGGTCGTCTTTCCAGGTGTAGTCTTTTACGCGCTCCCGGGTTTGTGGCGGTTCCTCGGGTATCGGGAGGCTCGGCGGGGGCTGTTTTTCCCAGTCTCCGTAATGCTTCTTAATCCATTCCAGCACTTGAGGAGTATCGAAGTTTCCGGCCACCACCACGATCGCCTGTCCGGGTGAATAAAAGGTCTTCTTGAACTCCAGACCATCTTCCACCTGGATGTTCTTCTCCAAGTCCTCCTCGTATCCGATTCCGGGATGGTGGTAGGTGTGTTTCAGGTAGGCTATCTGAGTGAATTCCGTCCACAGGAAGCCGTCCGGGTCCTCCACCACTCCCATGCGCCTCTCCTCTTTCACCGGGCCCAGCTCAGTTCTGAACGTCTGGTCGTTGAAGATCAGATTCCTCACCCGGTCAGCCTCGACCTCTACCACCTTCTCAAGGTACTCGGCTTTGACGTTAACGAAGTAGACGGTGGCATCATCTGAGGTGTAGGCATTGGTTTCCGGGCCGAAGTTTCCCAGAGCCTGGTCGTAATCCGGATATTTCTCCGTGCCCCTAAACATCATGTGCTCGAACACGTGTGCCAGTCCGGTGATTCCCGGCTTGACCTCGTCCCTGGAGCCCACATTCATGAAGGTTTGATAGCTCACCGTGGGCACCGAATGATCCTCGCAGGTCAATATTGTCAGCCCATTGTCCAGAATCGTCTTCTGGATATCGAGCTCTATTGAACCCGCATGGCTTAACAGAGCCGCAAGTGAAAACAGGCAAAGAACAAGAAGAAAAGTTGTTATTTTTTTGGGTTTCATCTCCTCCTCCGGATTGAAGTTACGAAACACGGAATGTTCCTCAAATATAACTACTACAGCGGCTTTGTCAAGCTAACTTCGGAGGCTCCTGCGGCTGCTCATTTGTCCTGTTGTCAGGCAAAAAAAGAGGAGGGACGAAAGATT
>CAYGCR010000128.1:0-4715 GCA_964348415.1 uncultured Ignavibacteria bacterium | reverse complement strand
ATGGAGGAGATTGGCTCAGCGACGAGGGACCGTTTGCCCAGCGAGGGTTTCCTGCCGTAGGCACAATTGAAGGCGATTTTCACTATGCAGGGTGGCATACCAACTATGACGTGGTCGACAGCCTGGATTTCGACTATATGAGAGAGGTGGTAAAGATGGGCCTTGCCACCGTGTTACTCTTTGGCTTGTCCCCTTCCCGTGTTGAGAACCTGAGAACTGTGGATGCCGGAGACGGGAGCACGTTGTACGTGAACTGGTTGGCAAACCACCCCGGGGAAGATATCGCGCATTATAACCTCTATTTCGGGACCACCAGCGGAAGCTATGACAGCGTGCGTCAAGTCCATGCTACCTGCGACACTCTTCGCCATTTGGAGGAAAGCGTCACCTACTTCATAGCCGTGACTGCCACTAATGCTAGTGGTTTCGAGAGCCCGACACACCAGGAGATCTCCATGTCTCCAAGGGAGATGCCGCGCCCTCCCTCAGGGTTGATGGCCTATCCATTTGAAACGTACAAAATCAAGCTAGATTGGAGTCCCAACCGAGAAGCCGATCTCGATTATTACAACATCTACAGAAGCGAGGAGTCTGGGTCAGGCTATCAGCTGTTGGCTGGAGCACACACAGATACGACGTTTGTAGATTCGTCAGTTGAGGGTGAGGTGGAATACTACTACTACACTCTAACCGCAGTTGATACCTGCGGAAATGAAAGCGAAATGTCGGATGAAGTTCAGGCCTCCGCCGTGACACTTGACCAGGGCGTTCTAGTGGTGGACGAAACCTATGATAACATCTCTTATAATTTTGTTGATAGCGATAGTATAAATGCTTTCTACGAGAGAGCCATGCGAGATTATACATACACCTACGCAGACCACAGCTGCCCTAACTGCTTTCCACAGAATCAGATAAACTTGAAGGAGTTGGGCCGGTATGAGGTGGTGATAGTCCACTCGGAGGACAACAGGGGGAACCGCTCGCTGGGAGATAATAACGACTCCACCTACTTAGTTCTGAAAGATTATTTGAGTTATGGGGGGAAGGTCATAATCGAAGGCAGAAGAAATCTTTCGGAGGGGAACGATGGCGATTGGGACATAAGGGAATTTTCCCCGGGGGAAGTACCTTACGATTACCTGAAGGTTGAATCAGCCTATGTACCGCCCTGGTCTCCCACCGATTATCGTACTGAGGAATTCATCGGTGCACTGGGTCAGGTCACCGGTTACCCAGATCTTCAAGTAGACAATTTAAGAGTGGCACAGTGTGGCGGACAACTCGAACTGGAGGGGAAGGTCCCTGGTGTAGGATACATTGATAGTCTGATGGGCGGGGAGGTCATCTATACTTTCCAATCGGCTTATGATACCTCCGGCTGTGAAGGGCAACCAGTTGCGTTTCGTTATCCGGACGATGCATGCAAGGTTATCTACTTCGATTTTCCCCTGTATTTCATTCAAGAAGAGCAAGCCACCCAGCTTTTGCACCAGGCTCTAAGCGATCTGGGGATGTTCCCGACTGGAGTCGAAGTTGCGGAAAGCGAAGTTATCCCCTCGTTCTCTTTGAAACCGAACTTCCCCAATCCCTTCAACTCGGAGACAGTGATACGTTACTCTCTGCCCAGGGAAAGCCAGGTGAGGGTACGCATCTATAATATCCTTGGTCAAAAAGTGAGAACTTTGGTTGATCGGAAGGAAACGGCTGGCCCCAAAAGTGTAACCTGGGACGGCAAGAACGAAAGGGGAGAGGAAGTCTCAAGCGGCATCTATTTCTACAGGTTGGAGGCAGAAGAATTCGCGCAAACAAGAAAGATGCTGCTGCTGAAGTAATTGCACACACAGTCTGTGCTTTGTTCGGAGCGGATTTGACCTATTTGCAGAGAATCGAGGCTTAGCCAGCGACTTTCTCACCGTTCCGACAGGAGAAGGAATAAGGCTAACCCTTAAACCGGCTTCTCGCGTTTTCCCGAGATGCGGCTCTGCCCCGCTTTCTCTTGCCTTATTTGGACCAATGCGAAGAAAGATCGGCTTGCAGTCCGCCGCGGCCAAACTCGGGGAAGTGCAGCGGAACGCGAAGGCGCAGGAAGAGAAAGTCCATCGGCTGCCGTATTTGCGTCCTGACAAAAAAGAAACAATAGATACACTGATAACGTAAAGCCAAGAAAGAAGACGGCAACGCGTCTGTTTGATAGGGGTTGTAGTTCTGAGCATTACAGAGCCTGTGCTCAACGTTGGACCCGGCGCCAGCAGACAGACTTATCACCACAGGACTTTCCGCCCGCTGGTGGCTCGCCCGAGCCAACTTGAGAAGGGACAGGGAAACTCAACATCTAAAACGGGAGGATACCATGGCAATCGGAAGGATTGCGTTCAGTCTTATTATTTGGATCGCGGCTCTGGTTTTGGCTGTTGCACAGGGACAAACGGAGCCGCTTTTGCTGAAACTGACTTTGGAGCGGCCGACTGATTGGTCAGATGCAAGGGAGGCAGGCGTAATTGCCTACCACAGATTTGACAACTTTGTTCTGGCTGAGTTTCCGAGGTCCAGATTAGCGGAGCTGGATGGGTTGGGTCTGGAATACGAGATTGTAGACGAGGAGGCCTGGACGCAGGAGTACTACCTGGTTTCTCAGATGGAGGGGTTTGCTGAAGTAGACCTAGAGCTCTACGGACAGATTCTTCTGAAAGATCGCGGACGGCAGTTGATAAAGACGTCCAGGGAAAGAGCTTTTGAGTTGAAGGCAAGGGGGTATAAGATTGCTTACGTGCGTCGCAGGCCCATACCGTTAGAATACAAACGTCCGCTAAGGGTAACCGAACGAGCCCTAAGGTACTCCGCGGACATAGATAGCTTGGTGAATCTCGTCTCCGCGGATTCGCTTTTTGCCTGGGATCTGCGTTTGCAGAATTTCCAGACCAGGTACTCCTACTCGGATTCAATCCATCGTGCTCGACAGTGGCTTTTTGACAAGTTCGTCAGCTTCGGCGTCGACTCGGTGTGGTTTCACCATTATTATTGGGATTCCCATCAATATAATGTAGTCGCAACTGTGGTGGGAACGGCGATGCCTGACCGGGTAATTGTGGTAGGCGGACATTACGATTCGGTTGTATACGCCGCAGGCACTAACCCTTACGTGTGGGCTCCGGGAGCGGACGACGATGCTTCGGGAACTGTCGCTACACTGGAGATGGCGAGGATTATTGTCGACAATCCGTTACCGGTAACGGTCATATTCGTTCCGTTTGCTCAGGAAGAGCAGGGTCTGTTTGGCAGTGACTTCTTTGCGGAATATCTTTACAACCAGGGCACTGACGTGGATTTAATGCTCAACTTCGACATGATCGGGCACAGCGTCGATCTGGATAACGACGTGGATGTTAGAGCGGTTCCTTCGTTCGTACCATTTTTCAATATCATGGTGGAAATGGCGCAGGCTTACACGTATCTGAGCCCCTATTATGGAGGAGATTGGCTCAGCGACGAGGGACCGTTTGCCCAGCGAGGGTTTCCTGCGGTAGGCACAATTGAAGGCGATTTTCACTATGCAGGGTTCCACACCAACTATGACTTGGTCGACAGCTTGGATTTCGACTATATGAGAGAGGTGGTAAAGATGGGCCTTGCCACGGTACTACTAGTAGGCCTGTCCCCTTCCCCAGTTGAAAACGTCAGAGTTCTGGACGCTGGGGACGGGAGCACGGTATACGTGAACTGGTCGGCAAACGATCCCGCTGAAGATATCGCGTATTATAACCTATATTTCGGGACGACCAGCGGAAGCTATGACAGCGTGTGTCAAGTCTATGCTACCAGCGACACTCTTTTCAATCTACAGGGAGACGTTACCTACTTCATAGCCGTGACTGCGGAGAACGCCGACGGGTTCGAAAGTCCGACCGCGGAGGAAGTTTCCGTGGCTCCGCGAGAAGTGCCTTTGGCCCCCAGTGGCTTGGCAGCCAATCCTCTGGGACTGTACAAGATCAAGCTTGACTGGGCTCCAAATGGGGAGATGGATTTTGACTATTACAACATCTACAGGAGTACGGAGTCCGGTACTGGCTACCAGCTGTTGTTCGGAGCATGCAGTGAAACGACCTTTGTGGATTCAGCAGTGATTGGGTTGGTGACATTTTACTATTACACCTTAAGCGCAGTTGACACGAGCGGGAATGAAAGCGAGATGTCGGATGAGGTGGAGGGTTTTGTCGTCTCCCTTGACCAGGGTGTTCTGGTGGTTGACGAGACTTATGAAAACGTCTCCTACAATATGGTAGACGGCGATAGCATAAATGCCTTCTACGATAGAGCATTGCAGGATTACGCTTACGCTTACGTGGACCACAGCTGTCCCAACTGCTCTCCACAGAATCAGCTGCGCACCAAGGAGCTGGCCCGTTATTCGACAGTAATAGTCCACTCTGAGGATCTGAGAGGGAATCGCTCGCTGGGGGCTTACAGTGATTCCACTTACCTGGCATTGAAGGAGTATCTGGATTACGGAGGCAAGGTCATAATCGAGGGAAGGAGAAATCTTTCGGCGGGGAACGACGGCCAGCCAGATCTAAGGTATTTCGTGCCAGGGGACGTGCCTTACGACTATCTGAAGGTGGAATCTGCTTATGTGCCGCCCTGGTCTCCCAGCACTCGATCGGAGGAATTCATAGGAGCATTCAGTCAGGTCTCCGGATATCCGGATTTGCAGGTGG
>CAYGCR010000127.1:0-4830 GCA_964348415.1 uncultured Ignavibacteria bacterium | reverse complement strand
TGAGAGATTGCGAATGGGAGGTGAAGAATCCCAAGGGGAGCATATTCGTGTGGGCAAAGATCCCGTATGATTTAGATTCCAAGAAGATGGCAAATCTGCTGATTGAACAAGTAGGAATAGTGACTACGCCGGGAGTGGGGCTGGGTCCCTCGGGCGAGGGCTATCTGCGTTTTTCGCTGATTGAAGATAAAGAGAGATTGAGAGAAGCTGTGCAAAGGATGAAGACGGTGAAGTTGTGAATTGGATTGTTACGGTTCGGATAAATCCGGGTTTGTAGGGTGACCGGCTTTTGCGGCCTCCCTTACCCCACTAGATTTCCCATCAGAAAAAAACGTGGCACGGGTTTCGTCAAGACAACCTTGCGAGGAGCTTTATTCTACGCACCCCGGCTTTGGAGGAGGACCCGCCCGATACAGATATGAGATTAGATACACGACGTCGCCGGCGGTGACCAAACAATCTGCATTTGCATCCCCCGCATTCATTGGATCGGGAGGGGGGCCATCACGATATAAGTAGTTCATAAGATAATTGATGTCTTCCCCGCCCACCGCGTCATCTCCGTTCGCATCGCCGGGAAGATAACGCGGGCTCCAAAACTCAACCTTGACATACACGTCATAATCGTACTCTGGTGTTCGGTTGTCTATCCAGGCAAAGTAAATGCTACTATCATCAATAGCAACGTCGGGATAGGATTGCTGAGCGACACCTACGTCGGTGTTCACCCTGTAGTTTTCGCCCCACGCCATACCGGTGAAATGGTATCTTTGGCCATAGATGTCCCAATCTCCGTTTCGAGAGTCTGACCAGACTACCACGAAATTGCCACTCCGATCCATATCGACACCTAATCTCGGTGAAGCATAGAGGTAGTCTATGGTGTCCGTTTCCAAGGGTGTGAGAGAGCCGATGTTGGGTGGTGGCGCATGGCGCAATGAGGGTTGGTCATTAACCAGAAAGTTTCCACCAATTCGGTTACCCAAGTTGTCATACCTCTGTGCATAGATGTCGGAATAAAGTTGCCAGGCTACCACGAAGTTCCCGGCTCGGTCCACGGCCACATCTGCGTAGTAACAGTCTTCCGGGAAGGTAACCCCCTGGTCATTGACCTTGAAGTTTGACCCTTGAGGTTGCCCCAGGTGATTGAATCTTTGCCCGTAGACATATCTGAAACTTCGTCCTGATTCTCGGAAATCTTCCCAAACCACTACGAAATCGCCTCCTGCGCTCATGTCAACGGAAGCCAACTCCTGATGGACCCAGAAGGGCTCCTCGTTTACTCTGAAATTTCCACCTTGGGCCTCGTCCCATTGGTTATAGCGTTGGGCGTAGATATCGAATTTTGGATACCCGTTTCGCGCATCGGTCCAAACCACAACAAAACCGCCTAGACTATCCGCCGCTATAGAAGGCTCCCAGTTCCCGGGCGAAACATCTTCATTGACCTTGTACTCTGCCGACCCTGCGTAAAAAGGAAAGTTGCGAGCTACGTAAATATCCCAACCACCTTCCCGCGAATCAGCCCAGGCAGTGAGAATTTGTTTCGAACCGTAGCCAGTGACGGACGGGGAATTTTGAGTGTGCCAGGGTGCAATCTCATCTTTGTTCACGCGATAATTCGGTAGTTGTGAAAGGGTATAGGGTTTGTTATAAATTAGACCAAAAATATCCGTGGAGTGATTTGTGCTCCAGTTTTCGTTTCTCCAATCTGTCCAGGCTAATACGAATGATCCCGTGTTATCCACTGATATGGATGGCTCAGACTGCAAATGATCCGGATTCTCGCTATTCAATTTAACATTCCCTCCTTGCGGTTGTCCAGAGGCGTTATATCGTTGGCAATAGATATCCATATCACGGAACTGCTCGAATTGGTTGTCAATTCGGTCGTCCGACCACGCAAGCAGAAAGTCGCCCGAGTTGGTCATTGTCATGGATAACGCCGGTAAGAAAACAGGTTGGTCGTCGTTGACTTCGAAATTCGACCCCTGAGGCTGATTCAGATGATTATAACGTTGCCCAAAAACGTCAGCATCAGCAGACTCACCGAGAAAGGACGCCCAAGCGACAACAAAATTCCCATTTGCATCCATGACCACTTGCGGCCAATCTTTCTGGCTGATTGTATCCTCCAGGCTTATACGAAAGCCTCCCCCCTGTGGCACGCCAGGAGAACTGTACCTGCGGGCGGCGACTCGGCTCCAGGGTTCTTCTCCCTCGGGGTCCCACTCAACCCACACAACTATGAATTCACCCTGATTGTTCGCACAGACGGCGGGTGACATTTGATGAAGCCTCAGTGAATCTCCATTTATTCTGAAATTGTCGCCTACTCTTTGTCCTGAAGGATTATATGCTTGTCCGTAGATATCAGTACTGTAAAGCTCACTCTCGCGAGCTTCCGTCCACACCACCATAAAATTCCCGGCAGAATCCATAGCTACATCAGGGTCAAGGGCATCTAAATCCACATCATTTACTCTAAAGTTAGATCCTTGAGGCACACCAGAAGAATTGTAGCGTTGCCCGTAAATATGAAAACAATGGTATACGCCGCACTCTTGGAAGTCTTGCCACACGATTGCAAAGTTACCTTGAGCATTCATAGCGACCTTTGCATAATCTTGCCAAGTGTCATCCACGTTGTAATTAACTTTGAAATTTCCGCCTACCGGCTCTCCCGTTGCGTTAAACCGCTGTGCAAAAACATCGGTATGTGCTCCATTTCTCATATCCTCCCATACAATGACAAAATTTCCAGAGGAATCTGAAGCTATGTCAGGGTTCAGGGTCCACTTTTCTGTCAAGTTGTCCGATACCTTAGAATCATTACCCAGCGGATCACCTGAAGTGCTGAACCGCTGCGCGTAGATACTGGAGAAGCCATGACGCCTGTCAGTCCAGGCAGCAACAACCGTCGACGGGCCAGTGCCGCTTATCGCCGGATCGTACTGCGAACCAAACCCATCGTTGTTACACTTGGTATCCACCATACTTCTGTGGGACATTTCTGCTTCCGGTCGGCGTGCAAACGAAAGCTCTCTATCGATTCTCTGCCACGAAACAGAGTCCCTTCCGGTTCTTTGCTCAAGATAGATTCTTGTCATCTCATTGGATTGCTCTTCACAAAAGGCTACTTCAGAGAGAAATGGGGAAAGGCAGGCTAGTAGCATAAAAAGGGGTATAGATTTTTTCACATCTCCTCCTTTTTTAAGCACGGACGTGCTTTAGCTTTTCTTCATTTTATACGTATAGCATCATTGCGTGCTCATGTCAAGCATTTTTATTCAAAGGCGTGTTTTTTTCGTTTTCTGTTCAGATAGAGCCTAAAATGTCCGATTATATTTCCAGGTGTATTTGTTGCACACACAGAAGGTTTGCTTATTCAGGTCTTGCGCCTTTTTAGTTACCGGCAAGGCTCCGTGCCGCCCTTGGCTGCTGCCTCGCCTCGGGGGTCGCTCATCTGGTGTGCCGCCCGGGGCTTGCAGGAAAGAACTCAGTCCTGGAAAGCCAATGGCTATCGTTTCTTGCCCAACCAAGGAGGGTTTCAGATGAAATCTCTTACCGGTACGAGAATCGGATTAGTTTTCCTTGTATGTTTAACATTGTCTCTGTCCTGCTCAGACAAGGTCACCATGCGTACGCATTCCGAAGAATTCATGTTCACCATCAACGGTGTGCTGGTGAAAGATATGAATTTGAGCAAAGATATCGCATATTTCACCATTCTGCGGGATGGCAATCCCTTCGATAGTGCGGTGGTGCAAGCAGACACACATACCTTGACAAATCAAGGGAATGGCAACTACTACAAGGAAGGCCCCTCCCTTTTTGGTTTCGGACAGAACGTCTCCGTGGCTGTCACCTCTTCTGGAGATGACTTCACTACGGAGGCCTGGCTGGTAATCCCGGCCGCCCTTCGTATTGAGGAACTGGGCCTGCCGGGCGATACCTTGAATCCTGGAGGTGAGGCGGTGCCAGTCACCTGGACTTCATCTGCTAATGCCTCCGGTTACTTACTAAGCGTGGTGACACCGGATACAATTCCGCCCGTGGTCGGATACGCTGAGGTGGTGAAGGGTCTGGAAGAGACCATACCGGTTGAGGCATTCAGAACCACCCAGGGGAAGTTGATAGAGGGAGTCTATGAGGTATACCTGGTTGCGTATCACAGCGGGTTTCCTGAGTTCCCGGGAATCGCATTCGAGCTGCCCGAGGGGCTTCCAAGCGGCAACTTGGAAGAGGCCAACGGAACCATCGGAGCGGGAGTAATAGCCGAGAAGAAAAGAATAAGGGTAAAGGTGGAATCATAGTACCGTAGACTGTATTTCAAGGTTAAGGAGCCCGTATGCCTTACTGCCCCAAGTGCAGCTTTGAATACAAAGAAGGTGTGGGGAAGTGCCCGGATTGCGGCGCCAGCTTGGTGGATGAGTTAGAGGAAGAAGAACCTACTCAGGCTATGGAATATGTCCCCCTGAGAACTCTTCCCTCGCGGCTTTATGCGCAGATGGTTCAGGAGGCGCTTCAAAAAGAGGGGATCCCATCCCTGATAAAAAGTGACGACATTGCCATCACTTTTCCCAGCCACGGCACCACCTCTGCCGTTCCCGTGGCCATCTGGGTGCCCAAGGAGCATCTGAAAAGATGCGAGGAAATAGCAGACCAGATGCTCGATCATATCTGAGTCGGGTCGTCCAGCCTCAAGCACGGACTTTGACCGATCAATCTCTGACTCGCCAATAATCACCGAAACCTTTTGACACTCTAGGGGGTATTAAGGGACAAGGAGAAAAAAGATATGCCCTTTTGCCCCAACTGCCGGTACGA
>CAYGCR010000126.1:0-4901 GCA_964348415.1 uncultured Ignavibacteria bacterium | reverse complement strand
CATCTCTTCTATATCAACCAGCTTGTCTGCATGCAATCTTATCTTCTCAACCAGCCTTCTCACCAGCTTCTCCTGTGCCTGCCAGCTCATAACCGGATAGCCCTTCTCGTCGTGGGTCAAACCGGTGACGTGAATTTTGTATCCGTTCCCGGCCTTTACCATCTCCGGTATGAGACCTTCGCCCACCTTGAACGGCAGATATTGGCTCGGAGGGAGTTTAGTGTACCGACGGGGGTAAAGTTCGATTTCCTCCGCAGGCGGAATCACCACCTTTTCGGTCATGTGCCCCACGCACTCGTCCGTCATGACCAGCACCGGGACTCGATATTTCTCAGAGAGATTAATAGCTTTGATAGTCACCTCAAAGCATTCCTGAGGTGAGTTGGGGGAGAGGGCGATGATCTCATAATCCCCGTGAGACCCCCAGCGAGCCTGCATCATGTCTGCCTGCCCGGGAAGCGTGGGAAGTCCGGTAGAAGGGCCGCCTCTTTGAACGTTAATCACCACGCACGGTGTTTCCATCATGGCGGCCAGCCCGATATTTTCCATCATCAGTGAGAAGCCCGGGCCTGAGGTAACAGTTAGGGCTTTAACCCCGCCCCAGGCTGCACCTACCACGGCGGCCATGGAGCCCATCTCGTCCTCCATCTGGATGAAGATGCCTCCCACCTCCGGAAAGCGTTCGGATATGCGCTCTGCCACTTCGGTAGACGGGGTGATGGGGTATCCCGCTACGAAACGGACGCCTGCCGCAATGGCGCCCTCCGAGCAGGCGTGGTCTCCGTCGAGATAATGTTCTCCAGTCAGTACTCCTTTGGGATCAGCTTTCAACTTTCTTGACCTCCTTCTCAGCTGTTTTGTCCTTCGATTCGTCCTTTGGTTTCTCGGTAACGAAGATGGCAAACTCCGGACAGAGCATCTCGCACAACCCGCAGAAAACGCAGGTATCCTCTTTTGCCACATAAGGCGGATGATATCCTTTGGTGTTAAACTCAGTGGAGAGCTCCAGCACGTCACGCGGGCAATACTCCACACAGAAGGCGCATCCTTTGCATCTTTCCTTTATGATGTGCAGCTCGCCATGGGGAATGTCAAGCTTGTCGTAATCCAAGGGCTTTCGCCAGAATTTTCCCATTGAGGGTGGGGGCATAGTCTCACCTCCGGAAGCAGATTAGTAAGAAGGGTCTGTTGTCCAGACACGGTTTATCCACTTAAAATAAACCCAATTCCGCTTTAGTCAAGTTATAATTTTCACAAACTCCCACGAACACAACACAATAATACGTTTGCTGACCCAAAAAGATTGTTGCTGTGACATGAGCCAAAAAGACTCTCTGAACCATAGCCCGCACGGTCATTTCAGCAGAGAGGCTGACTCAATTGAGCACGTGATCCAAGGGGGATGACACACCGTATTCGGGCTTGACATCGCACCGGACTCCTCAATATATTGTGTGGGTCTTTAATTGATTCGGTCGCATATGAGGGCAGTGCGGAGGCGTTTACGGTCGGCTGGCAAGGGGAGAACCACCGCCAGCCCCCAAAAGGATGGTCAATGGCTGAAAAAGGCGAATTGGAAACCGCGACGCTTGGCGGTGGATGCTTCTGGTGCTTAGAAGCCGTGTTCGAGCAGCTGGTGGGCGTGAAATCGGTGAAGCCCGGCTATGCAGGTGGGACGGTGTCCAATCCGACGTACGAGCAGGTGTGTTCCGGTACGACCGGGCACGCCGAGGTGGTTCAGATCACCTTCGATCCTGAGAAGATAACATACCAGGAGCTGCTGGAGGTCTTCTTCACCATCCACGACCCGACCACACTTAACCAACAGGGGCCAGACATAGGGACGCAATATAGGTCCATAGTCTTGTACCACACGCCAAAGCAGAAGGAGGTTGGCGAGAAGGCAATCGGGGAGTTGGAAACTTCCGGCGTGTGGGAAAATCCCATAGTGACGGAACTTGACGAGTATAAGGAGTTTTATCCAGCCGAGGAGTATCATCAAGGCTACTACCAGCGGAACCGCGCTCAGACCTACTGCCAGGCAGTGATCACGCCGAAGCTGGCGAAGTTGCGAGAGAAGTTCCTCACCAAGTTGAAGAGAGTGTGAAGAGAAAGGCATGTATGATAGACCCGGTCTCATAATCAGGCCTGGCCACGCGTCAGTTGTCTAATACAACAGCAAAAGGAATATATATGCACAAGAAAGGTAGGGCACTGCATAAGATCATACGGGGGGTTCTCAGCGACATAGAGCTATACGGTCTTCTTGCCCGTGGGGTATCCCGGCTTCTACGTCATCAATTTGCTAAGAAATCAATAGAAGTGTTTAGTATAACCTGGCGGCCCAAATCAATACCCAGTGTATTGAAGAAATTCAGGCGCAAATCCTACAAACGTCTGAGTAAGGTTACAGACCGTGCAGGTGTACGTATAGTTTGCCCATACCTAAATGAGATTACTCCGATATCGAAAATCGTGGATCAATTCTTATTAGTCATGGATAGTGAGGATAAAGTGGGCAGAGATGGACATTCATCGTTCGGTTATGCCTCTCTTCACTTTCTTGCGAAATGGAATCCTGACTATGCAGGCCCTGTTTTCTTTGAAGATCTTCCTGAGTATCTCAAGCGTGATTTTAGCGGCCGTCTAGTAGAAGGACAGACAAGGAAAGAACTGGACTCACAAGTACAAAAGATCAACAATGCAACGCATAACCTGCTCGTAGAGATACAGGTCAGAACTATTCTGCAGCATGCGTGGGCAAGTATAAATCGTCAGTTTGTGTATGAGCAGGAATCTGACATTCCCGAATCTGTTCTTAGAAGACTTGCGAGGTTAGCTGCAATCTTGGAAGAGACAGATGAAGCATTCGCCGAGGAAGTAATAAAGCTGAGGTCAAAGCCTGCAAAGCGGCCGTCAATTCCTGATGTTGAGGACCAAGACCTAACTGTAGCATATCTGCAGGAATACTCCGCGGAGGTCCTTGGGGTTGAGTTGGAGGAGGAGCAGGCCGGTTGGACATTGAGTTATGCAGAGGACATTGGAGTCAAGCGTGTTGTGGACTTCGAAGCTCTAATGATTGCCACTTTAGAGGCCCTAGAGACTGCTTTCAGGAGCATCCTGCTTTCTCATTCAAGGAGCTTGTGGGTCTATGTCTCTATTGTAGCCTTCTGGGCGAAAGGGATCAATACGCCCCTTGTCGAACCACAGCAGCAACTAGTTGATAGTTACAGAGGACTTGTTCACGAGGAGCTTTTCCAAAATGTCCTCCAACGAGTGGGATACCTTTAAACACCTTTTTTATGCTTCGGGAACAGGGTTCAATCTGGACTTGAACGTATTGATATTTCTAATATCGAGTCATTGACGGAGACAGTAAGTAATGACCAAAAGGGAATTCCAAAAACAAAAGAAGCAGATTCGAGCGTTGTTTGAGGAGCGAAAATCCAACCTTGCGGAATCAGGTGCTCTTCAACTCATCCAACGACTACATGATGATAAGAACTACGAGTTCATAGTCGAGCTTTACAAGTCGCGGTTTCTGGAACCTAAAGAGATTTTATGGACATTTGAGGTGGCATACGCTTTGGCCGAACTGGGGTACCAATCCGAAGCGGAAGTGATATACGATTATATAGTAGCCCTGGAGCCAGAAAACGCTGCCGCGCTGAATAACTTATCAAACATAAAAAAAGGGAAGGGCAACATAGACGAAGCTTTTGAGTTGATCGAAAAGGCCTATAAGATTGAGCCTGAAGATGAGATAATTTCTCGGAACTACGAGAGCCTTCTTGCTATAGTTCGGGATCGCGAGGAAGTGACGCGGAACTATAAACATGCACTAACTTATGTGTCAAAGGAAAATGAGTTTGTACTTCAGAAATTGCAATCATTTTTCTCTAGTGCTAAAAAGGACCGTGACCTGAGGGACAACCGAATGCCCATCCCAAGATGGAAGTTCAAGGTCATGATGGGCACTGACGACCAGAAGGCGCAGTCATTATTAGATCAGTGGCTAGAAAAGTGCTATCTGCGAAGGACCGGGGAACGCGGTTCATACCAGGAGCACATCTACGAACTCAATCCCTTTCTATTCAAAGAGCTAGCCCGACTAAAGCCGAAGAAGCTGAATCCTCAGTGGATGCGGGGTATTGAACAACTCAACGCAGATATACTTGATAAGCTTTCTTACTTCACTACAATCCAGCGGATTGAACGGGTTAAGAAGAGTATTCGTGCTATACTCCTGCGCGATGTAGATGAGCTATTCTTAAACTATGTAATGAAAAACCAGAAGGCTGTGGTCATAATTTCGGGTTCGATAGTTGAGATACTCCTTATCTACTACTGTGAGAAGAAACGTATGAGGGAAATCTCATATCAGAGACACAATAAAATCATTAAGAAGAAGCTATATGAGTGTGACCTCGGAGACCTTCTGAGTTATTTTGAGCAGAACAAGATTCTTGGCGAAGTGGTCGTCCATTTGGGAAATATCTCTAGGATATATCGGAACTTTATTCACCCGGGAAAGGAGATACGTGAGCGAGCAGTTCTCGATCAAGCAAAAGCAGATCTCTGTTTTGGAAGCACGTTAGAGATTTTAAATCGAGTATTCACTTAACCATTATAATCACGTTTTCCTTTTTTATCAGAACTTGCCCGAAAGGTGTGACCTGTCACACACGTAGTTGACGAAAAACCAGAGCTTCATTTCACCCTCCCTTTTATTCCCTCCCACTTGTGGTGAGCTTGTCGAACCATCAAGGGAGGGAGGGGAGGCTCCTCTCCCTTCATGGGAGAGGATTCAGTCGAAGATCCCGCCTAAGGCGGGGGAGAGGGTGATTTAGAAAGTAACACGGACAGCCACAAGGGCTGTCCCTACGCATTACCCGCCAGTG
>CAYGCR010000125.1:0-5287 GCA_964348415.1 uncultured Ignavibacteria bacterium | reverse complement strand
TTCGCTTTGCCTGAGTAAGTTTCATCCCGCCGTACTCGCGACGCCATCGGTAGTAAGTCTGCTCCCTAATCCCCAAATTCCTGCAGATATGCCCCACCTTCTGACCCCGCGAGAGCTCAACCTCCACTTCGCGGAGCATCCCGATGATCTGTTCCGCTGTGTACCTCTTTCTTGTCATCCTGACCTCCTTATTGCAGCCCAGATTATGCCTGAATACTAACATAAAATCTGGACCGATTTTTGGGGGTCAGGTCAATTTTGGCGATATTGTCAGAAAGCAGGATGCCCTGAAAGACCGTTTGAAACTGGCGGCATAGGAGGCAGATATGAGGAAATGCAACTTTGTGCTGGAAACCAGAAAAAAAATAATAATAATAGGGTCACAATGTCATAGATTGAGACACCGCTGAAGTAATGGTTGGGCTACTTCGATAGATGGATAATACATCTGATTGACTATTAAGGTTCCCAACCAAGGATTCTCAGCAAAAGGGTCAGAAAAGAATAAAAATCATAGATTGGAAACCGTCCCTGAAGAAGAGATACAGAACCAGCTTGACGATATTCGCAGAAAAGGCTAAATTTTTTTATCCTTTCTACAAACAATATCAAGTGAGGGCTCAAACGAGTCAGGTTTCGAGCCAAATCTTACTTGACACTGATTGCAAAAAAGGCTAATATTATTAGCATTAACGACAACCATTATCAAGTAAAGGTAGGGAATTGAAACTCAATAGGTTCTTCTCAAGGCACCCCATCTTTACCATCAGGGAATTCACTGACTTTCTCGCAGAACGTGGGTCAGCGAATCAGTGGACGCGCAAAGCCCTTCTTGCTCATCACCAGAAGCAGGGACGCATCCTGCGCGTCCGCCGAGGATTGTATGTCGTTGTGTCCTCAGGTGTTGAACCCGAAAACTGTCCAGTCGATCCCTATTTGCTTGCGGCAAAAATGACCGATGACGCGGTCCTCGGCTACCACACTGCCTTGGAGTTCTACGGCAAGGCTTACTCGGTCCACGAAAGATTCTTGTATTTAACGGGTCGTCCGTTACGTCCGGTAAGGTTCCGTTCGTATCACTTCCAGAGCGTACTATTTCCCAAGGCCCTACGGGACAAGTCGAAGCAAGCCTTCGGAGTCACGGGGCGGGAACGGGCAGGTGTCAGCGTCAGCGTTACGAGCTTAGAGCGGACGTTGGTGGATCTCCTTGACCGGCCGAATCTCGGTGGGGGCTGGGAAGAGATCTGGCGGTCGCTGGAGGCGGTTGAGTTCTTCGACATTGATCAGGTGGTCGAATATGCGCTAATCCTCGGAAACGCAACGACTATGGCAAAGGTTGGATTCTTCTTGGAACAACACTACGAGGCCCTGATGGTGGATGACGTCCATCTCCGGCCTCTGCGCGAAAACAGACCACGGAACCCGCATTATTTAGTGCGGAAAAGTCAGAGACCTGGGCATCTTGTGGCAGGGTGGAACCTGATTGTTCCCGTGGAAATTCTCGAACGCTCCTGGGCTGAGGTGTCATGAAGATCTCTAGAGAAAAGCTGCTTTCTGAAGCCGAAGCTACCGGATTCCGTGTGGAAGTCGTGGAAAAGGTCATCCAGCTGCTCAACCTCCTGGGGGGTTTTCTTAGCCATCCTTTCCTCAAGGGACGCTTGGCACTCAAGGGTGGCACAGCCTTAAACCTTTTCTTGTTCAAATTGCCACGGCTGTCGGTGGATATCGACCTGAATTACGTCAGAAACGGTGATCCTGAGGTGATGCTCGCGGAGCGGCCCAAGGTTGAGGAAGCAGTGCAAGCAGTGTGTGCGCGTGAAGATATTGCCATTCGCCGCATCCCTGAGGAACACGCCGGTGGAAAATGGTTGCTTCGTTACGAAAGCTCTATCGGACAGGATGGCAACCTAGAGATCGATCTCAATTACATGTTCCGCATTCCTTTGTGGCCGATCCGCACGCAAGACTCCCAGCTAGTTGGTTCTTACAAGGCGAGGGGGATCCCCATACTCGATATCCACGAGATTGCGGCAGGTAAGCTAGCGGCCTTGCTATCACGGCATGAGGCACGGGATCTATTTGATGTTCACCAACTCCTGACCCGTGGTGACTTAAACCGTGGACGCCTACGATCGGCATTTTTGGTTTATGGTGCTATGAATCGCAAGGACTGGCGGACGGTATCCGTGGACGATATCGCCTTCGACGCAAATGAGCTTGAAAATCACCTGACCCCGCTGCTTCGAAGAGAGTCCCTTGCAACTGGAGAGCAAAGGGACATCTTGGGCAACCGTTTGGTTGATGAATGCCGCCAAGCGCTTGAAGTTGTTCTCCCTCTCTCTAAGGCCGAGTTGGAATTCTTGGACCGAATCTTGGATCATGGGGAAATCGATCCCTCCTCGCTCACAACAGATGAAAAGTTGGCGGAAAGAATCAGACACCATCCCGGCTTGAAATGGAAAGCCATCAACGTCCGTCAATACAAGGGAAAGTAAACAGGGACGCAATGGGGGCAGATCAACACAGGGATTGCATTTAACAAAACAAGGAGAGGGCGAATCTGACATTATCTGCTATTGTTATGACTTCGAGTATCCTCCATAATCAGTAGGTTTTCGGTTCAAATCCGACCGCCGGCTCCATGTGAGGAACGCTAGATTTCGGCTGGGATCAGCTTATGCGACGGTACCTTAATACCTTCTAACAATTTTCTAACAAAATCCCCCCAAAGGGCCAAAATTACGCAATGAGCCCTTACGGTCTGGGTTTCATAAGCCCTTGAATTTAAATAGTTTTATTTACTTTTGTTTATTCTTGTTTAGGGCCGGCATCAGGCTCATAACCCGGAGGTCGCTGGTTCGAATCCAGCCCCCGCTACCAAGTAATTTCAAGGGATTACGGATCTGCCGCGATCCCTTTTTCTTTGGCTTGAAGGCAGATTTTTGCTCTGGTCATTCTGTTAAGCGGTATTGCACTCTGCTCGCATAGTGCCATGAGATGGATTAATCATAAGATTTTATTGGAGTTTTTTCCTTTTATCCCAATCAGTCGCTCGGATATTCCCGGTTGCTTGGCCTAGAGGAGGTATTGACCAATATGAATTGGAGTAACTTCAACACTATTTGTTTCCCCACGAGATTTTAGTTGACTTTTGGATATGGCTTGTTAAAATGCGGTAAGATTTGAATCTCGATACGCGAACGTAGCCGTGGGCTTAGTATCGCATATGGATTCCGGAGCCCATATAAGCCTGCAAGAGTTTCGGATATCCTTTCAATTCGGAGTTATTGGGCAAATTCGGCTGGCTCTATTTGTAAGCAAGGAGAACTCCCATGACGAAAAACATGAAATTGTATCTGTATCTCATCGCCATTTTTCTTCTCTGTAGCCAGGGAAACGGTTTTGCTGAAACCATGTACGTGACCGACCGTCTCTATCTATCCCTCCGCAGTGGGCCGAGCACAGGGCAACCTTCGTTGGGACTTCTTCGGTCGGATACGAGAGTTGAAGTCCTCGAAACGGAGGGCAAGTGGGCTAAAGTGACAGCTGAGAACGGCAGAACCGGATGGGTTATGCAAAGGTATCTAATCAAGGATGTGCCGAAATCCGTCGTCATTGAACAGTTGAAGGCAGAACTCGAGGAAAGTAAAGCCGTGCCAGAAAGGCTCCGAAACGAGAACGCTTCCCTGAAAAAGGAAATAGACGCCCTGAAAGACCAGATCATTCAGCAGAAGACTCGCCTTGAGGTAACAACCAAGGAAAACACCCTGAAAACGCTCAAGCAAATCTACGTTACTGGCATTGTGGCTCTCGTTGCTGGGCTCATTGTGGGATATCTCCTGCGAAGTCTGGTGAAAAAGCCCAAGAGAAGCCTCTATTAGCTTCCCCACCTAAGGAAATTACCCCTTAGGTTCCTGGATTCACGGCAGCCTAGTGCATGTGGAACGTTCGCTCCGATACCTGAGTTCACTTGAATACTATTTCGCCACGAGCTCAGCCTCCACAGTCATTTGCTTTCCTTCTCGCAGGAAGGTTATGGAGACCCTGTCGCCGGGGTTTAATGACTTGAGGATGTCGGACAGGGCCTTCAGGTTATGGACCGCATCGGAACCTATCCCCACAATCACATCTCCTTGCTTGAGCCCGCTCGACTCTGCCGGCGAACCGGGAATAACGCCCGAAAGCCGGTATCCATCGCCACGGAAGGCAAAGTCAGGAATCGTGCCGAGACTGACATTCCGCTCTGTCTTCGGAATTATCTCAACCATTTTACCGGGTTTTAATGTCGTCGTCATGGGCTCTTCACGACCAGCAAGGTATTCAACGACTTCCTTGGCCACGGATGCCACTTTCAAAAGCCCCTCAGGGTCTATCTTATCAACAGTGTCGGTGGGACGGTGGTAGTCTCTGTGAGGTCCGGAAAAAAGCTGCACCGCAGGAACTCCTGTCTCATGAAAGCTTTTCTGGTCGCTCGAATCCAGTTCTTCGGCCACAGCCTCTACATCGACCCCGGTAACAAAGCCCGCTCCTCTCATGATATGTATCCACTCCCTGGCTGAACTGGCTCCCAATACCAACAGTTTCTTTTTCCCCAGCCGTCCTACGGTATCCATATTGACCATTGCGATGCAGAGGTCCAAGGGATACCGTTTTTGATTGGCCACATAATACTTCGACCCCTTTCTTCCGGCTTCCTCTCCGGTGAAAGCCACAAATACCACACTGCGGTCGGGCTTCGGGGTTTTGCCAAACACCCTTGCAAGCTCTATGAGTACCGCCACACCGCTCGCGTTGTCGTCAGCACCATGATGGATTTTCCCCTTATGCTCTTCTCTCACATCCGGCCAACCCAGCCCTAGATGGTCGTAATGGGCACCCACTACAACGCTCTGCGCTTTAAGCTCAGCTCTTTTCCCAGGAATGACCCCTACCACATTTCTCATAATCGCTCTGCGCTGAGGGCTGCCGCCCCAACCTTCCCACTTCTGGAAGTAACTCTCTTCTCCATCCCCGGCCGGCTCGAGACCGGCCTCGTGAAATCTCCCAGCGATAAATTCCGCGGCCTTGTCAAGTCCTTCTGCGCCGAGACCCCTTCCCCCCAGCTCGTCGCTTGAGAGAAAGCGTATTGCCTCCATCATGCGCTCTTTAGAGAAAACCGGCGGAAGGATTGCCAGGGGGGTTCTGTGTGCCAGTTCTCCTATATTGGTCTTCGGAATTGTGCCGTTCTTGAGGCGGACAAAAACTGTCATGGGGGAATCAAGGACCGGCCATCGTCCCTTTGTTATGT
>CAYGCR010000124.1:4503-5364 GCA_964348415.1 uncultured Ignavibacteria bacterium | reverse complement strand
TGCGCGTTTGGAAAGCTCGAAAAGCAAAACCGAAAGAGAATTATCGCTGAAACACGGCTTCGACCGATCCGTGCCGCTCCAGCGGTCCGTCTGTGTGCCTGTGCCTGCGACCCAAGCCTTCCCAGTGGTGAATCACCTGGTAGCCGGCAAACAGTTTGAGAATCTCGCCCGGTTCCGGATACGTCGCACTGTGGCCATCTTTACTCGCGAAGGAATTCTTTCCCATGTTTTGCCACGTCCGTGAGCGAACGGAAAAAGACGGATCCTGCGTGGTAAAGGCGGTAAGGAAGACCAGGCTTCCTTCCCTGCTCCACACCTTGACCTTGCGGATAAGTAAATCGACCGATTCGCGAGATAAGTCTTGAAACAGACCGAATATCAGAATTGCAGAGTAGAAATCAACCTGAGGGATGAAACCACCGAAGCCGCAATGAAAGGTACGGATGGGGAGCTTTTCCTTGGCTGCGATTGCGGAAATGGTGTCGATTGCCACCTTTGACGTATCGATCGCGTCAACGGTGAGACCGTTTCTGGCGAGGAACAATGCGTTACGCCCCTGCCCCGCTCCGACGTCCAGAACCGGCTGGGCTTTGTCGATCAGATGGTAGTATTTCTTCAAGACAGGTGTCGGCTCCTGCCCGAAATACTCTCTTGTCCTGCTATATGCCTCATCATATCCCATGTGAACCTACGATTCCCTCTGCCCCTGGGGAGAGGCCAAGGTTGAAAAATCCCGTCAAAGGCGGGAGTGAGCGGGAACCTGTAGTTGCTCGATTCGTCGCGCTTGAAAGCGCCAAGTGAATTGGGCAACTGCAGACCGCCAGGCAGCCAACTCTCATCTCACTTTGACCGCCTCTATCG
>CAYGCR010000124.1:657-4493 GCA_964348415.1 uncultured Ignavibacteria bacterium | reverse complement strand
CAATGTCCGATCCTCTTTCTCGAACGGTTTAAAATCGTAGTCTCCGAATTCTCTTTTGACCTCGAAGCCTGTTTCTTTTAGCAGACGATGAAGGTCCACCCGATCAATGATAGCGGCTGATGAGTGCTGCTCTATCCGCTCGATCAACTTGCCGGACTGATGCACCTCGTAGATTAAAAGCCAATCCAGAGTGTCATCTGGCAGACGCTTTCTGGAGAGGAAACGCCGGTACTCCTTGTCTCCGACTTTGACCTGTCCCGACAGCTTAAGCGGGCTATCGTCCATATAGCCGATGCCCACATCGAAGACCAGCTTGCCACCGGGCTTTAAATGCTTGGTAATGTTGCGCAAGGAGGCCAAACGCTCGTTCTCATCCATGAAATGGTCAAAGCTGCCGGAAAGGATTGCAGTGGGAAACGTGCGGCCCAGATTGAAGGAAGCGGCATCGCCCGCTACAAGCCGGATCTTCTCTGCCAGGTCAGCACGTGCCGAGAGCTTCTTCTCAAACTCCCTCCTCATGGCAGGAGACGGCTCGACGCAGAATACCTTTACCCCTCTCTCCGCCAGCGGAATTGCGATGCGGCCTGTGCCTGCACCGATATCAAGTATCTCTCCCGCCTCAGACCCGTAGTGCAGGAAGAACTCTATGTTCTCCTTGGTGTCAAACAGGTCGTACAGGTGAGCACTCTTTTCATACCCTTTATCATGAGACAAATTCGTTACGCCTCCATCATCCTCTTTAAGATACGATATGCTATCACAGTTATCCACCGGCTGGGCGATTTTTTTTGACCAAAATCGAAATCGGACCAGGCCTTGTGCACCGATTCCGCATAGAATCGTCCCTCTTCATCGCGCTTTTTGAGAAGCACCTCCATCATTGCAGTCATTCGGGGGTCCTTTCTTGCGAATTCAAGCTGCGAAAGGGTGTCTAAGTATTTCAGGATGCGATAGTCGGTGAAAGGATACTGCAGTTTTCCCCAGCCTGTGCCGATTTGGGAATCGTGCCCGGCGTACTTTATCTTTCCCCTATTGTCCCAGCATTTCAGCAAGAAGTCCGCGCTCTTCGAAACGGTTGTGCTCTGCTTGAGTTCAGGGTCCTGGATCAGCGCGCCCAGGACGCAGAGCGTGGCAAGCGCGCAGCTCGGCTCTTTCTCCCTCAGGCCGCCGGGTTGGGCTGTATCCTTGCACCAGAAACCACCGTCAAGGCGTTGCCGGGGTATGAGCCATTCGTAAGCTTTGCTCAGTCGTGTATCGGCGCCATATCTTAGCCTTGCCAGGGATTGGGTTAATATGCCTGTGAAGCAGTCGGCCGGGGTGGGGGGAGGCGCCCAGCCGAAGCCTCCGCTGGGAAGCTGGGTGCCGAAAACGTATTCACAAGCCCGGGCGATCTTTTTGTCTTCTTTTGTGAAGCCAAAATCAGCCAGGACGCCTAATAACCAGAAAGTGGTATCCCTTCTGGGCCACCATTTGTAAATATCGCGTGCAGTGCCCCAGTACCCATCCTTGTCTTGCCTGGCAAGGAGTTGCCGGATCAAGCTGTGCCGGCGAATCTGTGTTTTGGCCTTCTCGACCTCTTCGTCGCTCTCCGGCTTGCGCAAAAGGTCTATCAAGGTGCGATATCTCACAAAAGGCTCGCCAGCCATAAGCCAGTCAACAGGTATTGAGTGCAGTGACTTTTCGAGACTACCCGCCATAATGCACCAAACGCTTGTTAAGGTTCAGCAAGAAATATAAGCGCTACTGGACGTGCAAGCAAGGATTGAAGTTGGGGAAAAATAAGGAGGAGAGAAGGGTCTCGGGTCGTGTCAGCTATTGCTCATGGGCTACCATCACTGACACCTGGCAGACACTCCTTTGCCTGTCAGTTCGCACCCGCCAAAGCGGGGCGGGTGGCCCGGCCTGCTTGTCAGGCCGGGTTTACCATAGAAGGCGCCGCCATTCAATTCCGGGATCCTGAGACCTCACTGTGCGGTCCCAGGGCTTTGTCGTACTGCTGCCCACCACAGATGTTTATTCCGCTTCAGACACACAAATTAGCCAATTTCACTGTACATGTCAAGTTTTCTTTTGGAGCGAATACTACTCTCTTTGGCGACGAGACCCGCAGCCTCGCCCGCGCGGTTTTCGGATGCCCGTTTCCTTCGCCTTGTTGCTACGACTGGCGGCGTCATTCTGAGTCCCGCCGCAGGCGGGACGAAGAATCTCAAGCAAGAGATCAGCCACGGAAGTGCGAGATGCTTCCCCCGCCCTTCAACAAGTTCAGGGCAGTGAGCGAAGTCGAACTGCCAAGAGCGGGGTCAGCATGACAGAGCCGATTGACCGTAGGGACAGCCCATGTGGCTGTCCGCAAGTGGTTTCGAACACGGACCAGCACTTTCCTTACAAATCAAGAACACGCGGGCTGGGCCATAACTATTAGCCACGCATTCAATCGCTGCCAGTGGTGTTGCGAAGGTATATGACCTGGGGTCTGGTCCTCACGCCCGTGACTGACCAAAAGCCTTGCCTGGTATGGAAGACAGGCGTTTGCCCAGTATAATCTTTCTTGATTGATTCCAGCAACCAGGACGGGCCAATGTAAGCCGCATCAACGATGATGGCGTCAAATCTCTTTTCCCTCACTGCTTGTCTTATTTCTTGAATCAACTGAGTCTTAGCAGGGCAATTCTTTCCTCTCAGGACATCGACGAGCGCCATCTGATGCGCACAACATGTCTTGCCGGCGAGCGACGGCAGATAACCGTGACACGGTACATAGACGTTGCCTGGCAGTTGTGACATGGTTTCGATAAAAGCATCACCCGCTTCCACATCTTCCCGGGTCGGAACTTGGGCAGCCGGGTCGTAGGTAAGAGCTAAGAATTGAATGAGGCAGACAGAGTAAAGGAAAACCTGTATCAATCTCCGTTTCTTTGCCCCTGCGACCCGAATGAACTGGAAAGCGGCGTGTGCGCCCAGACCAAATGTTATAGATAAGGCGGCATAAGCCGGGATTAGAACGTTGTCATAACCTCCTGCGTGCAGCCTGGAGAACCATGCTCCTCCTAACATGCCGACAAGCATCAAAAGGTAAAACAGAAAGTCCTTCAAGTTGGAATTCGAAAGTCGCGTAAACAGGTAAAATATCGACATCCAGGCCGGGACGGGCAGCGTAGAGATGATGTCCTTGGTCCAGAAACCCAGGTACATGCTCTTTGCTATGGAATGGTGTCCCGGCAAATCAAAGACATAGTAATAATACCATCCATGGTGAATCCAGTTGAGAAGATATGTGCTCGCGCCAACCAGAATAGCCACCGTGCCAATGAAGTAGATCGAACGGCGACGATTCAGAAGAAGGCAATAAAGCGTTATCGGTAAGCACATCAGCAACGCCGCCTGTTTGGTCAAGAAGGAAAGCGAGACCAGAAGCCCGGCAAGAGCGTATGACTTTGATGATTCTCTGAATTTGATCAGGTACAATGCCACCAAAAAGAAGAAGAGGAATAGCGAATCTGCTCTGGCGATGTCAAACCATGCACCGCTTACTCGATAAGTGGCTGCAAACAGCCCTGAGGCGGCAGCTCCCCAGAAACTGCTCTGAGTCTCTTTTCTCACCATGAGAAAAATGACGACAAGGCAGCCTAAAGATGAGATGAAAGAAACCAGTCTGAGCGGCAAAAACCCTGTGCCCGCCATCTTGGACACGGCGGCGGAGATGTAAAAATAAAGAGGTGTGTATACGAATGGAATAAACTCCAGCGAGGGGGCAACGTAGAGCTTCTCTCCGGAAAGTATTCTTACTACGTGGTCGACTGAACCCCCCTCCATCCATTCAAGTTCAAACGGATATC
>CAYGCR010000124.1:0-647 GCA_964348415.1 uncultured Ignavibacteria bacterium | reverse complement strand
AAAATTACGGCAGTGTTGTTGGTTTTGGTTCTTGTGTGCTCTACTTCAGCCAGAACCAGATAAGCGACAATGAATACAATGGCAGCTAGCAGGACGAAATACCGGAAGAATTTCATCGCGCGAGGCACAAAGACTGCTTCCGTTGCCACTTAGGCTCCTGCGTTAAGGCATTTGTGCGGAAATAGGGAGCTTACCGTCGTGGCCAGACCCTTTGGGCAAAGAAGTCTCTATGCCGGACGAACGTTTGTTCCTCTTAGATGATGTCGCTTGTTTTCTCAACCACATATTAGCTGATTTTGCTGCCTGAGTCAAGCATTCTTTGTGCTCAGAGATGGTCTCGTTCTGCCAACGTAGCAGTTGAGTATCATGTGGGGACAAGCTCACTGCAGAGTGCCTGTGGAAAGCAAGACGAACACGACACTGAAAGAGAAAAGGGAACCCTGCGGTTGACGCTTTGGGGCATGGTGGGAGTCATGCCGTCGGCGGGACAGCCGTCTACACCGGACACAGGAGAGGGACACTTCCCCGCCAAGGGCGGGGTCAGCATGACACGCCGAATTCACCGTAGGGACAGCCCTTCCTTCGACTTTGCTCCCTTCGGGTCTGAGCCTCAGGGTCGAAGACAGGACGGTGAGCCTGTCCTTCGA
>CAYGCR010000123.1:0-5429 GCA_964348415.1 uncultured Ignavibacteria bacterium | reverse complement strand
CGCTTTGGAGGCGGGCACGACGATCATCCTCACCCTGGGATGTTTCTTCTTTCCTTTTATCATCTCCGTGGCGACTTTCAGATCCTCCAATCTACCGTTGGTGCAGGTGCCCACGAACACCTGGTCTATCTTGACTCCCTTGGCCTCATTAATCGGTTTGACGTTATCCACCGTATGAGGGAAAGCCACCATCGGTACCAACTCAGTGGCGTCTATCTGAATTACTCTCTCATAAACTGCATCCTTATCCGGAGCGATCTTTTTAAACTTGCTCACCCTTCCCTGTTGTCTCAGGAATTGCCTCGTGGTCTCGTCCGAGGCGATCAGCCCGGCCTTTGCACCCGCCTCAACAGCCATGTTGGACAAGGTCAACCTTCCGCTCATGGACATCTTCTCGACCGTATCACCGCAGAACTCCAGAGCTTTATAGGTAGCCCCGTCTGCTCCTATCGTGCCGATGAGGTGAAGAATGATGTCCTTGGGATAGACACCGGGTTGCAGTTTTCCGCTGACTTCCACTTTGAACGTCTCAGGAACTCTCAGCCAGGTCTTGCCCAGAGCGATTCCCACCGCCACGTCGGTGGAGCCCATGCCAATGGCGAATGCACCCAGAGCTCCCCCGGTGCACGTATGGGAATCCGCCCCGATCAGAATGTCACCCGGATTCAGATATGATTCGGCTATGATCTGGTGACAAACGCCCTCTCCCACCTCCGAGAGGCAGGCCCCGGTCTTACCAGCGAAGTTCCTGATGGTCATATGGTCGTTGGCAAGCTCCCTTCGGGGCGATGGTGCGGCGTGATCCAAAAACAAAACCGTTCTCTTTGGATTGGCGGCTTTTTCTAAGTTTATTTTTTGAAGCTGCCTTATGGCCAAGGGTCCGGTCCCATCCTGGGTCAGACAGACGTCCACGTTGACCAGCACTATTTCGCCTGCGCTTACCTCTTTTTCCGCGTGGCTGCTTATTATTTTTTCAGCTATTGTTTTTCCCATCTTTGTCCTCAACCTGTCAAATGTTTCCTGCCCGGCGAAGAAGTCAAATCCTCCTTTGCCTGTACGCGAAGGGGTTCAGCCCTTACCTTAGAACACAAATTTAGCACCCAACGCCTTCAAAGTCAACTCTTCTTTTGTGAAACTTTTCACTTAAAATAACGCTGTTGGGCAACCTGCTGTTTCTTGAAGAAGCCTGCGCTGGTTCAAGCAGGGCAAACTGGGGCAATTATCAAAAGCGAATTCCGAAATCGGTTGATGAGGAAAAAAAGCGAGTCTGCGAGGGGGTTATTCTCGATACCAGGTGTTTTTTCAGAAGGTCTTTTATCTGCTCTACCTTGAAGGGCTTGGCCAGAAACCCGTCTGCCTTGGCGGCAAATGCGTCCGATTTGGAGGAATCGGTTCCGAAGCCGGTGATCACCACCACCGGTAGTGTCGGAAATTCGTCCTTGATGGTGTGAAGAAGATCCATGCCGCCCATCCTGGGCATTCTCAGATCGGTGATCACCATGTCGAAGCATTCCTCCTTAAGGATCTTCAAAGCCTCTTCACCATCGTGCGCTCCTACGCACCGGTAATCGAAAAACTCCAGAATCTCCGAGAGCAAACTGGACATGTGGGGATTGTCGTCTACGATCAGGACCTGATTGGATTTAGTCATAGAATTCTCGGTTCAGCATTCAACGCCCAAAACCGCCAAAGATAACATGACCTTTTTGGGGCCGGAACGAACTTCGGACTCCAATCTATTGTATCGGCTGCGGCAAATTTCAGCTTTAGAAAGATTTCAGTAGAGTAGTCGGAAATGCGCTCACCTGCCGCTTTATTCCCCATCGGGAAGGCGCCTGAATCCAGTCCCGGCGTCCTCTCAACAGAGACTCTGGCTGCGGAGAGAGTGTGGGTACAGGGGTCGAGAATTCAGCCATCTGGCGCCTTGCTGAGAACGACCATACTTCGGGGCAGAAGCGACGTTTATATGAAAACTATCTTGACAAACTAAATATTCTGTGTATACTGAATACAGGTAATCCCGTAGCAACATAGGTGAACAGAAATGAAGAAATCGCTGGTGGCGGTTGTTTTGCTTTGCCTTGTTTACTGGGGGTTTGCCGCCCGGACACGCGCTCAGACACCAGGGGATGCCAGCGGGGACGGGGTGGTTACCGCCTCAGACGTAGTCTGTGAAATCAACTATCTTTTCAGAGGCGGGCCTTTTTTAGGTTGTTTTGACTGCGGTGACGCCGATGGTGACTGCACTGTCAATGCCGCAGATATTGTTCACCTGATCACTTATCTTTTTCGGCAAGGGCCCCAGCCACAGATACCGGAGTGCGGTTGGAGCGAGCCGGTAAACCTGGGAGCGCCCATAAACAGTTATGCCGGCGACGGCCCTTTTCGCATGAGCCCGGACGGCAGGATGGCGGGGTTGGTTTCAAACAGGGCGGGAACTCACGGCAACGCCGACATCTGGTATTGTTACTGGGACGGCGATTCAGGCAACTGGTCAGAGCCGCTGAATTGCGGACCCAACGTGAACTGGTGGCCTGACGACGACTATCCTTCCTTTTCCCCGGACGGTAAGAAGCTTTATTGTTCGCTTTTTGCCAGGCCGGGGGGAAGTGGGGATTGGGACGTGTGGGTATCCACCTGGGACAGCCTGAACAGCCAGTGGGGACCGATTGAGAACCCGGGACCTGCCATCAACGACCCGGGGGCAGGGGGTCCTTTCCTGTCACCGGATGGAACCAAGCTTTACTTCAGCTACAACGGCATAGCCTTTTGTGAGTGGAACGGCACTGCCTGGGGTGATCGGGTTTACCTGGGTCCCAATGTCAATGCAGGTCGCGGGGAAAGTTTTCCCACTGTCACAGCCGACGACCGGACCTTGTATTTCTGCAGATATTACTACACCTGGTACATCTGCGTTTCTCGCTGGACCGGGACGGAGTGGGGGCCGGCACAGGAGTTGGGACCTCCGATCGATGCTTCCGGATCATCAGAACTCTATCCCTACATCACCCCTGACGGGTCGAAGCTCTATTTCATGTCTGGCCGGCCTGGCGGGCTAGGAAGCGGAGATGTGTGGGTAAGCCAAAGAATACCGGTTACAAAACACCAACCCCCGGCAGAGCGAGAATAGAATACAGAGGGCACCTGGGTCCAGTCCCGCCGTACTCAGAAGTGGCGAAAGAAGATGTTTGTCGTTGTGTCAGGTCTTGCTCATGGCTTGCCATGAGTGTGACCTGACACGCATCAAGCCGGGTGGCCCGGTCTGCTTGCCAGACCGGGTATATCGTAGACCAATCGGTATCTAAAAGGGATGAAACCTGAGCACTACACAGTAGCAGGGCACATCCATTATCTGACTTTTTCCTGCTACAAGAAGCTGTGGCTATTCAAAAGTCCAACCCTTTATTCCTCGTTTTTGCAGAACCTGATAAGAGCCAAGGAAAGATTGTTGTTCAATCTTTATGGCTATGTGGTTATGCCAAACCATGTTCATCTGTTGATCTACCCTGATCGGCAGATACCTATCTCCTCAGTCTTGAGAGCAGTCAAGCGCCCCTTCAGTTTTCAAGCCTTGAATTTTCTGCAGAACAGATACCCTGAAGTTTATCGTAAGCTGCATGTGCGTAAAGGCGGACGGCAGGTTCGACGTTTCTGGCAGGCTGGGGGAGGATACGATCGAAACATCTATCGAGACGATACGTTCGTAAAGACGCTAGATTACATGCACTTCAATCCGGTCAGAAAGCGGCTGGTCGATTCACCTGCAGACTGGAAGTGGTCGAGTGCAAGATTCTATCAGACCAGAGAAGCCGATCCAATTCAAGTAGACTGGCCAGAATGGTGGTGATCGCCCAAATCTCAGTGCTTTTATGATAAACCCGGCCTGATGAACAGGCCGGGCCACGCGTCCTGTCAAGAGTGGACTCGTACGAAATGCGGAAGACTGGCACTGGTCAAGTGCGCGCGACTATGCTTCCGATACGGAGGGCGCTGTGCCGATCTGCAAGTAGTGGCAGTAGTGGATAGGCGGAATTACCCGGTCTGTCAGGTCACACCCGCCAAGGCGGGCAACACCTAACAGAACAGAAAACAGATTGATGACATTAATGCATGGAGGTAGTGATGCTTAAAGATATCATATTGCGTCCGGTGATTATGGCCGTGGTAATGGCTGTTTTTGCTTGCGTAGCCATGGCTTCGCAGGTCGCAGGTCCCTTCGACGTTCGGATCCACTTGTCTCATTTACCGAATATCGGCGAGGAGGTGGCGGTCATTTGCTCGGTGACTTCAGGGAGAGATACAGACAGCACGGCAATGTTGTTCTGGTGTCCTGATACGGCTAATGCAAAGATGATAGAGGGTCAAGCGATTCAATATAATTGCAAATTCAAGAAAGGCGAGACCAAAGAGTTTATATATACTATGGTATTTCAAGACGAAGGTTTCTTTCTCCTAATAGCTAGTTTTTATCATTTCTTCCCAGGAGGTATCGATTGCAATCATGGTCTACTTCGTCTCCAAACTCATCGGGATGGGAAAGCTCAGATTGTGGACCACATACCAGTGCGATCCCAAGACCATGGCTTAAGGGGCGCAAGGTTGGATTCTTTGAAGTCCAAGGGAAAAAGAAGAAAACAACCCGAGGGTACGGATGATTAAGATTAGGATCATCCCGGTCGGGTGGCCCGGTCTGCTTGCCAGACCGGGTATATCGTCAAGTTGGTTCGGGGTACCTTACCCCGAACCATAACTGTGGGGTGAGGCACCCCGCAACAACAGTCAAACAAATCGCGAATGCAGACTCCCCTCACTTCAAGGTCGGAACAGGGCCTTTTCCTCCCTCGATGGTTGCAGTCCCACCGCCCACGTAGTCGCCATCCGCGTTGTAAACACTGATGGTGTACGTTCCCGGGGCCAGATCGGAGATGGTGGTACTGACGTCCCAATAGCACATGCAGTAGCACGGATCGCCGGAAGTGTACTCATAGATGTTGATGTCAAATCCCGCCTGGACAACCTCGGTGGTGATCTCGTAGCAGCAGTTGTAGAAAGCATCCACGTGGAGCACGGTGATGCTTTGCCCGGACACGGTGATTATTATGCTGTCCGGGTTGGGATAGGTGGGCGTCTGTCTGCATGTGCCTTTGATCAGACCACCGTCTGGCATCTTGGCAGGCACTTTGGCTGCGCCTGCGCTCTGGACAGAGGACGCCAGAAAGATCGCCAGGGAAAGGAAAAGAAAGACTATCAGTATCCTCTTCACGCCAACCTCCTTTGAAAAATACGGTTTAACGACCAACTCCTTTAGTGCAAGCTTATATCCAACCACCTTGCGCTTGTAAGGTATACAAGCTTATCGCATATGGACTACTTTTACTCTTCAGCTATGAACTTCGTGAGGAAAAATCAGCGGTCACACGAATCATTAT
>CAYGCR010000122.1:0-5473 GCA_964348415.1 uncultured Ignavibacteria bacterium | reverse complement strand
GACAGCACCATCCTCAGTGTAGATGTGTTCAAAACGGAGAGGCTGGGAGACCGAAGCAGAGATCCATTTGTTTTCGGGGGAGACGCGATTTTCGTGCCCACCAGAGAGGAAAACATCAATACCGAGGGCATCTATGGAGCGGTAAAGTCTGAAGGTACGTTCGAATATTGCCCTTCAGATAGTCTGCTGGACCTGATACGTCTGGCCTACGGCCTGACCCTGGATGTCGACCTCCTGCGGGCAGAGCTGATAAGGTTCAATCCAGATAATCTCACCACCGAGACCATTCCCATAGATCTAAAAGGTGTGTTATCGGAGGGCAATCCCCAGGGGAACTTACACCTGCTCCCGGACGATCGAGTATTTATCCGGACCATTCCCAAGTTTCACAAGAAGGATCAGGTGGTAGTTCAGGGCGAAGTATTCTATCCCGGGGCGTACCAGATTGAAGAGGATAAGACAAAGCTCTCCGAGGTCATCGCCAGGGCAGGCGGATTCACGCCTGACGCTTCTCTGGCCGAGGCGGAGATGGTCCGCTCCTACAATGTGGTCGACCCTGAATTCGAAAGACTGAAAAACATTCCGGTTGCGGATATGACCGAGTCAGAATATGACTATTTCAGACTGAGATCCAGGCAGAAACCCGGGAGGGTGGCGTGCAACTTCGAGAAGCTCCTGGGAGAAGGATTGAGCGAATATGACGTCAGGCTAAAAAGCGGAGACGTAATAAATATACCCCCAAAGAGCATGGTGGTGAATGTTTCGGGGAGTGTGATAAATCCGGGATTGATCCCCTACGAACCGCAAAAAGGCTTCAAGTATTATATTGACCGGGCAGGAGGCTTCTCTTGGAAGGCGCGCAAGAACAAGGTTCTGATAATCAAAGGACAAACTGGAGAGAGGATCAAACCATCCAAGCGCCGCAAAATAGATCCTGGAGACACCATCCTGGTGCCTGAAAAGCCGGACAGGGACTATTGGAAATTCTTCAAGGATACCATGCTGGTGCTGGGAAACATCGCTACTATCTATCTGGTTATACAACAAGCTACCGAGTGAGGAACAGGGCGATCACGGTCCGGAGATGGAGTATGGAAGGCAGAGAAACTGAAAAAGAGAAAGCGAACATCTACAGCTACCTGACCATCCTGGTAAGCTACCGCAGGTTCATCTTCTTGAACCTGGTGGGGGTATGCTTGATCGTGGCAATTATTTCCTTTTTGCTTCCCAGCTGGTATCGGGCCACCACCACCATCCTCCCTCCCGGGGGTGAGGCTGCCTTGGGTCTGGGCATGGGTTCTTCGCTGGTGGGGTCAGCTTCCGGACTTGCTACTTCTTTCTCCTTGCCTTTCATGGCAACTCCGTCGGATGTTATCGCTGCCATTTTGAAATCGAGAGCCGTAGGGGAGGCGGTGGTGCAGAAAGAGAACCTGATGAAGGTTTACCACACTGAATCCATGGAGAATGCTTTAAAAGAGCTCTTTTCAAATGTCTCGATTCACGTGACCGCGGAAGGATTGATCTCGCTTTCTTACCAGGACAGGGACAGAGTTAGAGCGGCCAAGGTAGCCAACCACCTGGTGGAAGAGACGGATCGAATCAACCGGCAGACAAGCACGTCTCAGGCAAAAAGTGCCCGGATTTTCATAGAAGAAAGGTTAGCTCAAACCTTAGAGGATCTAACTCAGGCGGAGGAAGAATTGAGGACGTTTCAGGAGGAAAACAAAACCATTCTTCTGGACGATCAGATGAAGGCCGCCATTGAAAAAGCAGCCGGGTTGAAGGCTCAAATGATCTCATCAGAGATAAAGCTAAACGTGCTGAGCAAGACGCTCTCGCCATCTAATCCTCAGGTCAGGGCGCTGAGAAGCGAAATAAGTGAAATAAAAAAGCAGCTGGAGATTTTGGAGTCAGGAGACAAGAAGGGGGATGCCGGGGATAAGACAGTTCTGGATGTGCCTTTCGCACAGGTTCCATCTCTAAGCCTCCGGCTGGCAAGGTTAGTTCGAGAAGTAAGAATTCAGGAAAGCGTATTCGAACTTCTGACCCAGCAGTACGAACAATATAAAATTCAGGAGACAAAGGATACTCCCACCATTCAGGTTCTGGACAGGGCCATTCCTCCCGAAAGAAGGGTCAAACCCAAAAGGGCTCTGCTGGTGCTTCTCTCCGGTATGCTGAGCCTGTTCGCCTCAACAGTCTTCATTTTTGGACTGGAATATTTCAAGAGATCAAAACAGAGGAATGCCGAAGCAATTGAGACGCTCCAGTCTCTTTTGGGCGCCTGGAGAAGGGATGTGGAGGATTTGAAAAGAAAGCTACCCTTCAGAGGTAAAAGCAAATAGAATTCAGGCCTTCTGCGGTGTTGAGGCAAGAAGTTTTTCAGGAAGGTAGAATATGATCAAAATCGGTTTGATAGGTTGTGGAGCTTGGGGCAAAAACTTGCTCAGAAACTTCTCCAACCTGCCCGGATGTGTCCTGCTTTCATGCTGCGATGAGAACCCCAAGCAGATTGAAAGCCTCTGCCCCAGTTACCCCAAGGTTGAATTCACCCAGAACCACAAGGAGATCATCGATAACCCCAATCTGGATGCGGTGGTGATCGCTACTCCTCCTGCCACACATTTCAAGCTGTGCAAGGCAGCCATTCTTGCCGACAAGGACGTGTTTGTGGAGAAGCCTCTGGTATTGGACACAGAAAAGGGCGAGGAGTTGGTACGGCTGGCGGAAAAGAAGAAAAGGATCTTGATGGTAGGTCATATCATGGAATATCACGCTGCTACCTTGAAACTAAAGGAGTACATCGACAAAGGCGAGTTGGGCAAAATATATTACGTTTATTCCACCCGGGTCAACTTAGGAAAGGTGCGGGACATCGAGAATGCCTTGTGGAGTTTTGCTCCCCACGACATATCCATGATCCTTTTCCTGTTAGGAAAAAGTCCTGTTTCAGTCACCGCCACGGGCGAGTGCTATCTGCAGAAAGACAAAGGCATTGAAGATGTGGTGTTTGTGAACATGCACTTTGAGGACGGAACCATGGCCCACATTCACGTCAGCTGGTTGGATCCGCACAAGGAAAGAAGGCTGACTGTGGTGGGAGACAAGAAGATGGCGGTTTTCGACGATACCCGCTCTGCGGAGAAGATCTGGATCTATGACAAGGGCGTGGATACCAGACAGGATTACAACACTTATGGAGAGTATCTTAGCCTGAGGTTTGGCGACGTTCTGATTCCTCAGATACCGGGGACAGAGCCTTTGAAGACCGAGTGTGAGCATTTTATCGACTGTGTTCAGAATCGGAGGACTCCGCGAAGCGACGGTAGAGATGGTCTGCGCGTGTCGAAGGTTTTGGATGCCGCTCAAAGATCCTTAAAGATGGGCGGCTCCCCGGTTAGAATAGACTAGATTTCATTTTCTCGTCAACCACAACCAGAAAACTCCCAGGAGTCGAATGATGGACAACTTCATTGACAAAACCGCTCAGATAGGAGAGGGGACCAAAATAGGCAGGTATTCCGTTATTGAAAGGAACGTTAGGATCGGAAAAGCGTGCACCATCGGGAATAATGTCACCATTTATCCCGGAACCCAAATCGGAGATTCAGTCAGAATAGACGATAATACGGTGATCGGCAAGCTGCAGATGAAGGCGGCCAGGTCGGCTACCACCAAGGAGCAAGAACTCCCTCCGGCTAAAATCGGAGATAACTGCATAATCGGAACCTCGGTGGTAATTTATGCCGGTGCCACCTTGGGGAAAAAGATTCTGGTGGCTGATCTTTCCACCGTTAGGGAGAACGTCAGCGTGGGAGATTTTACCATCGTGGGACGGGGGGTGGCTATCGAAAACTTCTGCAAAATCGGTTCGTACTGCAAGTTGGAAACAAACGTGTACATCACCGCTTATTCTGAGCTGGAGGATCATTGTTTTATTGCTCCCTGCGTAGCCACCAGCAACGACAACTACATGGCGCGGAGCAAGGAAAGATTCAAACACTTCAAAGGGGTGACGGTCAAGAAGGGAGGGAGGATAGGACTTAACGCAACCATTCTGCCGGGGAAGGTCATCGGTGAAGACTCACAGGTAGCTGCCGGCGCGGTGGTCACCAGGGATACGCCCCCTAAAAAGATCGTCCTGGGTATGCCAGCCAAGCCCTGGAGGGATGTGCCCGAGGATCAACTTCTGGAAAACCAGTAGCTGACCGAAAGAAGACAACCCAGAGACTAAAGATAATCTGTTTTGTTGCTGTACGTGGAAAGAGTGCACAAAAGCTGCTAGAGGATTAGATGAACGTCCCGCTGTTAGACCTTAAACGACAATACAATTCCATAAAGGAGGAGCTGGATCAGGCGGTCTTCTCAGTCCTGTCCCACACCAGATTTATCATGGGACCGGACGTAAAGGCTTTTGAGGAGAAAGCGGCCGAGTATTGCGGATCGAAATTCGCTGTGGGGGTCGCCTCGGGCACTGATGCACTGCTTTTGTCCTTGAGGGCGTGCGGAGTGGGACCAGGAGATGAGGTTATCACGTCCACCTTCACCTACTTCGCCACTGCGGGAGCTATTACCCGGCTCGGTGCTACCCCGGTGTTTGTAGATATCGATCCGGATACCTACAATTTGGACCCTGGGAAGATAGAAAATCGGATCACCCCCCAGACCAAGGCGATAATCCCAGTCCATCTTTACGGACAGTGTGCGGACATGGACCCCATCATGGAGATTGCTAAGAAGCATAACCTGAAGGTGGTGGAGGATGCGGCTCAAGCGATCGGGGCTAAGTACAAGGGGAAGAAGGCAGGAACCATGGGCCATTTCGGTTGCTTCTCCTTTTTTCCCAGTAAGAATCTGGGGGCAGCCGGGGACGGCGGAATGATAACCACTGATGACGAGGAAATAACGGAGCTACTAAGAATCCTCCGGGTTCACGGGGCCAAACCCAAGTATTATCATGCCTTAGTCGGCTATAACAGCAGACTGGATACGATTCAGGCGGCCATACTCAGCGTCAAGCTGAAATATCTGGACGAGTGGACAGAGAAAAGAAGAGAACACGCACAGGTTTATAACGCTGCCTTCAGAGATTCGGATATAATCACTCCCAAGGAAGAGGATTTCAATTATCACATCTATCATCAGTACACCATTGCGGTCAAAGACCGTGACAAGCTGCGCAGGGTTTTGAAGGAGAAGCAGATAGGACATGAGATATATTACCCGGTTCCCTTACATTTGCAGGAATGCTACAGATTTCTGGGATACAAAGAGGGAGACCTGCCGGTAGCTGAAAGGAAAGCCAAGGAGGTGATCTCCCTGCCCATATACCCGGAGCTCACTACAGAAGAACAGAACTTTGTCATCGAAATCGTAAAGGGAGCCACTTAGACGGCGTGCGATCCAATGGGCTGGCAGGGGACCAGGCCGAGCATTGGACGGTGAGGAAGCTACTTGTCGAGGAGCGGAGGGG
>CAYGCR010000121.1:0-5499 GCA_964348415.1 uncultured Ignavibacteria bacterium | reverse complement strand
TCTCCGACCCTGAGCTCAGACCGAAGGGCAAAGTCGAACCGCCAACTCGGCCACCTCTCCGGGGAATCACAGTTCAGAAACGAGAAGACTAACTGGTTCGTTTGCGAGACTTTCTAGCCTCCACTTTTATGCTGATTATCCTCCCTCTGATTTTTTCGGTCATTCCTTGTTCCAGGAATACTCTCTCATCCAACACCTTGATTCGACTGAACCCGGCCCTTTTGATGGCATTCAGGTATTCATTCTTCACCAACGCTCCGCCGATACACTCCGCCCAGGCGGAAAAGGAGCTTCTTATTTCATCTGGCAATTCTTCATCGGTCACGATGTCAGAGACTACCATCCTGCCCCCCGGCCTCAAGGTACGGCAGGCCTCAGCAAAAACCTGCTTTTTGTCCGGCGAGAGGTTTATCACGCAGTTGCTTATGACTACGTCCACCGAGCTATCTTCGACCGGAAGGTTTTCTATGTCGCCTAACCGAAACTCCACATTTCTGTATCCGGCCTTTTTGGCATTGGATCTGGCCTTTCTGATCATCTCGGGGGTCATATCCACTCCGATAACCCACCCTGATTCGCCAACCTTGGTTGCAGCGAGGAAGACGTCTATGCCTCCACCTGAACCCAGGTCCAAAACAGTCTCCCCTTTCTTCAGTGCTGCCAGACCCACCGGATTGCCGCATCCCAAGCCCATTACGGCGGACTCCGGAATCTTCTTCAGTTCCTCTGAGGAATAACCTATGGCTTGAGCCTGCTGCAGCACGGTAACTCCATTGCAGCTACAGCAGGTTTCGCCCCTTTCGGCTATCCGCCCATATCGGTTTTTGACGAAGTTCTTAATTCTCTTCTCGGAGACCTTGCGCACCGTCATCTTTACTGCCCATCCGATCTATGTAATCCTCGTTATTCCGCAAATTTCGCCTCTATTTTTAGTATACTAAAACTTTTTTCGAACGCAAGCCTTTTTTGTGTTTGCCCGTCAGAATGGGGATTTGTGCACCATTTAGGTCCTAATTTGCTGACTTTGAAACGGGAAACTTTTGGTCTAATTAGCACGTAGAAAGTCCTGTAACAGGAAACCACAGGATTTAAACGTGGAGAGTGTAGAAGTGGCGCTAAGATGTCCTCAGACTATCAGTTATCGATCTGTAGTCAGTAATCCACACAAGTTGATGAACAGGAGGCACGGAATGAAAAGCATGTTCTTACTCATAGTTTGTTTGACGCTGGTTTCGGTTTTTGCCATCGCTTCAGACCTTTACGCGCAGCAGGGGAGAATCTGTGGCGTGGTTCAGACCAGGGATGGAGAGACCTTTGAAGGTCCCATCCGGTGGGACAAGAACGAAGCATTCTGGGATGATATGCTGGACGCCACCAAGAAGCGAGAAGGAAGATATGGAGAAGGCAGGCGTCGGGAAAGACACATAAGCATCTTCGGCCTAAGGATTACCTGGGATGAGGATAGAGGGAACGATAAGGCCACCTCCGGGATTCAGTTCGGGTACATTAAGACGCTCGAAAGGCGGTCCAGAAACAGGGCCATACTTGAGCTCAAGAGCGGCGAAGAGGTTACCTTTTACGGTTCCGGCACTGATGTTGGCTCGGGCGTGAGGGGGATTCTGATCAATGATCCCAGCGAAGGCGAGGTGGAATTGGATTGGGACGATCTGGATATGATCGAGTTTGCAGAATGTGACCCGGATCAGATTACCAGGCCTGAAACGAGACTTTACGGAGAGGTTGAGACCCGCCGGGGGGACAAGTTCAAAGGCTTCATCTGCTGGGACATGGATGAGCTTTTCTATTCTGACATACTGGACGGAGAAGAGAGGCACCGCAACCGCAAGATTCCTTTCGGAAAGATAAAGGCCATCGAGAGGAGATCGTCCAGTTCTGCCCGGGTGTACCTGCGCAATGGCGACGAGATGAAGTTGTCCGGAAGCAACGACGTGGATAATGGCAACCGGGGCATAGTCATTCTGGACCGCGATTTCGGACGGGTGGCAGTCGAATGGGACGATTTCGATCGGTTGGAGTTTCTGGACGGTGGGGACAAGTATCTGCCAAGATACGATGATTTTGAGAAAACAAGACCCTTATATGGTGTGGTTCATGATGAAGACGGCGACAGCTACGAAGGATTCATCAGGTGGGACGATGACGAGACCTACTCATGGGAACTATTGGACGGGGAACACAGAGGTCTTGAGGTAGACGTGGAGTTCTCTCAGATTACGAAGATTGAAAAAGTCTCCTCCCGTTCTTGCAGGGTCACCACGAAAAGTGGGAATAGCTTCAAGCTTTCCGGCACCAACGACGTGAATGACGAGAACAAAGGGATCTTCGTGACCACGGAGGACGGAGAGGAGATCGAACTAGATTGGTGCGATTTCGACAAAGTGATCTTCAAATAGACAACAAAAGGCAAAGCGTCGCAGACAGAGCTGCGACGCTACATTCCTCCTTATCTTCAGGGGGTGAATTTGCGCCCCTTCCGTAGGGCCTTACTTTGTTTCAAATGCAACATCTTGAGACTCTCAGAGAGCTCGTCCACCTTCAGCGCATACAGGCAAATCCCACTGGGGACTTCTTTCCCCTTGATTGTTTTTGCCATCTTGGACTACCCGGTGACTTTCCCTTTCCAATTCTTGTGTAGTTAGACTCGTTACTTCGATTGTTCTTTTACTTCTTCTATGAAGTTTCGAAGACCTCGGTAGATGGCCACAGCGCACTTTTTCTGAAACTTATCCGACTTGAGAAGCTCCTCCTGTTCTGGAATCATCATGAACGCACCCTCCACCAGCACGGCGACCATCTGACTTGGTCTGGTGAGAGCAAGATTTCCATAATATATGCCGAAATCCGGAAGCTTCAGTCTCTTCAAAAGCTCGGATTGAATCTCTCTGGCCAGCGCCAACGACTGGGGATGATAATAATAAGTGCTGGTGCCATTGTTGTAAAAGGGATTGACTCCGTCGGGAAGAGCATTGTTGTGAATGCTGATCAGGATATCTGCGTTTTTCTGGATGGCTATCCCCGGGCGATCATAAAGAGCAACGCCGTCTGTGCCCACTCTGGTCATCACCACCTCGGCACCATTCCTCTTCAGGATCTTTTTCAGTTCCTCGGCGATTTTGAGATTGACCACCTTCTCTTCCAATCCAGTCGGGCCAACCGCTCCCGGATCGGGAGAATGTCCAGGGTCCAGGCATATTTTCAGACCCTCCAGCCCTCTTTTCAGCTTGGGCTGATGCCTGATCTCAAGAATCAAGTTGTTTTTATCATAGAAGACGTCATGACCCCACTGTTGTTTCTGGTTTAAGAAGACCTTGAGGGTGTAAACGTCTTTGTTTGGTTGTTCCCACCTGATCTCTTTGATTAACCTGTCCTCGGAATCGTATCTGATCCAGTCAGTATTCGATATCACCCCGTAAAGTGTCAGGAAAAGAGCTGCTGGCTCGATCTGCTGCTCGACCCTGAAAGGCAACTTATCCTGAAGAAAAAGGGTAACCTGAGTGTCTCCGCTCAGTTTTTTCGTCTCAATAGAGGTGAGGATGCTTTTAGGAAGGGGAGTCCCCAGAGGGAGATACTTTATGCTGTCCTGATGAACCCAGGCATTTTCTCCAGGTGCCAATCTGAGCCGCACCCACTCTCCTTTCTTGCCCGTGGCAATCGCCCTTATCCCGGGTGGCTGGTAGAGAAGTACATATCCCAACCTGGGACCGGATCGGGCCACGACAGACGAGCCAATGAATTCCACGACCTGAGGAGTCTGATCCTCTTTTACGGTGACTTTGCCTGCCGACGACGCTGAGACGTAGACGCTGTCATCCCGGATTTTCTTGATCAGCTTGAAGATCACCCTGGCTTCTTCAGCCCGGTCGGAGTTCTTAATGATATATGAGCCCGTATATGTTCCCTGGATTCGAGAGATTTCCTGTTCTCCCCAGGGGTACTCTTTCTCGCGAGAGCTGATGATCACACGGGACTCGATCATGGGCACGTCCTCCGCCAGACCTTCAATTCGAAAACTTGCCTGACACCCCGGTGTTCCCCTGAAGCGGGTTTCCAAGACATCTCCTGCTGTCAGGATCAAATCCTGGCTGGGCCAGATGCTGTTTGTGAGTATGCAAAAGCTGTCCTCGGGGACTGGAAAAATCGACCGGGGGACTTTCACCCAAACGTTTTTGACCGAAACTCCAGCTTTGTTCTCAGCAACCAGTGCGAATACAAAATCACCGGGTGTGAGAGGCAGGAAAGCCAAAAATGCACCGTTGGGATGGACTTTGACCGCGTGCCCATTTATCCAGAGTCTGGATTTCGGAGTCACCGATCCGAAGATGAAGGTGGAATCAGAGGCACCGATCTGCGCTCCTTCTCTGGGATAGATTACTGAGATTTGTGGAGGCTGATCGTCTTTCGCCTTGGTCTCGGTCCTGGGATAGGCAGCCAAAAGAAGAAGCAATCCGAAGAGGAACCTGAGTCTTCCCCTTTTCACAATTCTCCCTCATTGATCATGTTCGGCCGGTTCTCCCCTCCACTACTTCTCTGAGACACTCGAAGCCCTAGGTTTGTTTTGGCGCGATGCCCAATCCTGGACGATCAGAAAGAAAATATCTCCCCTTATCCAGTCTCAGCCCTTCGTAAGGATCGTTACTCAGCAGCAGGTTACCATCCAGGTCCAGAAAATCCGCCAGCGAGCCCAGATGAGCCGCTGCCGCGATGCCGACCGAGCTTTCGACCATGCAGCCCAGCATAATCTTTAAGCCGTGAGCTCTTGCTACATGGATCATCCTCAAAGCCTCGCGGATTCCTCCGCATTTGGCCAGCTTTATGTTTATCCCGTCACAAACCCCCGCAAAATCCAGTATATCCCTTGAGGTCATCAGGTGCTCATCGATTATTATTGGAATCTGTGCCTTCTCTTTTATCTTTTTCAGCCCGGCTTTATCCTTCGGGTCTATGGGCTGCTCCACAAACTCGATATCGTACTCTTGCAATTGGCGAATCTTCTCTGGTGCCTCTTCTGCGTTCCATCCGGCATTAGCATCGACTCTGATTTTAGCATCGGTGACCTCTCTTACCGCCTTGACCATTTCAATGTCGTTTTCCACTCCCACCTTCACTTTATAGACCAAAAAGCCCTTTGCTTCCCTGGTTTTCTCCTTCATCATCTCCGGTGTGTCGATTCCGATAGTGTAGGAGGTTACCAGAGGTTTCTTGCCATCCAGTCCCAAAAGCTGATAAACAGGGATATTGAGCCGCTTCGCTATCAGATCGTAGAGAGCCATGTCAATGGCCGCCTTCGCGGAGAAATTGCCTTGAATGTGCCTATCGAGATTGCAGAGTATAGACTCTAACCGAAAGGGATCATCGCCCAGTTGTCCTTTCGCCTTTTCCAGAGTCTCGGTGACCGTGTCTGCGTTTTCGCCATAGTATTGCGTCGGAGCCGCCTCGCCGATCCCCTCGCCTATTTGGACAATGACGTTCTTTTGAACC
>CAYGCR010000120.1:5396-5626 GCA_964348415.1 uncultured Ignavibacteria bacterium | reverse complement strand
GAATCTGGAGTCAAACACCTGGGGATAGAGAATCCGATAGGTTACAGACTTTACGGGCAAGGCGGGAAATTCTACGAAGTCGTTGGCGTGGTAAAAGATTTTCACGGCTCCACCATGAGCTGGGCAAAGAAGCCGGTGACTGTTATAAAGCTCAGTCCGGAGAGGCGTAATACCCTTTCTGTCAAGCTGCCGCCCGAGGACATTCCCGGGTCCATAGCAGCGATCAAGAG
>CAYGCR010000120.1:0-5386 GCA_964348415.1 uncultured Ignavibacteria bacterium | reverse complement strand
TCGACCGCACCTACGACGATCAGAGGTTGCAGAGGGGAATATTCGCCACGTTGTCGCTTCTAACAATTGCGGTCGCATGTTTGGGGATATTCGGCCTGGTTTCTTATACCGCCGTGCGCAGAACCAAAGAAATCGGGATAAGAAAGGTGCTTGGTGCCACGGTCACCGGTGTTGTGACGCTGCTCTCCAAAGAATTCGTAATCCTGGTTGGAATATCCAATCTAATTGGCTGGCCTGTCGCTTATCTGATAATGAGCTCTTTTCTGCAGGACTTTGCCTTCAGGGTTGGCATCGGCCCGGGCGTCTTTCTGTCGACAGGCGTCCTAGTTGCGGTGCTCGCCGTGCTCGCGGCAAGCTATCAGGCCATCAAAGCCGCCCTGGCCAATCCGGTGGAGAGTCTACGATATGAGTAGTGACCCTATTAATCATTCAAACGAGGTGTCAAGTCATGTTCTGGAGTTACGTTAAAGTTGCATTGAGAAATATGATCCGCCAGAAAGGCTATTCATTTATCAACGTCGTTGGCCTGGCCGCGGGGATGAGCTGCTGTATTCTGATCATGCTGTGGGTCGCCAATGAACTAAGCTTCGACCGGTTTCACGGAAACGCAGACAGGATTTATCGCCTCTGTCACCACCTCACCATCGGGGGGAGTGACAGGCGAGCATCGCTGAGCAGCCCCCCCATGGCTCCCACCATTCTGCAGCAATACCCTGAAGTCGTGAACGCTGTGAGGTTTACCCCGGAAAACAGGATTTTGGTCCAGTACCAGGAGAAGGCCTTTTATGAAGAGGGGATTCGCTATGCGGACAACTCTATCTTTGAGGTTTTCACCTTTCCCATGATCAAAGGCGACGTCGGATCACTCCTCAAAACTCCCTATTCGGTGGTCATTACCGAGGAGATAGCGCGGAAGTATTTCGGCGATGAAGATCCGGTCGGAAAGACTCTGCGGATGGATGATCAGAGAGACTTCACCGTAACCGGTGTGGTCGAGGACGTACCCCGGAACTCCCACTTCAGTTTCGACCTGCTTTGTTCTTTTCAGACGCTTTACGCAGAAGAGAGAGAGGGCCTGGACAATTGGGGCTATCTGGGGTATTATACCTACCTTCTCCTCGACCAGGAGTCGAATTGGAAACTGCTTGAAGAGAAGCTCTCGGCGCTGATCGAAACTCATATGGGAGATAGACTCCGGGCGGTGGGAGGCGCGCTGGAGCTTTTTCTGCAGCCCCTTTCCAGGATCCATCTCCATTCGCGGCTCCAGAGTGAGCTCTCTGCCGGCGGCAGCATTGCCCACATCTATCTTTTCTCCAGCATAGCAATTTTTATTTTGATGTTAGCCTGCATCAACTTTGTGAATCTCTCTACGGCTCGCTCTGCCACGCGCGCAAAGGAGGTTGGTATCAGAAAGACGCTGGGGGCCGGCAGAGGCAAGTTGATGGGGCAGTTCCTTGGCGAGACTCTAATCTACGGTCTTCTCTCCGTCCTGGTCACGTTAATTCTTCTTGAGTTGAGTCTACCTTTGTTCAACTCCGTTGCAGGGAGCCAGCTGGGCATGAACTACCTGAGGACCTGGTGGATCATCCCCGGGCTGGTATGTCTGGCGATTGTTGTCGGGCTTGTTGGCGGGAGCTATCCCGCGTTTTTCCTCTCTTCCTTCCATCCGGTCCAGGTGTTAAAGGGCGGCCTTGGAGCCGGTGCCCTCAATCTCAGGTTCCGCAACCTTCTCGTAGTCGCTCAATTTGCCATATCCATCGCTCTGATCATAGCAACCATTGCGATCTACCGGCAGATCGCCTTCATGAAGAACAAGGAGCTGGGGTTTGACAAGGAGCAGGTTCTGGTCATACCTGACGTAGGCGACGTGACACAACAGTCCATCCGCTCCATCAAAGAAGAACTGTCAGGCCTGGCTGGTGTGGTACACGTGGCTGCATCGAATACTGTGCCTGGAGGCAGCGGCAGGATGTCCAACTTCGTTCCGGAAGGTTCTGCCGAGGACGAGAGCCAGCTTTTGCGTTGGATGAACGTTGATCACGATTTCGTCGCCACTCTCGGCTTAGATCTCGTAGCCGGCAGAAATTTCTCTGCTGACCTTGCCACCGATGTCGAAGAGTCAGCCATCATCAATGAAACGGCGGCAAGAAAATTCGGCTGGGAGGATCCTGTGGGTAAGACAATCAAAAGACGGGTCCTTGGCGAAACTGGTGAGCCGGCCTGGGCTCCCATGAAAGTGATCGGGGTGGTCAAGGACTTTCACCTGAATTCTTTGCATATGGAGATTGAGGCTTTGTACATGGGTTATGCCATTGTGGATGTGAACACCATCTCTATCAGGGTCCTGCCGGACAACGCGAAAGAGACTATAAGACTTCTTGAGAACAGGTGGGAGCAGATTGCTCCGGGTCACCCCTTCGATTTCTATTTCTTGGATCAATCTTTTGACGACATGTATAGAGCAGAGGAGAGACTGGGACACATGGCGCTTTCGTTCAGCCTACTCGCTATCTTCCTTGGATGCATGGGGTTGTTTGGGCTCTCTGCCTGCACCGCCGAGCAGAGAACCAAAGAGATCGGAATCCGGAAGGTTTTGGGGGCTTCGGTGCCTAGTATTCTCAAGTTGCTCTCCAAAAAGACGGTCCTGTTGATGATGATTGCCACGGCCATGGCGGCGCCGGTTGCCTACTACGCTCTGTCGAGATGGCTGCAGGACTTCGCCTACCGAATAAGCATCGGCTGGGAAACGTTCCTCTCGGCGGCCGTTCTTGCGCTCTTGGTTGCTCTGGCAACTGAGGGTTATCACGCGGTCAAGGCCGCCCTGACCAATCCGGTGGAAACTTTGAGGTACGAATGAGCCAACATGAGAGGAGCCAGGCGTGCTTAAGAACTACATAAAGATAGCAATAAGAAATTTGGTGAAGCATAAACTTTACAGTCTCATCAACGTGTTCGGCCTGGCCATCGGTCTGGCCTCATGTCTGATTGTGATCGGTCACATCAGCTACGAGCTTTCCTTCGAGAACTTCCACGAAAACAAAGACCGCATCTACCGGGTCAACGGCCACTTCGCGGCGGAGGACGCGGAAGTCTATTCCGCGCAGGTGATGTCTCCTCTTGGCCCCGCCCTGGCAGAAGAGATCCCCGAGGTGGAGCGGGCGGCCGTTTTCAGGCTCCTGGGCAACCTGGATCTGAAGATGGGAGAAGAGGGCTTTGTTCCGGAGGAGAAGTTCCGCAGTCACGGATATGAGCACGGGGAAAACGTGCTGTGCGCCAATCCGGATTTCCTTGAGGTCTTTACCTTTCCGCTCATCCGGGGCGATCCCAAGACTGCGCTGAGAGAACCCTTCTCCATTCTGATCACTGAAGGAGCCGCACAAGAACATTTCGAGGGGAAGAATCCGGTGGGCCAGAAAATAAAGCTGAACGACACTTTGATCTGTCAGGTCACGGGGGTGTTGAAGGATGTTCCGGAAAACACACAGCTTCACTGCGATTTCATCGTCTCCTATTCAACCCTCCAGAGGACAGGCGAGGTCTCCGAAGCATGGGATAGTTTCGACAAGGATTACGTCTATCTGCTGCTGAGCGAAGATGCAGATCCGAAGGTGGTGGAACAGAAGATCCCTGCCATCTTCGGCAGGCATATCACGCCGGAAGTAGCGAGCAAGTTTCAGTTCGAGCTGCAACCTTTGGGAGACATCTATTTCAACGTCTATGTCTCCGGACGGCAGGGCGATTTGGACCCTGCGGGTGAGGCTTCAATGATTTACACCATGGGCCTGGTGGCGATCTTCATTCTGCTTCTGGCTATCGCCAACTTCATCAATCTCTCCACCGCAAAGTCGGCAGACCGGACCAGGGAGGTTGGCGTGCGTAAGGTTTTCGGCGCTCAAAGGAAGCATCTCATCAGGCAGTTTCTGGGCGAGTCCTTGCTCATCACCTTTGTCTCGGTGTGCTTCGGCCTGATGTTCTATGAGATATTCAAGGCCTGGGTCAAGCCGCTTTTGCCCAGGGAAGCGTTAGCGGACTTCTACACCAACCCCACCATGGCCCTGCTTCTGGTCGCCTTAATCCTGGTGGTGGGGATTTTGGCGGGCTTCTATCCGGCTCTGTATCTCTCCCGGTTCAGACCCATAGCCGTCCTGCAGAGCAAGACCGGGATCAGATCGAGAAAATCATTCTTGAGAAAAACGTTGGTGGTGTTCCAGTTCACCATTGCCATTGGATTTGTCTGCACCACAGCGATCGTTTACAAACAGACTCATTACATCACCACCATGGAGCTGGGATTCGACCGGGAGAACATCCTGGTGCTTGACTTCGAAGACGAGCGGGCCTCGGGCGATTGCCAACTTTTGAAAGACGAGATACTCAGAAATACCAACGTGCTCGCGGCGACCGCTACCAACGGCCCACCAGGCAGAAGGACTCACAGCTTCTACGGCTTCTACAAGACCCCGGAAAGAAGCCAGAAGGAGATGCTGGTAGGAAGAGCGTATTTCGTGGACCATGACTTCCTTTCAACTTTCGGATTGGAAATTGTCCAAGGCAGAGGGTTCTCCGAGGATATGGCCTCCGATGTCAACAGGGCAATGATCCTGAATCAATCCGCGGTTGAGCATCTCGAGACTGATGATCTCGTCGGCCACAATCTCTATGGAGGAGGCGACAAGGTCTACGAGATCGTGGGCGTGGTCAAGGATTTCCACGGTACCACCCTTGACTACAGCTACAGGCCGGTATCAATCATCATGCTCAGGCCCAAGGAGTGGAGGTCCCTGAGCATCAAACTTCCGCCGGAGAACATCCCGGCATCGATTTCCAGCATAAGAAACGTATGGGAGGCCACCTTTCCAGGCGAGGTATTCGATTACTCCTTCTTGGAAGACGACATAAGAAACAGCTACGCTGAGTACAAGTCCTCAGGGACTCTGCAGCTGGTGCTGTCTGTGATAACCCTCACGATTGCGTGTCTGGGAATATTCGGCTTGGTTTCCTATACCGCCGTTCGAAGAACCAAGGAGATTGGGATAAGGAAAGTGCTGGGCGCCACCGTGGCGAGCATCGTGGCGATGCTCTCAAAGGAGTTCGTGGTGCTCATAGGTCTCTCCAACCTGATTGCCTGGCCACTGGCCTATATTCTGATGAGAAGCTTCTTGCAGGAGTTCCCTTTCCAGGTCAAAATCGGGCTTGATACCTTCCTGCTGACAGGTCTGGTAGCCATGTGCCTGGCAGTATTGTCGGCAAGCTTTCAGGCGGTCAAAGCCGCCCTAACAAATCCAGTGGAGACGTTGAGATATGAATGAGCAAAAGCTGAACGCAAAAGAGCGAGCGGAAAGCTCCGAGGAGCTTTCCATTCAGAACGGAGTCGCACCAATGATAA
>CAYGCR010000119.1:0-5664 GCA_964348415.1 uncultured Ignavibacteria bacterium | reverse complement strand
TGGCGTCGGTTCTGGCGACCTTTCGGATGGTTGCGAAAACCTGGTGCATGGCTGCGGAATCTGCGATGAAATGATGGAACTTCTGGTCGATGTCGGCGGCAAGCTGCCTTTCCCTGGATTCAAGTCTGGCCAGCTTGGCCCGTGAATGTCGAAGTCTGGTGGCCGCGGAAATGGTGGCCAGAAGCTTCTCGTTCTGCCAGGGTTTCTGCACAAAATCAACGGCTCCGGCTTTTATGGCCTGCACCGCCATCTCCACATCGCCGTACGCCGTGATCAAGATGACCACCGCCATGGGATCTATCTCCAGGATTCTGTCCAACCAATGAAATCCCTCCTGACCACTGGACACGTCACGAGTGAAGTTCATGTCCAGGAGAATGACATCATAGTCCTCTTGGGCCAAGAGGGAGGGGATCTTTTTGGGATCCTTCTCGGTATGGACCAGCGACAGATGGTGCTTTAGAAGCAGCCGCGCCGCCTGCAGAACGTCTGAGTCATCGTCGACGATCAGTATCTTGCCTGGCTTATTACTGGCCATCTGGTATGCTTCCTCGCTTCGCCGGCTCACTGAGGTCAGTTACTGGAATGCTGACTCAAGAGCCCTTTTCCAAAATTGGAGAATCCCAGTACTCTTTTATATACCGTACGGAATCGAACAGCAATTGTTTCATAAGCGGATACTTTCCTTTCTGGCGATTTTGACTATTATTCGGCGCTATAACGACTTAGCTATTTCGGCATCTTCCTTGCTGAGCTGTGGGTAGAGAATAGAAATGGCAAGACAAAAGATCAAGGTCTCAGGCAGAGGCCATTTGAATCGACTGTAAAAAATGGACCACAGAATAAAAAAGGAAGAATCGGTTCCCAAGATAGTTGCCTGGCTGTCTGCTGCAGCCGTCTTGCTTCTTGTCTTGGTCTATGGATTCATGACGATTGGCGGCAGCTGGATTCTGTGGATAGAGTCAAGCGAGGTGACGGTCTCGATGCAGGTCGAGGTTTTTGGCGACTCGTTTCTTGAGTTGAGGTTGAACGGTGGATCGGATCATACAAAAGAAAAAATGGACTCCCAAAAGGATTGGGTGGATGTCTGGCGGAGCGTTTCTGCTCTTTGTCATAGTCTATGGATTGCTGAGCGTCGGCGGTAGCTCCACCCTGAGGGTAGAAGGCAGCAAGCTGACCATCTCGGAGGTGGTCTACGGCGAGTTTCAGGAGTTCATCGCCGTCAGCGGGACCGTAGTGCCGATCAAGACATTCTATCTTGATGCCACCCAGGGAGGCACGGTCACGGAGATAATCCTGGAGGAAGGAAGCTACGTCAATGTGGGCGATCAGATTCTTCAACTGGATAACACGGACCTGCATCTGGACATCATGTACCGGGAGGCGCAGCTTTTCGAACAAATAAACAATCTGCGCAACACCAGACTCCTGATGGAGCAGAACACTCTCAGGCTTCGCGCGGATCTTCTGGAAATCGATCGCCAGATCAGAGATTCGAAACGCAAGCACGACCAGTGCGTAAGATTAAAAGAGAAGGGGCTGATATCGCAGCACGAGTTCGAGCAGGCGCAAGACGAGTACGAGTACTGGGTGAGAAAAAGAGAACTGACTCTGGAGACTCAAAGACAGGATTCGACTCTGAGGGCAATTCAGATTCGGCAGTTGGAGGCTTCGGTAGCCAGGATGCAGGCAAACATGGAGATCATCAAGCGGAAGCTGGAGAATCTCGTGGTCAAGGCACCCATTGCCGGACATCTCACCTCGCTTAACGCCGAGGTGGGCCAACTGAAGGCTCCGGGAAGTCGTCTGGGTCAAATCGACGTTCTGGAGGGCTTCAAGATAAACGCCGGCATCGACGAGTATTACATCGCCCGGATCAGCACCGGCCAGAAGGGTGAGGTCAAGATCGCCGGGAAAACCTATCAGGTCGTCACGTCCAAGGTTTACCCTGAAGTCAGAGAGGGGAGATTCCAAGTGGACATGGAGTTCACGAGCGAACAACCGGAAGGCATTCGCCGGGGACAGACGGTTCAGATAAGACTTGCCTTAGGCGAGCTGTCTGAAGCGGTGATGCTTGCCAGAGGGGGCTTTTACAACGACACCGGGGGCAATTGGGCTTATGTGCTGGACCGATCGGAGAAGTTTGCCACAAAACGCAAAATCAGACTGGGAAGATACAACACTCAGGTCTATGAGGTCTTAGACGGGCTTGAACCGGGAGAGAAGGTCATCACCTCGTCTTATGACAATTTCGGGGATTTCGACCGACTTAATTTCAAAGATAGATAAAGGAGCCATCATGATTCGAGTCGTGAATATGAAGAAGATCTATACCACCGAGGAAGTGGAGACCACTGCCCTTGCCAGCATCAACCTAGAGATCAAGGAGGGGGAGTTCGTGGCCATCATGGGGCCATCCGGATGCGGAAAATCCACCCTATTGAATCTGCTGGGACTTCTGGACAACCCCTCCGAGGGGGAGTATTACCTTCTGGGAGAAGAGGTCTCGAGGTATTCGGAGAGACGCAGAGCCAATCTGCGGAAAGGAAGTATCGGCTTCGTCTTTCAGAGCTTCAATCTAATCGATGAGCTCACCATTTTCGAGAATGTGGAACTACCCCTGCTCTATCTGGGCATCTCCGCCTCCCGGAGGAAGAAGCGAGTGGAGGAGGTCTTGGAACAGATGCAGATCATGGCACGTCGGAATCATTTTCCGCAACAGGTCTCGGGTGGACAGCAGCAGAGGGTGGCGGTAGCGCGGGCAGTGGTGGCCGAGCCCAAGCTGATTCTTGCCGATGAGCCAACGGGAAATCTTGATTCAAAACACGGCGAAGAGGTTATGAGCCTTTTGAGCTCGCTCAACGAAGCAGGTACCACCATAGTCATGGTGACCCACTCACCCGCGTACGCCGAGTATGGGCAGCGCACCATTAACCTGTTTGACGGGCATATCGTGACCGAGAACATCAGAGAGAGGTTCCACGTCTAGAGTCACGGCTTCAATTGAGACTCAACTGCCTTTGGCTCCCCTCGGCGATCCAGCGCAAGTATTAACATATAAGTCACGAGGAGGTAAGACGTGTTTGCGAATTACATCAAGACGGCGATACGAAACCTCACCAGGCAGAAACTCTACACCGCCATAAACCTTTTGGGACTGGCCATTGGCCTGGCCGCGTGCCTGCTCATAATCGGGTATATAAACAATGAATTGAGCTTCGAGAATTGCCACCAAAACAAGGAACGCATATACAGAATCGACGGCATGTATAGCCTTGGGAATGCTCAGGTGTCTATGGCCAGCATAATGCCGGCGGTCGGTTCGGCGGTAAGGGAGGCATATCCTAAGATCGAGCGCGCAGTACGGATCAGGCGGTTATGGACCGTGCCCATGGAATTCACCGATAACGGTATCTCGGAGGAAAGAGAGGGGCTGGCAGCCGAGCCAGATCTTCTGAGGATATTCACCCTGCCCCTGAAGGAAGGCAATCCCCAGACGGCTTTGGAAGCGCCTTTTTCTGTAATCATATCCGAGGAGCTGGCAAAGCTCCACTTTGGCAATCAAAGTGCCTTAGGCAGGACTATCCGGGCCAGGGATGAATTCGATTTCCAGATTACCGGCGTGTTCAAAAAAATTCCCGCCAACACCCAGCTAAGGACGGATTTCGTCATCTCCTACTCCACTCTGGAGAAGATAGGCATGGACACCAAATCGTGGACCGAGCTTTTTCAGGACTACACTTACGTACTTTTGCGGGAGGGAGCCAACCCCATAGAAATCGAGGAGAAGATCCCGCCACTTTTAAGACAGAACCTCGATGAGGATAAAGCAAAGAATTACATATTACAGCTTCAGCCTCTGAAGCGAATCTACCTACATTCCAACCTGAGCTACGAGCTGCCTCCCAGCGGAGATCCGGTCTACCTTTACGTTTTTGGCTGTGTTGCATTTCTGATTCTGCTGATTGCCTGTGTCAACTTCATAAACCTCTCCACGGCTCGTGTCTCCCATCGTCTCAGGGAGGTGGGGGTGAGAAAGGTGCTGGGCGCCCTCAGGTCCCAGCTGGTCAGGCAATTCTTGAGCGAATCGATCCTGTTGACCGTGGTGGCCATGGTGTTTGGCATAGCCCTCTTTGAGATGGCCAAGCCGCACTTGGAGGCCTTCATCAGGCATCAGTTGGAGATCAACATCTTGGGTGATCCGGTGCTCCTTTTGGCCATGTTCGTGATGATCGTTATCGTGGGCGTGCTCTCCGGGAGCTACCCTGCGTTAGTCTTGGCCAGATTACAACCCTTCTTCATCCTCAGGGGAGAGATCTTAGGCACTCGATCCAGATCCTTCTTGAGAAGAATCCTGGTCGCCTTTCAGTTCGTGATCGCCATTGCGCTTTTGTGTGTGACCTTCGCCGTCTACAAGCAGATTAACTTCGCGCTGACGTCCGACCTGGGATTTGATAACCGTAACATTCTGTTAATAGACGCAGAGGAAGGAGTCTCCCCGGAGAAACAAGACTTAATAAAGAACGAGATCTTAAGAGCCGGCCTGGCCTCATCCGTCACCGTCACTGACTGCGCACCGGGCGAGCCCAGACATAACCTGTACGGTCTCCGCCCTCAAGACAAACTGGACGAGGATCCCGCCTTCCTGCACGGCATGCGTGTGGATCCAGACTATCTCTCGACGTTTGGCATTGAACTGGTGAAAGGCAGGAACTTCTCCAGCGAGTCTTCGGCCGATGCCGGTAAGTCGATCTTGGTCAACCAGAAGGCGGTGGAGGAGTTTCAGATGGACCAACCCATCGGGTTCAAGTTCCATTCTCGCGACAAAGCATACCAGGTGGCGGGCGTGGTGAGGGATTTCCACGCACTTCCCTTTCACGAGCAGATCATGCCCATGGCTCTGTTTGCGGCTACCGAAAAGAGGCGCGTGATTGCGGCAAAACTGCCGCCTGACTTCACGTCCGAAACCATAGTCCAGACGGAAAATATCTGGAACCGTATCGTCCCCGAGGTCCCCTTTGAGTATTCCTTCTTGGAGGATGTGATGAGCGAGAGCTACGACAACGATAGAAGACTGGGCATGTTGTTCTCCACCTTCTCGCTTCTGACCGTCTTTGTGGCCTGCTTGGGTCTCTTCGGGCTCTCAGCTTTCAGCGCCGAGCGGCGAACCAAGGAAATAGGGATCAGAAAAGCATTAGGCGCGTCGGTCGCGAACATGGTTCGTCTCCTGTCAAAAGAGATCGTCATCCTGGTTATGATCGCCGGTGCCGTAGCCTTCCCCGTGGCTTACCTGGCCATCGACAGGTGGCTGGAAACCTTTGCCTATCGCACTGACATCACCTTGACCCTATTTTTGCTCTCCGGCTTGGTCGTACTGATCATCGCTCTGGCCACGGTCAGCTATCAGTCGATCAAGGCGGCCTTAGCCAACCCGGTGGACTCGCTCAGGTACGAATAGGACTACAGAAAGTTGATCATGTTTGGAAATTATCTGAAAGTTGCGGTCAGAAACATTGTCCGATACAAGGGCTATTCGTTCATCAACATAGCCGGATTGGCCGTGGGCATGGCCTGCTTCATTCTGATCGTGTTGTGGGTACGGGATGAGCTGAGCTATGATAAGTTTCATCTAAATGCAGATAGGTTGTACCTGGTTACGGATTA
>CAYGCR010000118.1:0-5826 GCA_964348415.1 uncultured Ignavibacteria bacterium | reverse complement strand
GGCAGTGCCACCCGACAGAGGGCGGTCTTTTGCCCCTTCTCGTTTTAGAGACTCACCTTTAATCGAACAAATACCTGATCCAGGTCCTTCCAGGCGGCAAAGAGAGTGTCGGGCCTGGCATCGGCCGCGAACATGCCTACGGCCATCTCCAGATTATCAATACCAACGAAGCGAATCTCCGGAAAGAAACCGAGGCCATAATTGTCGGCTATGCTGCTCCAGTCGTCTATCTCCACGACGGTACTCAGCGAGATTTCGAGGGCATTATCAAACAACGGTTGTTCGATGCTTATGAAGAAGTAGTCGTTGATTCCGTCGGTTCCTCGCTCTGTAAAGAACCCGTGCATCCACTGGTTGTTGATATACAGACCAAAGGGAAAGGTATAGTCGAATCCCAATGTATATTTGCCGTAGGGCTCAAAATCCAACTCGACGTTTCGCGTAGGAACCCCGCCGGCGATGGTTTCCGATACGACTTCCCTGTTCGGCAGGAATACGGCACCCTCACCCCAAAACCCGATACCTGCGATTTCAGTGGCAAAATCAGCCCCGAACACATGCATCCTGTAGAAACCAAGCTCCAGAGCGTTCGTATCTAGGTTCAACTTGCGCAATATGGGGCTGTCGTCATACCCGTTGAAGTAGCTGATCGACACGTCCAGTGGTCCGACGATGCCCTCTGCTTTGAGCGCAAACATGCTGTTCTCGATCTTGACCTCCGGCATTACGATTGTGTGTTCAAATGAGGACACCGCACTGCCGAGGAAAAGTGAAGACCGATCCCTGGGCAGCAGTATGGGAGCGAAAGAAGGAAGCCATATTCCGGTGAATATGAAGTCCCCCAGATGATAACTCAGTTGAACCGCCCAGGAGGGGATCTTTTCCGTGAAATTCAACATGTCCGAGAAGTCATCGGGATTCAGGTTGTCGGTGGGATTGAGTGTATCAGCCGTACCCCATACTATGCGCTGTTTTCCGACTCTGAGGTCTAGGACCGGCAGCAGAAATTCGTAGACATCTACATAAGCCTCCCAAAGGGAAGCTTCAACCGAAAAGAGCTGGTTGGGGCTTTCCATCTGGTTCAGGGAATTAACAACCGGTATATCGTAGAACCGCATATCGATACTGGAAAAGGCATGGAGGGTTTCCCCCAGGGAGGCATCCATTTCTAAGCGGAAGCGATTGTAGAAGTCCTCGATTGGAACTCCTTGATCCGGAATCTCGCCGACGTTAACACGTTTTTCCAAATTCAGGAAGCCTCCGAACTGCAGATCCTGGGAGAAACCCAATCCCGGCAGCAAGACCAGCAGCGCAAGCACCACCAGCGGTAAGCTAAGAGAACGTCTCAACAGATTCGCCGGTTTTTCAAGTTTCACCGAATCCGGTTTGCTGTTTGCCGTACAATTCATCAAATCTACATCCTTTTCAGGTTGCGCTCACTGAAAAAAGAATCTTCCAAACCCTGATCGAACTTGATGTCGGTCAAATCCAGCAAAGTCGTATGATTCTTCTTAAGTGATTGCATTTCCCATCGCTTTCCGATCCAGTATGCGCCAATTTTTTCCACTTGATCGACAGTGAGAACCTTTGTCGGGGTTTCCTCCTGGTTGTAGTACTCGATTTTGCGGTACACGTAGCTGTCTTTGTCCGCATACATGATCAGCTTGCGGTAGCTCACGTCGGAACCTGTACGGGGTGTCAATTCAAGCACGTACTGACCATTCCGCTCCTCCAGCAATTCGGCGGTGTAGTCCTTTGTGTACTCGCTCTGCGAGATATCCTCGTAGGTGAAATCAGACCCCATGAAGTTCTGGTTCGTGGCTGAGGAGGCTATGCGCCGGACCTTCCGGAACGCCGGCATATAGAGATACAGCTTCTCTGCATCCAGCCTCAAAAATCCAACGCCCCGCACATCGGCCGGTGAGAGAAATCGCACCATCCTCAGCTCGTTGCCCTTCTGGTAGACCGTAATCTGTCTGGTCTTCTCGGAGCCGCTCGTTGTGCGCAGAGTCATTGTCTGATCCATGCTTACGTCCTTCGGAGCAGTCGCTACCCGATCGATGGCAGAGAGAACGCTCTTCGCATCCTGGGCGCTCAAGGGCGCAGCCCAAGCCGCATAAACGATGAAAGTCGCAACAAGTAGTTTCTTCATTACATTTACCTCCTAAGTAAAAGTTCTTGAATCCTTGGTATTCAGCTCTATCCCCGTTGCAGCACTTCTGTCTGTACGGGGGGCTTCAAGGCCGATTCGATTGTCCCAGCCCTCTCACTCTCCTTTCCCTGGGCGATAGCCTTCTTGATAAAGGCAGGCTTGAGCAGCAGGAACAGTGAGGGTAGAACCGTAAGCGTAAAAAGACCGCTTACAACCATGGTCAGGCTTGTCAATCCTCCGAAGCGCCGGAGATGCTGGCCACCGGCGAATAGCAGCACCGCAAATCCCAGCCCCACCGCGAGCCCGTTGACGATGATAGCCACGCCCGTTGTATTGGCTGTGCGCTTCAGGGCTGCAAGCTCATTGCCGTCCACTCTCAGCTCGTCCCGCAAGCGGGAGAGGAAATGGATGGCATAGTCTATGCCCACTCCGATTGCGATCGAAGCGATCATGGCGGTGAAGGAGTCCAATCCGATATCGAGGTAGACCATGACGGAAAAATTGACCAACACGGTTAAGATGATGGGGATCACGGCCAGGAGCCCACCGATGGCAGTGCGGAAGATGAACGAAAGCAGAATGATCACGAAAACAACAGTGATCATCAGGCTCGCCACCTGTGTCGGGATAAGCTCTTCCTCCATTCTTTTCAACACCGGCGCCAGACCGGTTTGGCTGAGCTTCAGATCCACATCCCTGAGTACCGCGGCGCTGTTCTCGGAGAGAAGATCAACAGCGACGGCGCTGTCGACATAGGCGAGGCCTTCATTGACCTGCCAGAGTGTGCCTCTGATGTCCCGCAGGAGATTCTGACCTTTCGTCAACAATCCGGGCATCATTTCCTGCAGGCGTTGCATAGCAAAAGCGATGCGTGCTTCACCGATGCTCGCCTCCACTACCCGCTGGAGGGATTCGGCCAGGAACGAGGCATCCTCTGGATGCATGGCTCGATCGGCCATGTAAAGGCTTTCAGTGATCTGAGAGGCATCCGGGACAAGGCTCTCGTCGAGGTTTTCCGCAATCGATACGGCCACCGGCTGTATATCCGCTTCCGCCAGCACGACTTCCGCCTCCGAGCTCCTCAGATACGCTTCTACTGCGAGACGGACCCTGTGGCGAAGTTGGCTGTCGGCCCTGACGGTCGAAGCAGCCTCCACTACCCGAAGAAGATCATCGTTACCTAAGCTTAACCCGTACTTCTGCAGATCCCAGCTCAACTCCTGCGCGATCTGCTGGCCTTTCAGCTTCAGTATCTCTATACGTGCAGCCGGAGGAGCCTGGCTCAGGTCGACCACGGTTACCTTTTTCGGCAAACCCGAAAGATGAGCATCTACGCTTGCCACCGCCGCGACCAAGGGCTCGGTTTCCCACGTGCCCAGCTTGGCGTTGATAAGAGCCTCCTGCTGGCCGTCGGCGACTATCATCTGTATCTCCTCCTCGCCCTCGGTGAGAATCCACAGATTAGCGACGCCCTGACGGTTTTGCGGTATGGCGTAGCGGTCATTCATCGCATCGTTCATCTCGGCGATGACAGCGGCGACGGACAGTGATTTGTTAACGGTCGGCGTCACCTCCAAACGTCGCTCGACTGCGCGCAACAGGTTCAGAACGGCCGGGTCTTTCAAATCACCCTGCACGAGAACCTGAATGGGAAGAGAGCCGCCGAACTTCTCACGAAGCAGCATCTCCGCGTGGAAGGGGCCGCTGCCTTTCTTCAGACACAGGGACCAATCGACATCCTTCACGATTCGAGGCACGCTGAGCGCGCTTACGATAACAACCAGGACACCAGCAATTACAGGGACAAACTTGCTCCTGTAGACCATTGCCCCGAAGCGGTCCATAAGGGGCTTGCGGCTCCGGGTGCGCTGAGGCGCAGGCTTTACGGTTATCCCGAATGAGAGCAGGGCCGGTAACAGAGTCAGTGTCACTATCAGGGCGATAATTACGCCTGAGGCGGCGAGCATGCCGAACTGCTTGATTATGGAGAACTTGGTGAAGACCAGAGAGGAGAAGCCGATCCCGGTGGTAATCGTCGTCAACACGATCGGAACGCCCATCTGCCGGTAGACGCCGCGTGAAGCTTCAGCCGGGGTGCCACCGGCCCGTCTGTGCTCGAAATAGGCCTTTAGGAGATGGATGGCGTCGGCGCTGCCCAAAGCCATCAGGACAACCGGCACGAAGCTGGTCAGAATGGTGAGCTCCATCCCGTTCATGCTCGCCAATCCCAGCATCCAAACAACCGTAACTCCCACGACCATAAGAGGGAACAGCACGCCGGCCCAGTGGCGAAAGGCAATAAACAGAACCGATACCAGGACCAGGAGCATGATCGGAACCAAAACTCTGATATTGTCGGATATGAGCAGTGTCGTGTTGTAGACGAGGAATGGCATACCTCCGAAGTAAACAGCAGTGTCGGAGGCGAATCCAGCTGACTGCAGGACGGCATCGGTAGCCGCCTTTGCCCGCAGCGCCGTGAAAAACTGACTCGCCTTTCCTGCAAACTTGAGCATGATGACCGCTGCGGTGCCGTCCTCGGAGACCAGGTTCCCGACGTAACGGTCGTTCTGTTCGACTCTACTTCTGAACGCATCCAGCTGCTGGGCCGTTTCGGGCATCTCGCTCTCCTCGAGAAGCTCTCCTACCTCCAGACCCCAATCGGTCTTGCGAAAGTCGATCGTGTTGGAAAGACTTATGGCATAGACCAGACCTTCGACGCTGCTGTAGGCCTCGGTGAGGTCTTTGATCAACCGCAGGTTGTCGGCCGTGTAGACGTTGTCTGTAGTGACAAGAGCGTAGCCCATTTCTTTACCTCCAAACACATCACCGACCCGGTTGTATTCCTTCACCAGAGGATCGGTTTGGTTGAGGTACGTTGAGAAATCGGCGTTGATACCGATCTTTGTCGCCTGCCAGCCAAAAAACACAGTCAAGATGGCGATAACCACTATAACTGGCCAGCGAAATCGAATAATAAAATTAGCAATTCGGTCCATCTGTCTTCCTCCTGTTGCCTTAGCCCGGAGGGGTGCCTCAACCAGATCTAATCCTCTGCCTCCGGGCTATTTCGGCATTCTTAATTTATATAGGCATCGAGAGACCTGAGTTTGGCTGCGGGCCGCAGGCGCTCTAAAGCCTGATTTTCAATCTGTCTGATACGTTCTTTGGATAGGCGAAACTTATGGCCTAAGCTCTGAAGGGAGACTGGATTATGCCCGTTCAATCCAAAACGATGCTGCAGAATATCGGCTTCTCTCTTTGGCAGGGTCTCGAGTAACCCGTTTATCTCATTCTTCAGAGATTCCTGGATTGCGAGTTTGTCTGGAGATTCATTGGAGGAGTCTTGTAAAAAATCGCTCAGGCAAGAGGATTCCTCCTCGTCAATCACAGGGGAATCGAGAGACATGGCATTCTTTGATATTTGGAGGAGTTCGGGAATACGGCCTTGGTCCATGTGGAGAAACTGTGTGATTTCCCCTGTTTCAGGCTCTCTACCCCGGTAGCTCCGAAGCTCCCCGCGTGCTTTTTCGATCCGGAGCAGCTCGTTGACCCTGGTCGAAGGCAGACGTATCGTTCTGGACTGCCAGGAAATCGCCTTGTAAATCGCCTGCCTTATCCACCAGACGGCAAAGGAGGTGAAACTGCAGCCCCGACTCTCGTCGAACTTCTCT
>CAYGCR010000117.1:0-5871 GCA_964348415.1 uncultured Ignavibacteria bacterium | reverse complement strand
GTAACCGTCACCTGAGCGTTACGATAGGCTCTGAGAACAGCCTTCCGGATAACATTCTTGACGTCGGTCAAAGGCTTTTCCCCGACGGCGACTCTCCCCACTCTGGGAATCAGTAAGTCACCTTCCGGGGTGACGGTGAGAACGTAGTTGACATATATCTGCCCCCAGATGTCTATGGAGAGCTCGTCTCCGGTGCCGACTATGTACTCCGAGGGATCTATGCTTCTCTCCAGAACTGGCGCCGGCTCGGCTGGGACCGGGATAGAGGTGGGAACCGGTTCTGGCATATCGTCCTGAGCCAGAATCCGGTTGGGCGCAACTACCAGATTCAAGATAAACAGGAAGACAGTCAGAGACAATTTCAGAGGTCTTGATTGCAAACTGTGAACTCCTGCTTGAGATAGTCTAAAAAAGCCGAGTTATATGGCAGAAACATCGCACCGCAACTCGGCATGACTTTGCAAAAACAGACTTTCGTAAGCTCCAAAGCCCAAAATCGTTTCCGGCTCATACCTTGTTTCCTCAGCCATGTCGAAATTCCCGCGAAACGCGGGGCTGAGTAGCGAAAGCCTGGTTGAGTGAGTTATGAATCTGGATGCTGATACTTAAAGCTCTCAGACTGTCGCCTCAACCCAGCTCTCAAAAACTTTTTGCTTTGTGGAAGGTTCTCCCTCCTTTCTGGGCTTCAGAAACTCACGTCCCTTCGCCTTTTCAGAGCCTCAATTCCTCATTATACCCAGCCACCTCCACTCTGTCAAGAGAAAAAATCCCCCAATTCCCGCCGTTGAGCGTCGGTCAAGCATCCAGGATGCTTCAATCTCTTAATCTGAAGACCGGATTCGCAACCTCAATATCGGTACGTGACTAGCCTTGGCGCATCCCTGTGAACAGGCCCTTCCGTCGCTTCGCCGTGAGCCGCTGGCGACAGGACTTATGCCATGCCCAACGTGCGTATAATCACGTCGTTGACCGGGGCATACACCTAAGAAGTGCTGAGTTTCTACTTCGTTTCTGGCTCCGGCCAGATTTTCAATTTGACAAGGACGCTGGATTTATTTACTTTCGTTCCAGGGCAGGTTGTTATCCATGAAGAAAAGGAGACTTTATGACACCGCCACACCTTTCCACAAGAGCCAACGACATGCCTCCGTCGCCTATAAGGAAGTTGGTGCCTTTCGCTGACGAGGCAAAGAAAAAAGGCGTAAAGATCTATCACCTCAACATCGGGCAGCCGGATATCCCAACTCCTCCTGAGTTTATGGATGCTGTTCGGAATTATAAGGAAGAGGTCCTGGCTTACGGCAATTCCAAAGGAAGCCAGAAGTACCTCTCAGGACTGGTTGAATACTACAAAAGAAAAGGAATTCTCGTGGAAGAAAAGGACATCCAGGTTACCACCGGCGGGAGTGAGGCCATAATCTTCGCCATGATCTCTGTGGCCGATGCAGGTGATGAGATCATAGTATTTGAGCCCTTTTACACCAATTATAACGGTTTTGCCCAAATGGCGAACGTGAAGCTGATGCCGATCACTCTTCGAGCTGAGAACGGTTTTCGTCTATCGCCGCAAGAGGAGATCGAGGACAAGATTACCTCAAGGACTCGTGCCATCCTTATCTGCTCCCCCAACAATCCTACCGGCACGGTTTACACGCGCGAGGAGATGGAGATGATAGCCGACATCGCCAAAAAGCATGATCTCTTCGTGCTATCGGATGAGGTTTACAGGGAGTTCATCTACGAGGGAAAGCATACCAGCATCATGCACATGGAAGGCATCGCGGATCGTGCCATCCTGTTGGATTCGGTTTCCAAACGGTACAGTGCCTGCGGCGCCAGGATCGGCTGCATGGTGTCAAAGAACCAACAGGTGATAGATGCCGCTTTGCGGATGGGGCAAGCCAGATTGTGCTCGCCATCCATCGAGCAATTCGGGGCGGCTTCGGCACTCAAAATCGAAGATGACTATTTCGAAACGATGGCAGCAGAATACAAAAAACGAAGAGATACGGTCTACGACGAACTGATGAAGATTCCCGGAGCGGTATGTCTTAAGCCCAACGGAGCGTTTTACATTATGGCGAAGCTGCCGGTCAAGGATATCGAGGATTTCACCAAGTGGATGCTCACCGACTTCAGCCTGGATGGAGAAAGCACCATGATCGCTCCCGGGCCCGGCTTCTATGCCACGCCGGGAAAGGGTAAGGACGAGGCTCGGATAGCTTACGTTCTGAATGTGGACGACTTGAAGAAGGCCATGAGGATTCTGGCTAAGGGAATCGAGACGTACAACAAACGGTAGCATCTCAGAATCCGGAAAAGTTTTGGAAGTGAACGGCAAACTGTAAACCTCTTTCCGCAGAGAACTTCGAGGGTTAACACTTCACCATAACGATATGGACAAACGCTGTTTCATCGGAGTCGATCTCGGGGGCACCGACATCAAGTACGGTGTGGTTGCCGAAAAAGGGGAGGTTTTGCATAAGGGGAGCCTGTCAGCACAGGTCAACTTGGGAAGAGAGGCAATTCTTCAGAATATAAACAGGGCCGTCGAGAAATCACTGGCTTATGCAGATAAGAGGCGGATCAGAATAACAGGGATAGGAGTTGGCTCGCCGGGGACGGTAAACCTTCAGACAGGGAGAATCGAAGGATCGTGTCCCAACCTTCCGCAGATGGTGAATGTGAATTTGAAAGAATGGCTGTCAAACCATTTCACGTTCCCGGTATGTGTGGACAACGATGCTAATGTCATGGCTCTGGCTGAATTCAAATTTGGCGCTGCCAAGGGTTACAAAGATGCGCTCTGTCTGACTCTGGGCACTGGAATCGGAGGAGGAATAATCCTGGAGGGAAGGCTCTTTCACGGTTCTAACTTCGCTGGGGCCGAATTCGGTCACATGAGCATATGCCACAACGGGCGCAAATGCAACTGTGGAGGAATCGGCTGTCTGGAAATGTATGCCTCCGCACCTGCCATGGTAAGAGACGCGAAAAGACTTCTCCGAAGAAGCAGAAAATCAGTTATGCGTAGGTTGGTTAGAGGGGACTTGGACAGGCTTACAACTAAAGTCATCTTTCAAGCCGAGAAGGAGGGAGACGCTTTAGCGTCCACTATCATAAGCCAGGCTTGCGCATATTTAGGAGCAGGTATTGCCAGCGCAGTGAATCTTTTGAACCCTGAAGTGGTGGTGATTGGCGGGGGCGTATCAAAGGGCGGGCAGAGTTTCATTCGCAGAATTGAAAAAGAGGTAAAGAGGAGAGCTTTTCCGTCTGCCACAAAGGGTTTGAAGGTGGTCAAAGCTAAGCTAGGCAATGATGCAGGGTTCATCGGGGCAGCGATCCTGTGTGCGGAGGCAAATGGGTGAGGGGTCTTTCACCCTCCCCTTAATCCCCTCCCATCAAGGGAGGGGAAAGATATCTCCTCTCCCCTCTGGGGAGAGGAAAAAGGTGAGGGGGTGAATATAAATCTGATGCTTCGGGAATAGGAATTCCCGAAGCTTGGCATCGGCATTTCTCCCGCCCTTGGCGGGATCTTGAGACTAATGCCGATTCATCAAGAGACTAATCCATTATTATCTTGCTGACCTTCACTGTGTCGACCGTGCCGTGCAGGAAGTATAGGGTGCCGTCGCCGGAGACGATGAATTGTTGGCTAAATCTGAAGAGTTCTTTTTCAGAACATTCTGGCTTATCTCTCTCCAGGTCTATCTGTACCTTTCCATCGTATACTAACTCGTTACCCTTAAGGAGATATTTGAATATACGATAAGTGAAGCAAATGCCTATCTCCCTCTGGCCATACAGATTCTCTGTCTGATAGAAGTAAAAACAGTTGTCCTTGTCAAAACCTATTAGTGTCAACGGACGCTCCACCCACCCAACTTCCCTCATTTTATCATCAGCAAACTTGTACCATCTGAGTTCGTCCGGAAGAACAGCTACCGTATCGATCCGTCCCGTTTCAACAAAATCCTCCAAGCTTGTCCTCAATAGATATTTGTTTTCTCTGAAGTAGATGTCGTTTCCAGCTTCTTTTTGCACCACTCCTACATCGCGATAACCGTCGTTGTGGGGGATCCTTGTTTTCAACTTGCCTTCACTGAAGACGCGAATGCTCTGGAATGAGATTCCACCTGCATTGTAGACCCTGCCGCTTCGATCCACCGTAATGAGCCAATCCAACACAGGAAAAGGAGCCGGTTTTTTCTCTTTCCTCTTAGACTGTTGTTCAGCTACATCGGGAATTTGGTAAAGAAATCTTCCTTCCGATGAAAACTTCCTTATACCAAGGTTCCACAACCGGCTATACGGCATTGTAACATAAACATCCCCCGAATTGTCCACAGCTATGTCGCGTATGTCTAGCTTTCCCCGGCTCCGCTCTTCTTCGAATATTACTGGGAAGGTAAATATCCATTTCCCGGTTTTGTCATATTTCTGTACTCGGCTGCCTAACCAATCCAAAACATAGATATTGCCATCTGTGTCAATGTCAAAGCTCCTTGGTCCCTCTGGAAGCCATCCCTCATGGAGCTCCGTGACAAAGGTTGTATCAGAGAAACCACTATCCGCGACCACCACATCTATAATCTGCCCGCCTTCGATCTCCAGCGCATTTGCAGGCAAACCGTAGGCAACATGGAGAAACGCAAGAAGAAAGAGTGCTGTCGTTACCCTCATTCACGCTCCTCCGCTTTTTGCATCTTGTATTTACTCATCTGCTAAATTTACGCACTGCCCCCACCATGTTCTTGAGTTTGTTCTGCGCCTCCGCATTAGGCAAAAATTCCAATCCGCATGAAGGATTGATGTAAATCTTGTCTGCCGGTATCTTTTTGGCGACCGTTTCAAACAGAGCGATCAGTTCAGCCTGGCTCTCCATCCTGATGCTTCTCGCATCCACGCAGCCTAGCCCGATTTCCTTTTTCCCGTCGTATTCCAAGAGCGCATCAAGGTTTTCCTTTTTGCTCACTACATCCGCCCCAATTATATCAACCGGAAGCTCAAACAACTCAGGCACCAGTTCCTTGATCGATCCGAAGTAAAGATAGAGGGCGAATTTGGCTTGAGTTTCCCCGGTGATTATCTTCAAAGACTCCTCGACGAGCTTTAACTTGTCCGGATGAGCGCACAGCGATGGCTCGTCGATCTGTATTGCCTTCGCTCCTTCCTGGACTAATCTCTCTGCTTCTTTATGCAATATCTGTGCAATGTCGAAAACCAGCCTTTCCTCGTTGTGATAAAATTCATCTATGGACAGCTTAGCAAAGGTGAATGCTCCGGGAATGACCTGCTTGACTTCATTCTTAGCATTGACCCTGGCGAACGTGAACTGATCGACCACAGAGTAGTTGCGAAATGAGACTTTCGATTTAATGACGGGCCGGCGATAGTAGAAATTATTGTCGAAGAACCTCAGCAGTCCGTCGATTTCGATTCCCTGGATGTTTCTGGCAAACGGTGCGACCAGGTCGTCCCAGCGAATCTGTCCATCCGTGATCAGGTCAATGCCAGCCTCCTCCTGCTCCCTTATCACCCTCTTGATTGTCTCCTGATAGGCCTTCTCCAACTCTTTTGCCGAAATCTTTTTCTGGTCAAACCTGTTGCGCGCCCTGCGAAGGTTTACCGCGGTCTTGTCCTCGGTTATCTTCGGGTAGCTTCCCACCACCGTGGTCTTGAACATAACCACTAGGCCATCACAGAAACGTCATTGCGAGAAGTCCCGCCTCTGGCGGGACGACGAAGCAATCTCAAACCATTCTCTCAAGTAGCATAGAGATTACTTCGCTTCGCTCGCAATGACCGAGTTAATTTGTCTATTCCTGCAGAAGGTCTGTGATGATTTTTTCGAGTTGATCGATGTGTAAG
>CAYGCR010000116.1:0-5921 GCA_964348415.1 uncultured Ignavibacteria bacterium | reverse complement strand
CCCGGAGAAGTCTTACGTTGGGCGGGTACTGCATCCTGCCAACCCCGGCAGTATCCGCTCCGGCATAAGAACACCAGTTGCAGGCGAAGACGACGATTCTGGGATCGAAGTTGTCTGATTGCTTTTTCATAAGGGCGTTTCCTCAAAACCACGTGGTATCATGCATCGCGTCTATGTTCATCAGAACGTATGCTCAATCAATATTTTCGTCCCGATTCCGATCAGAACGAGCCCGCCGACGAATTCTGCCTTATTCTCGAAGAAATGTCCTGACCTATCCCCGACAAAAACCCCGACAAACGATAGTATAAGGGTCACGGCCCCGATTATGATGACGGTGAATAGAATTGGTATTTCCAAGAATGCCAGGCTTACACCAGCGGCCAGGGCGTCGATGCTGGTGGCAACCGAGAGTACCAACAGCACACCAAGACTTAGTGGATTGAGTATTTTTCTTTCCGATCTTACCTTGGTCGATTCATAAATCATTCTGCAGCCGATCAGGGACAGAAGACCGAAAGCTATCCAATGGTCGACCTCGGATATCAATTCTCTTAAGCCTAGCCCGGCCAACCATCCAATAACCGGCATGAATGCCTGAAACGCTCCGAAAAATATGGCGATCTTCAAAGCGTTCTCAATTCTCGGATTCCTTATAGTTATTCCGCTTGATATAGATACGGCAAAAGCGTCCATAGCCAATCCGAATGCTAGAAATGTTGCCGTTACTAAGTGCATCTGATGGCGCTTCTTAGGCGCACCCTATTTCGCTTGGCTCAGCTTGCAGGTCGGATATAAGCGACAGGCCTATCCGGCATCTTGTCTCCGAAAATCGTAACGGAAACTTCGGACCTACGTGTACTACTCCCCGCTACTTGTCCCACACAAGCAGCGAGTCTATCATCACATCAATCTGCTCGTCGGTAAAGTGGCGAGCAGTGATGGCATTAGTCGGACAATAGGAAGCGCAGGTGCCGCAGCCTTTGCACAAGGCTTCGTTTATTTCGCAAACCATCACTCCATCGCCTCTGTCCACGAGCTGCGGCGCGTTGAACTCACATATCTTCACACATATCCCGCAAGCTCTGCACAAGTCCTTGTTCACCACCTGGCAGACCACCGGCTCCAGCTCGATATGATCTCTGGATGTCAGGATTGCGGCCTTGCCTGCAGCCGCCTGAGCGGAGAACAGGCTGTCGGAGATTCCCTTTGGAGCATTAGCACAGCCGCAGATAAAGATGCCTGCGGTATTAGTCTCTACCGGGCCCAGCTTGGAGTGTCTCTCCAGGAAGAACCCATCCAACCCTCTGGGAAGCTTAAACAGATTCTGCAGCTGGGCAAAGTCCTTCTCATGGGGCACCATCCCCACCGATAGTATCACCGCATCCGCCAGCAACTCCAGGTGCCTGTTGTATAGAGGCTGGTACAGCTTGATCAGGGTCGCTCTCTTGTCCCCCATCACCTCCGGTGGCTGATCCTCTTCGTACTTGAGGAACAGAACACCTTTGCCCCTGGCCTCTCGATAGAGCTCTTCTGCTCCTTTATCAAAGGTCCGAATGTCCCGGTAGTAGACCACAGAGTTGATACCTCGGTCCTGAAGCTGAATGGCCTGCTTTATGGCTACCTGACAGCAGTATCGAGAGCAATATTCGTTTCCGCCCTTCTCTCTTGAACCCACGCACTGGATGAAGGCAACGTTTCCTGGCTTCTTGTTGGCTATGGTCAATTCCGCTTTGCTCTCTACCAGCAGCTTTTCCAGTTCCATGTTGGTCAAAACGTTAGAGAACTTGCCGTATCCGAACTTGCCCCCGGGATCGTAAAGATCGGAGCCGACGGCTAAAATCACTGCGCCGGCTTGTACCTTCTCCGTCTTCGGTTTCTTGGCTTTTCCTGAAGGTTGTGTCTCTAAGGTTATCTCGAAATTCCCCACAAAGCCGGTTGCCTCTTTGATCGTGGTAGCAGTGAGAACTTTGACGTTTCTTTTCTTAAGCTCCTCCAGCTTGCCTTTGATGAACTCCTTTCCGGTGATTTCGCTGCCCAGAAGCTTGTCCAGCTTTGCTACCCGTCCCCCAAGTTCTCTTTCCTTTTCGATCAGAGTAACCTTCTCACCTTTGATAGCCAGATCCAAGGCAGCCTGAATTCCAGAGATGCCGCCGCCGATGACCAGAATTTCAGGATTCATGGGGACCTGTCTTCTTTCCAGCGGCTCAAGATGGTATGCTCTGGCAACTGCCATGCGAAGCAGGTCTTTGGCTTTTCCGGTGGCTGCTTCCGGCTCGTGCGAATGGACCCAGGAGCATTGATCCCGCACGTTTGCCATCTCAAAAAGATAGGGGTTAAGTCCGACTCTTCGACAGGTTTCCTGAAATATGGGTTCGTGAGTGCGGGGAGTACAGGCGGCCACAACAACCCGGTTCAGATTGTGTTCCTTAATCCTTTCCTGCATCAACCTCTGGGTTCCGTCGGAGCACACGAACAGATCCCGGCACACGTGCACCACTCCGGGCAGCGACTTGGCATACTGCTCCATCTCTTCCACATTCACCACCCCGCCGATGTTGGTTCCGCAGTGACAGACGAAGACCCCGATTCTGGGCTGGCCGTCCGTCTTGATCGGCTCAACTTCGACGGCCTCTCTTTTCACCTGTTGACCTTTGAGGTGCTCGGAAACCTTCAGAGCTGAGGCTGAACCGATGGCCACCGAATCAGTGATGTCCTTAAGCCCGGCTGCGCTGCCACAGAGGTAGATGCCTTCGCGAGTGGATTCGAGAAACGATATGGGGTCTTTTTGCTTGAAAAAGCCAGTCTGGTCTAGTTCGATTCCCAGAATCCTGGCCAGGCTAGCAGTCCCTGCGGAAGGGACGCCGGCCGCAGAGAGGATGGTAATATCCGCTCTGATCTTTTCCACTTCCTTGGTTTCCGTATTCTCGATGAAGATAATCAAGTCCTTGGTATCCGGATCCTCTTCGATTTTGGCGGGCCTTCCCTTGTAGAAGATCACGTCCGGATCCTCTTTGGCGCGCAGGCACAGTTCCTCGTACCCTTTGCCGAAAGCTCTTATGTCCATGTAGAAGATGTAGATCTTATCGATATTCGGCTCGTGGGTTTTCGCCAGAAGCGCGTTCTTGACCGTGTTCATGCAGCAGAAGTATGAGCAATAGGGATAGCCCCGGTCGCCGACCGACCTGGAACCGACGCACTGCATGAAGGCTAGCGTCCTGGGAGTTTTCATGTCCGAAGGACGCACCAGGTGGCCACCTGAAGGTCCGGAGGCATTCAGAATTCGTTCGAACTCCAGCCCGGTCAGAACGTTCTCATAACGGGCATATCCGTAATTGGTAAGACTGCGGGGATCGTACTCGTCGAACCCGGTGGCGACCACGACGGCGCCCACCTCAACGGTCTCCTCCTTGGGAAGCATGTCGAAATCGATGCACTTGAGCTTACAGGCGCGAGAGCAGTTTTCGCAGACTAAGATGGTTTTATTCAAGCAGACTTCCCGGTCTATCACATAGGTACGAGGGGAGGCCTGAGGGAACGGCGCATAGATGGCTTTTCTTGCACCCATTCCCAGATCGAAATAGTTGGGTGCTATGACCGGACATGCTTTGGCGCAGTCACCGCACCCCACACAGGTATCCTCGTTGACAAACCGGGGATTTCTTCTGACGGTAACTCTGAAGTTTCCCTTTTCCCCTTCAACCTTTACCACCTCGGAGTGGCTCCACAGCTTTACGTTAGGATGTCGACCGACATCCAGCATGCGCGGACCCAGAATTCAGATGGCGCAGTCCATGCTGGGGAAGGTTTTGTCTATCTGGGCCATCCTTCCGCCCAGGGTGGATGATCTTTCCACCAGATAGACCTGGAAATCGGCATCCGCCAAATCCAGCGCGGCTTGAATGCCGGCCACTCCTCCCCCGATTACCAGCGCACCCTTTTTCTCCTTCACCTTTTCCTCCACCATTCCTCCAGATTTATCTTCAGGAAATGGTAGCCGCACCCTTCAGCGTGCGCAGCCATGCGCAGGCTGGAGCCTGCAACTACCGTCCTGGGTGATTTCGCATATTAGTCCTTCTCGAGCTATCCGCCTGCTTTGGCTCCAGTTCTGGCCTGAGTTCCTTTCCCCAGAGCTTCTTGCCCGTATGAGTATCCCTTGTCAAACGCCCTCAGGTTGAGATCGATCAGTTTCTCTCTGAAGGAGCTCTGTATAGCCCTCTTGGCGGATTCCGGTTTGACCAGCTCGGTCACGGCTGTAAAGAAGCCAAACATGACGATGTTCGCCGCGATTTTCGCACCCATGTCCTCAGCGAACCGCGTGGATGGTATGGCAAAAACGTTCACCCCTTTCTTTGTCCGCTCCGGCTTGACCAGATCTTCATCCATGATGAGAGTTCCTCCTTCTCTGATGTTCTCACCGTGCTTGGCAAATCCTTCCTGGGACATGGCCACTACCACATGAGGAACCGTGACGTAGGGATAAAGAACCCGATCATCCGATATCACCACCTGAGAGCTGCAGGCGCTCCCCCTGGCTTCCGGTCCGAAGCTCTGGGTCATGGTGGCTTGTTTTCCGTCATAGATTGATGCCGCTTTTCCCAGGAGGTATCCGAAGCGTATCACGCCCTGTCCGCCGAATCCGGTTATTCTCAACTCTGTCAGCATTGGGGACCTCCATGCGGTACGAATTTATCTTTCAGAACCTTCTTCATCCATTCGTTGTGAGCATCCAGGAAGGTCGGTTTTTCTCGATCGATGAACTTGCCCACGATGATTCTTTTCTGGAACTCGATATTCAGCTCCCGGGTATCTGCACCATGCTGGATAACGCTGTTGTCGTGGTAGAACTTCATCAGATCCAGCCCGGTGCCCAGCCTGTTTCTCCTGGAATAGATGGTGGAGCAAGGGCAGATGATCTCAATGAAAGAGAAGCCTTTCTTGTTCAATGCCTCCGTCATGGATCGCGCTAATCTTCTCACGTGTAAAGCAGTCCAGCGGGCAACGTAAACCGCACCGCAGGATTCCGCCAGGTGACAAAGATTGAACGGATATTCAAAGTTGCCGTAAGGGGAGGTGGAAGTGTTAGCGGTAAGAGGCGTAGTGGCAGCCACCTGACCACCGGTCATGGCGTAAATGAAATTATTGATGCACAGCACTACGATGTCCATGTTCCTGCGGGCGGCGTGGATCAAATGATTTCCCCCGATTCCCGCGATATCACCGTCTCCGCTGAAGACCACCACCTTGAGCTCCGGATTCGCCAGTTTGAGCCCGGTGGCGAACGGTACTGCCCTTCCGTGAGTGGAATGGAAAGAATCCAGCTTAATGTAACCTGCGATTCTGCCCGAGCAACCTATGCCGGATACAACAGCCACCTTCTCCAACGGCGTGTCGATCTTTTTTAGAGCTTCGGCAAAGGCGGTCACCGCGGTTCCTATGCCGCAGGTGGAGCACCAGATATGTGGTATGCGATCCATCCGCAGCAAGGCCTCCATCGGGTGTTCTGCCACCTCAGCCGGTGGTGCTGTCTGTGTAGCTTTCATTTTGCCGCCTCCTTAATAGCTTTATATATGTCCTCCGGGTCGTGCACCCATCCTCCCCCGTGTGGAACCAGAAGCGTCTTGGCCTTTTCGCAGACGCACCTTTGGACCTCATAGAACATCTGCCCGTAGTTCATCTCTACCACCACAAAAGCCTTGACCTTGCTGGCCAGTTCTCTGATTTTCTTCTCCGGAAATGGCCAGACTATGATGGGACGGAGCAGCCCAACTTTTATGCCTTCTTTTCTTGCCTTTTGAAGGGCGGGGATGGACACACGCGAGCTTATTCCATAGGAGAAGATCACCACCTCCGCATCCTCCATCTCCATCTCTTCTATATCAACCAGCTTGTCTGCATGCAATCTTATCTTCTCAACCAGC
>CAYGCR010000115.1:0-6083 GCA_964348415.1 uncultured Ignavibacteria bacterium | reverse complement strand
TGTGCTTTGATGGTCTGACAGTCACATTCGAGCGTTTCAAGATAAGGAAAAATCCTCAATGCCCTCTCTGCGGTGTGGCTCCGAGGATTGATAGGCTCTCTGAACATTTGTGGGGATGTGAATTCAGCTCCAATGGGGGGAAATGACCATGAGTTACCGCACTTTTGGCCGTAAACTCGTTGTCCAAGACACGCCAAATAACCTTGATCATAGAAGGAGGGTTTATCAAGATATCACGCAAATGATCGCGAACCCTGACAATCCGACGCCAATGGTTAAGCTGGGTCGAATCAATCTCAGCCCATCCTTTGAGATTTATGGCAAAATGGAGTGGTTCAATCCCTTTGGTTCCATCAAGGATCGGACCGCCAAGTACCTTATCGATGGTCTTATGGAACGAGGCCTGCTGAATGGCCGGAGATTAGTAGAACCTACTTCTGGTAACACAGGAATTGCTTTGACCGCCATTGCCAATGTCAAGGGCTACCAAACAACGATCACAATCCCCGAGGCCATTCCGGAGGAAAAACAGACGCTCCTCAGACTCCTTGGGGCGGAAGTGTGGCCCACGCCAGATAACCTCTGCCCTGTGAATCATCCTAAGGATGGAGCCATTGCCCTGGCCAAGTCTTTTGCGGAAAGCAAAGCCCATCAAGGGAAATATGTTATGCCAAACCAATATGAAAACCCTGATAATGTTCGAGCCCATTACGAAACCACAGGGCCCGAGATCTGGCAACAAACAGAGGGGAGAATCACCCACTTCTTTGCGGGCCTCGGAACCTGCGGAACCGTTTCAGGAGTTGGACGTTTTCTGAAAGAGAAAAATCAGGCCATTCGGGTCGTCGCGATTGGGCCTCAAAAGAACCACAGGATTCCCGGTCTCAAGAATTTCCAGGAGTCGAGGGAGCCCCCTATCTTCGATCGATCCGTGGTTGACGAAATGGTGACAGTGGAAGACAGGGAGGCCTATGAGACTGCCATACGGCTGGCCAGGGAGGAGGGCCTTCTGGTTGGGCCATCTACAGGGGCCGTTGTGTCTGCTGCTCTCTCCTTTGCGGAAAAAGAAAGAGGCGTGGCTGTCGTCGTCGTTCCGGACAACGCCTTTAAATATGTGAGTTTTTATGAGGAATATCTTGAGAACCAGGGAAAACCTGAAGTCTAACAGGAAAAGCCATCGGCTGCCTCGGTAAGTGGCAAAGGACTAGACCAGGAAGGGGTTTGTGAAAACCGATAAGAATTGGCCGGCGGCGTTTTTGCTGAAGCATAGCATAGCAAAAACCCTGGTTGCCTTTCGGTCAGGCTAAGCCGCCCAAGGGCCAGATCTAGAAAACGAGGGGAGGAAAAAACATGCTGGTCAGCGCAAGACATGAAGATACTAAGTGCCTCGCAGAGGGTCTCAACTTAGCTCAAAAGGTGGACCGCTCTCTTGGATTGATCCGTGAGGCATACGAGGAGTATGGGGACCGGTTGGTGGTAGCCAACAGCCTGGGCAAGGATTCTGTGGCCGTCTGGCACCTGGCCAAGCGCGTTAGCCCTGACATCCGAGGCTTCATTGTCACCACCCGATTCAAGCCAAAGGAAACCGTTGAGTTTATGAATCAGACCGTATCCCGATATCCAGAACTCAAAGTTTACAGCAACGACGAACCTATTCCCAACAAGCTCCATGAGATGGATCCGGACCGCTGCTGCGACATTCTCAAGGTTAGGCCCACTCGTTGTGCAATCGAGGAAATGAACGTGGCCTGTTGGGTGACCGGCCTCCGCTGTACCGAGGGACGCACCCGGACGGATTTCCAGGAAGTCGAGGAACGCGACCAGGGACTGATCAAGCTCAATCCGATCCTGATTTGGTACGAGCGGGAAGTCTGGCAGTATCTGGCGCTTCATCGGGTGCCGGTGAACCCTCTTTACGCCAAAGGGTACCGTTCGCTCGGGTGTGAGCCATGCACGCGAATCTCGAACGGTCTGGACGAACGGGACGGGCGTTGGATGGGGACGAGCAAGTGTGGCGGGGAGTGTGGCATTCACACGCGGCCCCTTAAAATTGACCACCCGAAACCCCAGCGAATGCAGCGGCGTTATCTAGGCTCCAAGGTGAAGATTTCTCAAGGATAAGTTTTGCGCTCCGGATACTGTTTTCGTTCAAATGGTGAAGCCCCGGCCTTCTCAACTGGGTGGATGCCTAGGAAACCCGACCTCTCCGGTTAGACTAAGCCGGGTAGTTTCACACCTGATATTCGAAGTGCACCTGAAGCTGTCATGGAGCGCGAGGCGGGAGAAAAGACCATGAATACAAACGCACAACCGCAAGGCATCTACCATTTGCTGGGCAGTCTGGTGGAGGATCTCGAGAAACTCCGGAAGATGACGGAACAATTCAAGGCAGGAGGAGTATCCGCTGCCTATTTTCAAGCGTTTCGTGTACCTATGGGTGTCTATGAACAGCGGGAATCTGGAACATTCATGCTGCGGGTTCGCCTCCCGGCGGGGGGAATACTTCCCCACCAGATGCGGGGGCTGGCTAAGGTCGCGAAGAAACACGGAAATGGCATCCTGCACGTTACCACAAGACAAGATATCCAGGTGCATCGGGTTCCTCTGGATGCAATCTACCCAGCCCTTGCAGCACTACATGATGTTGGGCTATCCACAAAGGGGGGCGGCGGAAACACCGTGAGGAACATCACAGCATGCTATGACTCGGGAGTATGCCGGATGGAAGTTTTTGACGTTTCACCCTATGCGGTTGCGTTGACGGAATTCCTGTTATCTGATTCCCTCTCTTATGAATTGCCACGCAAGTATAAAATTGCCTTTTCGGGCTGCAGCAAGGACTGCGCTGGTGCCACTGCCAACGACCTCGGCTTTATCGCGAAACGTAGCGGCGATGTATCGGGATTTACGGTCTATGTGGGTGGAGGCATGGGCGCCTATAGCCGTGTGGCCGACCCGCTCGAACAGTTTGTGCCAGCATCGGAGTTTTATCTCTTAGCTGAAGCCGTAAAGCGAGTCTTTGACAAACACGGCAACCGTAAGAATAAGCATAAGGCGCGCCTTCGTTTTCTGATAGAGCAGATCGGGTTTGAGGCATTTCAGAGGTTGTATGAGGTGGAGCTAACGAAATTGCGAGCGGCTCCACCTTCGTGCCCCGACCTACGACCCTTGTCGCATCCGGAATGGTGTCCTGCCACAAAGAAGGACCTCAACGCAAGAGGTCCTTCAGAAGCGTCCTTTGACAGTTGGCGAAAAAGGTGTGTGAGGCCACAGAAACAGCAGGGCTATTACATCGTAAATATTCCCCTCTTCCTCGGCGACATAGAGGCGGAGATACTTGATTCGATGGCGGATATTGTGGAAACTCATGGCGAGGGGATGCTCCGCATGACACAGTGGCAGAACACCGTTATCCGATGGGTTGATGAGAATGAGTTGGCTGAATTGCACAAGAAACTTGGTCACCTTGGTCTGGCCAGCCCCCAACCAGTTGTCTTGCGAGATATGGTCGCATGCACGGGGGCTTCTACGTGCAAGCTCGGTATATGTCGGTCGCGAGGCCTTACAAAAGCCATCGCCGATGTATTTTCGCGGAACGAACTTGATCTGACCGCGCTCGGTGACCTGAAGATCAATATCAGCGGTTGCCCGAACGCTTGTGGGAGACATCCTACCGCACAGATCGGGCTTTACGGTGTGGCGCGGCGGGTGAGAGGCCGGCTCGTGCCCTGTTATGGTGTCAAACTGGGTGGACGCGTTGAGGAGGGCAAGACCAAACTAGCCAGTGGCAAAGGGACGATCCCGGCTCGAAATGTTCCGGCTTTCCTCAAGGGCTTTCTCATGGCTTTCTCAAAATCCGCCCAGTGCCCAGACTTTGAAGCTTTTCTTGAAGCCCAGGGCAGACAGGTTGCCGATGATCTTGTTCAGGACTATAGGGACGTCCCAGAGTTCGAGAAGGACAAAAATTACTACTTTGACTGGGGTGCACAAGACATATTCTCGCTGGCAGGTAGAGGACCAGGTGAATGCGGGGCGGGAGTGTTTGACCTAATCGAGGTGGACTTAGCAAGCGCTAATGAGGCTCTGAGTGAGCGAAGATACTTTACAGCCACAGCCCTCGCTGCTCGCGCCCTTTTGGTCACCCGCGGCGAGCAGCCCAACAGCGACGCTGAGGCGTTAACGCTCTTTCGAAAACACTTCCTTTCAGAAGGCTTTGTGGATCCTATGCTGGAGCAGCTAATCGCTTGCGCCATCCGGAGCGCCTCTGCACCGGATCCGGAACGGGCCTTTAATGGTAATACGGACGATATTGCCTCTCTCATCGGGGCGGTAAAAACCCTATACGATAACATGGACTCCTCACTCCGGTTTTCAATTGCAGAACCAATAGATCGACCAACACAGCCACCCACAATTACTGAGACCAGTGTCGACAGCTTTAAAGATTTTAGGGGTGTTGTGTGTCCACTCAACTACGTCAAAACCAAAATCGCTCTTGAGCAAATAAAGGGAGGTCAAATCCTATCAGTCCTTCTGGATGAAGAAGGCGCTAGGAATGTGCCAGCGAGTGCAGCCGCGGATGGACATGAAGTACTTTCCGTAACGCGTGAAGAAGATCACTGGCGGGTACTCATCCGAAAAGCGCAAGAAGGGAAATGAATGACCCCGAAAGGTACAGCAGGGCTTACCCAGTACAGCATGTATTTTAACTTACTTTGCATATTTTTTGTTATTTGACTTGAATCAAACACTTTTGCGTTTGAAATGAGGTATTCGGGAATCAGGTTTTATAAACCACCAATACATAGATGGGATGTTTCTTTACTAAAGGCGGAATGAAATTCGGCATCTCCGTGGAGAGGGTCCGAGGGACAGAAGAGAAAGCACTTGTCAAATTTTTCTTGATTAATTTGGTCAATAACGTTAGTGTAAGGCCATGAGATTATCAACGCAAAGCCGTTATGGTGTGAGAGCTGTTTTCGACATCGCCTACCATGGAGGGGGAGCAGGGGCACAGATTAAGGATATCGCCAGAAGGCAGGAGATATCCCCTCGGTATCTGGAGCAGATTTTCCAGAAATTGAGAAATGGAGGTATCCTTGTCAGCAAAAGAGGCCCTTCAGGGGGTTACTCACTGGCCAAAAGTCCTGATGAAATCACGGTAGGCGATATCATACAAGTGACAGAGGGAGGATTGGATCCTGTCTTTTGCGTTCACCCCGAGAAGTCGGGAAAGGATTGCAACCGTATCACCGAGTGTGTGACCCGACTTATCTGGAAGGAGGCAGGGGAAAAGTTGGAGGATTTCTTCGACTCCGTCACCATCCAAGACCTCTGTGAGAAGGCGGAGATCTTGGGGATTCGTAAGGAGGATGGTCAGAGCTTAATGTATTACATTTAAGGGGATCTCCTGGGAAATGGACATGTCTGATATGCATTTGGACGAGGTTAAGGGAGATATCCGCCTACCCTGAGCCCAATCGAAGATCTTGGTCGAAAAGGAGGGGGGTGGTTTCATCCCCCTCCTTTTTCGTATAATTCTTTATTAATTTTCTAAGAAATATGGGCAGGAGGGATTCGATGGAATTTGTTGATGGCTTACAATGTAGGGAATGTGGAAGGAAATACGATGTTTCTCCCATCTACGTGTGTGAGTTTTGCTTCGGTCCTCTAGAGGTCATGTACCGCTACGACGAAATTAAGGAACGGCTCACTGTGGAAGAAATCATGCGTAGGCCGAAGACCATGTGGCGTTACAGGGAACTCCTTCCACTGGATCATGAACCTACGGTGGGTTTGGAAGTGGGCTTTACCCCTTTAATCAAAGCACACCGTTTGGCCAAAGTGCTGGGTGTCAGGGAGCTTTACATCAAGAACGATTCCGTCAACTACCCCACCCTCTCCTTCAAAGATCGGGTCGTCTCCGTTGCCCTCTCCAAGGCGAAAGAGTTCGGCTTTAGGGTGGTGGCGTGTGCTTCCACGGGAAATCTTGCCAATTCTGTAGCGGCATTAGCTGCCTCTACTGAACTAGAGAGCTATATCTTTGTCCCATTTGACCTGGAACAGGGGAAAATCCTGGGGAC
>CAYGCR010000114.1:0-6111 GCA_964348415.1 uncultured Ignavibacteria bacterium | reverse complement strand
ATCCCCGTAGCGCTATGAGAAATACGTGATACGGCTCCGCTGGTCACTTTTGGATAGATTGGGCCTCGTCTGAATTGTTCCGATGAGGCTCTTATTTATTATTATCTATTCGAAAGGATGAGTCTCCTACCAGCGGCGGTGAGGAGTCTCATCAAGCTCAGGTGGCGCGTTTCTTTTGAACCCCGCTGGAAGATTCCAGTAGTCTGTCCTTCAAGTCCACCAACTTGCCGTCGATCATTATCTTGTTGATGTGGTACCGCCTGTGAAGTTCCTCCATGGCTGTCACATCACCGCGTTTGGCCTGCTGATGCAAAACCTTGATTCTTTCTCGGTATTCCTTTGGCTTTGGCGGCATTATCCCCTCCTTTATTCAAACCCTCCTGATTGCCAGACAGCGCGAAGTAGCCGGAGAGCGGGCTCGGCCAGAGCCCCGGACAACCTCTATCCGTCGGCTCTTTTCGGAAGCACTCTAAGCTAACCCGACCCAATCTTTTCAGGGGGAAGATCACAGACCATATTAAAACGGGATTTCCTCACAGGCGGGGGCGCTCTGTGAATTAGTAGCCGAATTCCCCCCTCATAGAATCCCTGAAAAAGGGCAGGAACAAATGCGGGAACAAGTAATCCTGGTGGGTAAGCCTGAGATCTTCCCCTGAATTCAATTTTGCCTCCCTCTGCTTCAGCGCTATGGCATGCTCACCCAGGCACCTTCATCTGCCCCGGATGAGTAACACTACCAATTTACTCCGTTTTCGTATTTTGTCAACGCAAAAATGCACGAGCCAGCGGAATTTCTTTGTGCCCAAGATCGGACTTTTCCCGGAATATGCGGTGCAGGGTCGGCATTCACCCGAAGCAAGACGGCATCTTTGGTCACTCCCGGACGGAGAGGACCTTGCCACCGGCCCATCCCGCAAGACCATTTTTTCCTTCGCCAGGGTAGTAGGTAGATTCCCTAGGGGGTGCAACAATATGTGTTGCTTTGCCGCCCTTTTCTGACAGAAAAAATGCTTGAAATCCGGTTTTCTGCATTATATTATTAGATGCCGGAACACTCCCAGATTCTAGATCTAACTTGAACACCTGGTAAGAGACTCGATGCTTGACAATCGCTATCAGATATTACAGGAGATAGGCTCTGGTGGAATCGGGAAGGTCTTTAAGGTGACCGATGGTGTCACGGGCGAGACCGTTGCTTTGAAGGTCCTGTTGAGCCAGGAAGCCGAATTGGTCGATAGGTTCAAGAAGGAATTCCTTCTGCTGAGGAGACTGGATCATCCGAATATCGCCAAGGTGTATGATTTTGGCATCAGCGGTGGAGGCGAGCCATTTTTCACTATGGAGTATATCGAAGCAGGGGATTGGAAGAGTTTTCTTCAGCCTCTGGACTATTCAAAGTTCTGGCCCTTGCTTTTGCAGATCTGCGCCACTTTGGATTTTCTCCACTGCCAACAGATAATTCACGGGGACCTCAAGCCGTCCAATATCCTGATTACTGGCTCCGCAGCCGGTGAACCGATTCCCAAATTCACGGATTTTGGCTTTGCCGAATATGGAGAAGCCAAAGAACCGGGTTGGTGGAAAGGTACTCTTTCCTACTTGGCTCCCGAGGTCATCAGAGGCGAGAAATATGGCTGTCAGGCAGACTTGTATTCACTGGGCCTTTTAATATACGAGACTCTGTTTGGAAAGAGACCTTTCGATGAGGAAGAGCCGGGCGAGCTTGCCAAGAGCCATCTGGAAAAAGAGATCATCATCCCTGAGCAACCGCCGGTCACCGAAGGCCTGAAGAATTTGATCCTGAAGATGCTGGAGAAGGATCCGATAGATCGCTGCTTTTCGGCCAGGGATATCTTGGATGAAGTAAAGACCATCTCTGGGTTCCAGACCCAGGACCTTTTGGGCACGCTGGCAAATGGTTTGATCTCCTCCGGTGATTTCGTCGGAAGAGAAGAGGAGCTCTCCGTTCTGAAGGAGGCATTAGAGCACGCCTCGACAGGCAAAAGCAAGCCGGTGCTGATTCTGGGCGAATCAGGCATTGGCAAGACAAGACTGTTAGAGGAATTCAAAGCTCGCGCTCAAATTGAGGGAGCTTCCGTGCTTATGATGTCTTTGGGAAGCCGAGAGTCTTCGGAGGCGCTGGGGAGATGGAAAGTCGATCTTCTGGACAAGATTTCGCAACCTGCAGTCCTCATCGTTGAACATCTGGAGAACGCGGATGATGCGGAGTTTGGCTTCCTTCGTGACCTCATTGACCAGGCGAAAGACAAAAAACTGCTGCCCTGTCTCTCTGTAACGAATGAATCGGCCTGTTCGGAGAAGTACACAAGAGCATCTGAGATTGAAAAGGAGGTCCCGTCAGGCCGGAAGGGTGAGATCACTCGGATCAGGCTGGAGAACCTCTCAGAGGCACAGGCCGGGAGACTTGTTTGCTCAATGTTTACCTGGAAACAGAAGGGAGACAATATCGCCGCGCGGGTATATGAGAAAACCAAAGGTAACCCTCTACTGATTAAAGGGCTGATGCAGTCCTTGGTCAGCGAAATGCACATCCAAAGACGAAATGGTCAGTGGGCGGTGCAACTGGAGCAGATTGACGCAGCCCCGGTTCCGAAAGAACTGGCAAGAAAGATAAAAGGTCGGCTGAATCGTCTGAATCAGGATGAGTTGGATCTGCTCTTCACTGCCGCCGTGCTGGGCTTAGAGTCTGAAATTGATGTGCTGAGTAAGATCTCAGGCGCTGAGCCTGGTGTTTTCCAGAAAGGGTTGGAGAACGTTCTGGCAGACCGAATCCTGGTGCCACCAGCGGCACGGCCGGAACGGAATGGCGTTTGCTTCCCTGACGGTTTCACCCGGGATTTCGTGTACCAGCAGATCGACCCGACCGAGAGGAGAGATCTTCACAGGAGAGTTGGTCGCTATCTGGAGGAAAAAGGTGCTTCGGAGACCGAAAGGCCTCTGGACCAATTAGCAGATCACTTCTACCGGGCAGGAGACGACGCGCCTGCACTGAGGTACGCTCTGGCCGCCGCAGAGAAGGCCAAGGCCTCTGGCAGGACAACTCAGGCCATAATACAGTATCTGCGAGTTCTTGAACTTTACGACAGATGCCCTTCCCCGCCATCGAAGCCAAAAGAAGAGCTCTATCAAAGCCTGGCGGAACAGTACGAAGCTGACGGTAGCTACGAGAAAGGTCTGCATTACTTTCAAAAGGCCCTGGAGCTGTACGGGGACAACGGCCTCAATAGCCAGAAGCTTGCCCAGATTTACAGAAGGATGGCTCGGATTCACGGGAAGAAAAGCGAGCATGAGAAGAGCATGCAACTGCATCAGCAAGCTCTACGGTTGTCAAACCCTGAAGATTCGCCTAAAGAATATGCCTCCTTGCTTGTTGACATAGCCCGGGATCACAGGAGCAAAGGTGAATATCAGGAAGCTCTGGAGTGTCTGAAAGAGGCGGTGTTAGCGCTAGACCCGGTAGAGCTCTCAGAGGAGATGGGCACTGCTTTAAACTGCACTGCGGGGGTGCAGTGGTTGCTGGGGTATTATACTGAAGCCTTTCAGAGCCTCTCCAGGAGCCTGGACATATTTCAAAGACTTGGCGAGATTCAAAAAACCGCTGAATGCCATGTCGCCTTGGGCTTGCTCTTGAGAAGTGAGGGACATCCAACTGAAGCTCTGGACTACTACCAGAGAGCGCTTCCGGTCATGGAAAGGTTTTCTGACCCCTACCAGTTATCCCTCCTGGAGAACAATCTGGCCATCATCTATATGGATCTGAATCGCTGGGATCAGGCTTTGGAGTGCCTTTCACGAAGCGTGGAACTAAAAAAACAGATCTCTGATTTGAAAGGACTTGCTTCCTCCTACAACAACATGGGGCTCATCCACCTGAAGATGGGTCTGTTCAACAAAGCTTCGGAGCACTTTGCTGCTGCTTTGCAATTGTCTCAAGAAACCCGGGATAGAAGCAGCGTGGGCTCCGTCTATTATAATCTTGCCGATCTTTACGGGTGCAGACAGGAGTGGAGAAAAGCTTCCCGTTACTTAGAGAAGAGTCTTAAGATAGCCAGAGAGCTTAGTGAAGAAAGCAGGCTGGCCGATTGCTTGCTCCTGTCAGGGAAGATGTCCATTGACCAGTCAGACTTCGGTGCAGGCAAGCAAAGCCTGGATCAGGCGGCAAAGCTTTTCGCAAAGAGGAAAAACAGATTCGGAGAGACAGAGGCTCAACTTGCAGTTGCCGAGCTAGCGCTGGGGATGAAGAACCTGAGAGGGGCGCAGGAGTCTCTCAACCAGGCCAAGCCGTTCATGGAATCCATCGGCAACAAGTGGCTCCAGGGACGTTTCAAGAAGGCTTATGGCAACCTCTTAAGGGCTAAAGGAGAGCCGGATGCGGGGTTGCGGTACTTGCTGGAAAGCTGTGGCATATTTAAGGAACTGGGAGCAAGATATGAGCTTGCCAAACTATATCTTGAGCTGGGGAAGGTCAAAATGGAGACGGGAAGGATCAAAGAAGCCAGAACATATTTACGCGAAGCTTTGAATGTCTTCCAGAAGTCGGAAGTCGAGGAAAAGAGAAAGGAGGCGGAGGCTTTGCTGAAGCGAGTTAAAGAAATGGGAGGGGCAGAGAATGCAAGAATCCAGACTTTTTACAGGCTGGCGGATTTGCTGAACAGTGTCTGGGATACAGACGAACTCCTTTCCAAAGCCCTGGAACTGGTCATAGATCTCTTGAATGCAGAAAGAGGAGCAATTATTCTGTACTCTGAAAAGGATAAGACCTTCGAAATAAAAATCTCCAAGGGGCTGGAAGAGGAGACCTCCGAGGATGCGATTGATATAAGCCGACGGATCTTAACTGAGGTTATTGAGAGTGATTCCCCCTTGATCGTGGAAAACGCGGCAAAAAATGAAGAATTCGCCGCAAGCAAAAGCGTGAGGATGTATAACATTCTTTCCATTCTGTGTGTGCCTCTGAGGACCAGAAACAGGCTAATCGGAACGGTATATCTGGATCATCGAAGCCTCCCCGCAGTATTCTCCTCGGAAGACGTTGATTTTCTCAAGGCTTTTGCCAGTCTCATCGCTATTGCCATAGAAAAAAGCGAGCTTTACGTGACCGCCAATGAGGAGATCTTTCAATTAAAGTCAGTTCTGCGTAGCTCCCGTCAATACCCCCACATCGTTGGCAACAGTGCGCAAATGCAGGGAATCTTCAATCTGGTGGAAAGGATCGCAGATTCCAAGGCCAGCGTTTTGATTTACGGCGAGAGCGGAACCGGCAAGGAGCTGATAGCTCATCTGATTCATACACGTAGCCAAAGAAAAGACGGACCGTTCATACGGGTGAACTGTGCGGCCCTGCCCGAGACCCTGCTGGAGAGCGAGCTTTTTGGAATTGAGGAGAAAACAGCTACCGGGGTCGGCTTCAGAAAAGGGAAGTTCGAGTTGGCAGACGGCGGAGCCATCTTTTTGGATGAAATCGGAGACATGAGCCTGTCCGTCCAGGCAAAGGTGCTGAGGGTGTTACAGGAAAAGGAGTTCGAGAGAGTAGGCGGACAAAAACCGATCAAGGTGGATATTCGGATAATATCGGCCACCAACATGGATTTGGAGAAAAAGGTCGAAGAAGGCACATTCAGAAAAGATCTGTATTACAGACTGAATCCAATAGTCATCAACATTCCCCCACTTCGGGACAGGAAAGAGGACATCCCTTATCTGGTGCAGCACTACGCCCAGAAGTTCTCCGAAGAGAACAGTAAGCCTCAAATAAAAGTGACCAGAAAGATAATCGCTGCATTACAAAGCTACAGCTGGCCAGGTAACGTCAGAGAGCTGGAGCATCTTATCGAGAGCGCGACTCTGCTGAGCAAAAACGGAGAGTTTGCCCGGGAGCTTCTGCCACAAGAGGCCCGGATAGGAAAGGAATTGGTCAATTTGGACAAATATGGTAAGCTCCGCGAGGTGTTGGACTGGGTAGAAAAGAAAAAAATCGTTCAGGCTCTGGAGAGAAACAAGTGGAATCAAGTCAAGGCAGCCCATGAGTTGGGGCTGAATGAGACATCGTTGCGTAGAAGAATAAAGAAACACAAAATCAGCAGAACCGCC
>CAYGCR010000113.1:0-6159 GCA_964348415.1 uncultured Ignavibacteria bacterium | reverse complement strand
ATACAGTCAGGGGATGTGGTCTTTTTGCTCAACTACCTGTTCCGAGGTGGTCCAGAGCCATCCTGTTGAAAGCTGCGAGAAGAGCCAAGCCATTTCGTCATTCGTGCTGGCAATAGTGGATGCGTCTACAATGCATTCAGTGACGCCAGCACGTTTTTTATTCTCGTTGAAGTATTTTTTTCTTGACAAAAATCATTGTGCCTTCTAATTTTGCTTCGTCAATCGTAGATGGTTCACCTGAAGGAGACTATATCCGTTATTCTAGCTTCACCACGCATAACTTTAGCCAGAAGGAGGTGAATTATGCCGGCAAAGAAAAAGACCACGAAGAAGGCGGCAAAGAAGACCAAAAAGAAAGCTCCTGCCAGAAAGGCGAAGAAGACCTACGTCTGCGTGCCTTGCGGCACCGAAGTAACGGTTACCAGACAGGGAATGGGCGTTACCCGTCTGATGTGCTGCGGTCGGGTGATGAGGCCGAAGAGCAAGAGAAGATGCTAAGCCGCTTTCTCCGATCTTATCAGTCATAAGTGATACGTAAAAGGTGAGACTCTATGGACGGAGGCTCACCTTTTCCTTATTGGGGCTGAAGCCAGGTAACGGAGGAGAAATTCGACCGTTTTACTCCGCTTTTCTCCTACCACAACCAGGAAGGATGAGATCCCTTCTTGGCGACCTATCGGGGTTAAGAAAGAGCGGAGATTCTTAAAATAGACCTTGTAGGGATAGTTTCGGATAAAAAAAGTTGGGAGTGGTGGAGGGGGGATGCCCGATTTTGGCGTCGGGTGGTCATGATTGCTCATAACCGCACCACTCCCAAACGTTGGTCTTTCCCATGCCACACTATATACGCAACTTTCTCCCGATTATTTTAAGCAATCTGCATGCCCACAGCCAAGAATTCAAAATGCTTCCACGTCTCAGGAGCGAGTTGAAAACCAGCGGACAAGCCCGCGGGAGAAAGTCCAACCGCCTGCGCTTGCATAACTCTTTGCTTACGAGAAGATTAGATCTGTCGTCCGTCCACCATTCAAGACAATTGGGTGAAACCGAACCGCGCAAAGAAAAGATCCGGATTTTCTCTTCATTTTGCGAATTCCAGGTCAGACTGTGCAATCGAGTTCACAGTCCGTGCAACTTGCGTAACTCGGGTTAACCCTTAGGCTTTGACCCTCTTCAGGTTTAAGCTTTTGAACTGATCCCCTTGCGTGCCAAGGCAGCCTCAGCAGCTCTGGTCGCCACCTCCTGGGAAACTCCGGTTATATCCATTATCTTGTCCACAGCCTGGTCTATCCACTTCAAAAGCTCGTTTTTCGGATATCGTGCCACCAGTTGATCGGTCACCTCATCGGCGATCAAAAGAACGTACTCCGCCAGCTTTTTCTTAAGCTCGGTATCAAGGAAGGGAATCAGATATTTCTTCACCGCCCATCCCAAAAGCAAAAGAAGAATGGCACCTAAGGCACCAAACGTGTTTGCCGTGATCCAATCCCCCAAACTCGAGAATATGTTAATCAACGCCATATCTCACCTCCTTAGTTTTTCCAATCGGGGCCACCCTGACCGCAAAATCTCGCCTCAGCGGGTAGGACAAACCCCGATTGAGAGTACCTCTCTTTGAACTATATACTCCTAATCTCGGATCAAAAGACGTTTCAATTTACCACTGCAATTCCCAACTTGCCAGATCCGGCACCTCTGTTTGCAGTCTCAGAACTGTCCCAGAGGGGCTGAAGACGTGAAAGATGTACTTGGTGTCGGAAGGATTCAGGCTGGAATTCGGATAGAGGTCCAGGTACCAGAAACCTTCAGCGTCGGTCACCGTTTGCTTGTAGTAGGGGCTGACAACAAGATTCTGATACTGCAGAGGCATTCTCTTTATACTGGCTTCGATCTTGGTCCCTACTTCGGGTTGATTATTTATATCGTAAACCCATCCGTAGACCCGACACAAACTCGCCTGCGGCGGCGTACCCGGATCAAATACCTGTGCATAATAAGCGGTGTCTGCGTCCTTCTCTACTACTAAAGTCTCGGGAATTGAGAATTGCCATCCCGGCTTGTACAGCCTCACGCAGTAAATGCCATTGTCCAGCGCGAAAAATCCGCGACCCTGTGAATCCGAGGTCAAAAGCCCGATGGTGGAGCTTTCTGTGGAGTCTAAGACCTGAATCTGGGCAAAGGCGACAGCAGAGCTGTCAGAGGAGTCCTTACACCTTATCACCACCGCGTTGGCTCCCGAGCCAGCACCAGAGGTCAATGTCCGAACCGAATAATTCCACACAAAGGAAGCACCCCACTGGTTATTCTCATTCATAGCCTTGATTTGAGAGGTGTCAACTGAAGCCGAAATCTCCTCTCCCAGGCTGTCTACGAACTGTATCCTTCTCTCCTCCTTGGCAATCACTTCATCATTCCAGGCTGACCGGGCAATTGATTCTGTATCGCAGGATGCTGAGACAGTCTGCAGGACCCTGTCGACCGTATCCACATAGGCCAGCCGGGTCTGGTTGAAATTCGCCTCTGCGTCTTGATTTTTGATGTTGCTCCAGTCCGTGCGCATGTAAAGTGAGCTGTCGCCCAGCACCAGCAGCGAGTCCATCCTTTCCGCCCTGGCTCTTGTCCACCCGGAGTCGGAATGAGCATCCGCGCAAGCATCCCTTACCACACCCTGATCGTCCCCGGCCAGATAGCCAACATCAGCATCCACACCGGAGATCCTTGTTTGGGTGAGATTGATCGATGCTGATTGGTTTTTTATGTTGTTCCAGTCGGTTCGCATGTACAGGGAGCTGTCGCCGGTGGACAGAAGATTGGAAACGTCCGCTCTAAAGTTGGCTTTGTTGGTGTTTGTAATGGCGTTGGTAAGAGAGTCAAAAGTCTCTACCACCGTCCAGGACCAGGTTTTGATGTCACTATATGATCCGTCAAACTTGTAGGCCACAGCTTTGGCAATGTAGCTCCCCACGGCGTTGGAGGCGTCGGAGGCCTTGATGTTGGTGGCGTAAAAGCCCGGCTCCACCGAAGAGGTCAGCTTCTTGGTTCCCACATAAGTCCAGCCGCCATCAAGCCGCCACCATTTGATTCGAATGGAATCACAGTCCTGAACCGAATCACAACCTATGCTTACGGTTCCTATGGTGAGGCCTACGCTGTCGGAGGGAGAGTAGTATTCGGCCCAGACTGAAGAATTGAAAATGGAAAGAGCAGCGTTCAAGACAGAAAAGAGGATCAGCCTTGAGATTTTGCATTTTGCCTTTTGAATTTTGAATTTTCTCATCTGATGAATCCTCCTTCAACTATCCCCGGATCAATCTCAATTATCCCTCTGGTACCTTCCTCTTCGGTTGTATAGTGCATTCGCATGGTGTAGCGGTTGGAGTTAGTGCCGCTATAGCTTCCCCAGGGATCGGGAAAAGGATCTGAATACGGCATCCCTGCTTTCCACTCGTGAGACCCGGCCGGCCCGTTTCCCACATAGCACATCTCTTCTGAGGCACTGGTTTTGAAGGCAAACCAATAGTAAGCTGCTCCGCTGAGCTGGATGGTGGTCACATCCTCTCCACACCATTGACCTGCCTGATAGGTGATGTCCGTCCCCTCCCACAGCTTGTTTTCTGGATGACCATTGTCATCATCGTACACCGCCATGCGAAAGGTAGATCCTTTGCTTGAGGACCAGGTGAGTATTTCCAGGCGAGTGGAGGTGCCGTCCTCCGGGGCCTGAAATCGACAAGCATCGGCATAACCGGTGACCACCGCCCAGTGCGAGGGGCAGCTGTCCAGACCGAACCAGGCGGCCTCAACAGGAAAATCCAAAATGAAGAATGAAAGAAACAAAATCAAGAAGACTTCGATTCTGCACTTTGCACATTGAATCTTAGAGTTTGTCATATCCTCACTTTTCGTTTCCGGAGGACTTCGCAGATTTTCTGCCGAGTTCCTCTGCCCTCAGTTGATCTATCAATTCCCAGAAGATTTTCTCTGCCTCAGAGGTCTGAGCCAGTTTCTGTTTCAGTTGAATCGCCTTAAGCGCGTCCTGCACCTTCGGTACAAAGCCATTTTTCTCCAATTTCTCGATGAATTTATTGATCAGCATCTCCAGAACCCGAAGGTCGGATATCTGTCCTTTTTCGGCTTTCTTTGAAGTGCGTTTGGCTTTAGTCTTCTTTCCAGTCTTTCTTTTCACAATGCTTAGACCCTTTCCGATCTCAAAAATCTCATCTGGCAAGTCCTGGCCTCAGGGCAAGCCGCCCTGGACCTACAACGAGCTGCTTTCGGCTTTCTTCCCTAAACCGCTCTACCCCATCTCCACGACCACCAGATCCACCAATCCCGTCTTCTCAAATCCAGAGAACCTGGCGATCCTGAAACCGGTGTCGGTCTCCGTTCCCACCACGAAGCAGTTCACCTCGCTTTTGGGCATTACTATAACCTTGGGATTATGAATGACCTCCGGGAGTTGATTTCCTCTGAAATCATACAAATCGGAGAAATCAACCGTCTGATCCAGGCCTCCCAGGTTGTTTTTCGCCAGCACGACTCTTTTGGAGGTCTGTCCCATTTCGGTATATAGAAGGAGAAAGGATGCTAAAGACCAGTCCCCCCACACCACGAAATTGTGCACCAGCCAGGTTCTTCTTCCTCGAAGATAGTCCAGCGTTATATTCATAGCTCTCTCGATTTCCGAATTCGTACTTCTTACCTTACCCCCTATATCCCCCTCTCCACAACCTGGAGGGGGGGACTCGAAGGGAGAGGTTAATTACCCGATTTGGCGGCATACGGTGGCCGAAAGCCACCGAAGTCTTTTGTAAATCCTTTCAGAAGCCCGTATGCCTGATCTCGATAGGTGTTGCACATTCTCGACCAAGCCAAAGACAGAGAGTGAGCCTGCCAGCCTGTGCCAGAAGATAGGTTCTGAGTCATAGCCTCCATGGCTTTGACGTTGCATACGATGGAGACTGCCAGATAGGTCTCCGCGGTCACCAGAGATTGATCGGTAGAGTTAGCATAAGAAGAATCGATGCACTTTAGGATCTGGTCGTTAGCCTCTTTGATAGCATTCTCCATCACCTCATCACTTAGAAGTGCAAATTCCACCTGATAATCTACCAGAACCCACTGGCCGTCCTCAATGTCCCCTGAACTTAGTCTTTTTATCCTTCCCCTGGAATAATCCATCTGATAATCGGCGTCTCTCGTGTATATCCGATAAAAGAGATACCAGGCCACCACAGATGATGCCTGTGCGATGGAGCCGGTTGGTATGCGGGTTATCTTTCCGCCATCGTAGTGAACAGAATAGTCCAGGTTTTCCACATAGATCTCTCCCAGAGAGGAATCCTTTGCCACCACCACGGTATCTGGTATGAGGTCTTGTTGTGAGAGCTGCACCGTGTCGGAGGAAGCAAAGCTGATCATCTCGCTTTCAGGGACATTTTGCTCCTTCGCCTTCACCTTCTCGGAGCCCGACACAAGCAGGATGTGAGGTAGCTGAAAAGGTGTTGTGCCAACCAAGTGGCAAGCGACGTTTTCTTTACTGACCCTGCCAAGTTCGTGTTCCAGAATATGCTTCTTGACCAGGTCTATGTTCGTAAAACGCATCTTCCTGATCCTTCTTTACCTGGTTTTTTCCATTTCAACCGACCACAGAAGCTTTCTGTCTTAAGAAACCGCCTGAAGCCTGGAAATTCATCTACCTGAACTTCAGCCTTACATTTTGGGCGTCCTTCTATCTTATCGCCTTCAGATATTTAGCCTCCGGCACCGCGGTGATCTGTGTCCCCACCGGCGCTGTGCCAAAGGATACGGTAACCAGAATCCTTACCCAGAACTCAGAGACACCGTTGACCGAACATCTTTGCCAGTTTACGGGAACTGAGTTCAAATCCTGCCACAGAATGACCGTTTTCTCTCCAGAATCCAGATGGTAACTCCCGGACTGTGGAGTGAAATCGGCCCAGTTTTCACCATCCCAGTATTGCCACTTCACTTCGCCCCCGATGCCCGCGGTTGCCAGCATGACTCTTGCGAGGTTGAATTTGACATCCATTCCCAGGTAGAGGGAGTCGTTCACATCCTTGACCAGCGCACCAGAGGTGGGATGAAGCACGTCTGCGGGCGTGGAATCAGACGCCTGAGTCGTTCGGTCAGAGTACT
>CAYGCR010000112.1:0-6205 GCA_964348415.1 uncultured Ignavibacteria bacterium | reverse complement strand
TGTTGGACTGGGTAGAAAAGAAAAGAATCATTCAGGCTCTGGAGAGAAACAGGTGGAATCAAGTCAAGGCAGCCGACGAATTAGGCTTGAATGAAGCCTCGTTAAGAAGAAGAATAAAGAAACACAGAATCAAGAAGACCGCACGAATAGTTCGTCATAGTTGACGATTTCCTCTCTAATACCTTCTGTATAAATAAGTTATATAACATAGTTCAAATCTCGATTGCCCAGCCGTTCGGCGAAAATGACGGCGCATGCAAGCCCTTCTACAGCTTGGACTTGGCGGAACTGGTTTGGGTGTGTGCAGTTTTCGTCAATATCGTCGAGACAAAGTCAAACCTCGCAGGGCAAGCTGAACCCCGCATCTTTCCATAAGTCGCTGATATACAAAGGATAGAATTGCTGCGTGTTTTTTTGGCACTGTATGTGCTATACTCTATGTCGGAGTGTAACCCTAAACCCGGAGGCTGATATGCTGTCGAAGCTGAATTTGTACGGCACGGGGGCCTTGGTCTTTGTACTCCTTTTCTTGGTGCTGACTTGCTTTGCGGGGAATGTGGTTTATGCTGACGGCGCAATAGGTCAGTGGCCTGCCTCCTCGTCTGATAGTCCCGACACCAGTGAATCTGGCGATGGCGACAGTGAGGAGATTCCACTCACGATCACAATTGCAACCCTCTTGCAGGTTATCCTCTAAAGGCAAATCAGAATGTCGGGGATGACCGCAAAGACCCATGAGGTTTATAAAGAGCTAAGTAAAGCTATCCAATCTCCTTTTAATCTTCTTCTGGAAGGAGAGAGCGGTGTCGGCAAGAAGTACTTCGCCGAGCTTATTCATCAGGAGAGAAACTGGGGAGGTGAGTTTGTAGTATTTGATTTCGAGCGGACAGTTCAGGAACAGACAAGGATCGTCGAGCAACTCATCTCCCGAGTCTTTTTCCGGAAAGATGCACCTTCGGCCAAGAGAGATACCTTCTTCGTGAGAAGAGTTGATCTGCTTGAGGGACACCTCCTTGCACGATTTTGCGATTCTCTTGACGAGTTGTGCAACCGGTGCGATTTCCCCAGAATCAAGCTTCTGAGTCTTGGTCTGATCGGTTCGCTGGAGACAAGCGGAAATAGACAGTCGCGGGACAACATCCAGCTGAACAAGTTCCTGGATAGCCTTTTCTGCATGAGGATCAGGATTCTTCCCTTAAGGGAAAGGAAAGAAGAAATTCCTGAACTGGTCCAAGCATTTGTTTCTCTATTTAATCGAGAACACAAAAGGAAGGTGTTCGGAGTCGCCGGGAATGCGCTCGAGCTTTTACTCCAATATGACTGGCCCAACAATGTGTGCGAACTGAGAATGGAAATCGAACGGGCTGTGACGTTGACCGGAGATCGCGAGCCGATAAAGCCGCCGGCACTCTCGCCACACCTGAATAGGTCTGAATCCAAGACCCGTTCACTTGGCTAAAGATGGATAAGATAGAGAGATTGTTTCTAATCCTAAATCTCTTAAGGTCTAAAGGGACTCTCGCCGCTTCGGATCTGGCTAATGAATGCGAGGTTTCCGAAAGTACGATCTACAGGGATATCCAGAGCCTCTCGGAAGCCAAAGTCCCGATAAGCTGCGATGACGGACACAGAATCCTTGCCGACGAAACCTTCCTGCCGGCTTTTAATTTCACTGTGGATGAATTCCTGACTATGCACATCGGACTGAGTTCCAACCCGGTTCAGTCAATTGACTGTTTTAGGAAATCAGCCCGCCACGCGCAGGCAAAAATCGAATCCTTAGTCCCTGAGAAGATCAAAGCCGACTACGAGAAAGCAAAAGGACATATCATTTTTCAGCCTGAGAAAGCATGTTCGCATCAGGGTGCAAATCTGATATTCGAGCTTCTGAGGCAAGCCATCTGGCCGGAGAGAAAAATAAGGTTACAGTGTGCGTCACCCATGTCCTGCGAGGAAGTGGAGCTGGCTCCGAAATCGCTGCTTTACAAGCGAGGAAGCTGGTATTTGGTTGGATTGGATCACAATAAGATAAGGTACTTTAGATTAGATCTGATCAAGAGTGTCACCCTGACCTGAGGAGGATTCCTTCTTAAAGTAAATTGAAGGCTGCGTCTTTGTGACAGCAGAAACCTCAGCGTAAGGAGAATGTCTTATACGCGGAGAAACATCCTGAGCAGGGGGCCGAGAGACTGCTCGCCTTGACAAGCAGCGGGGGGAGTCTTCTTCAGGGCATCAAATCAACCCGCCATCGGGTTGGTTGTGGGGGGGTGAATTTCACCTCAGAGTCGCATGGGAGGCGGACCTTTCGAAGTCATGATGATCGCAATGCCGGTCAAGAGCGGGAAGCTCTTGCCGTCTGGTAATTGCCTGGAGCTGACGTAGGAAATAATCAGGCCGGACGCAGTGGGCTTTCTTGCACCGGAGCATTAGAAGTGTAAAGACTGGTTATCCGTGGCAAGACGGAAGCCGCAGTGTGGATCGCTGGCATCAGGGGCCCCCGCCTCTGGCGAAATCGTAGAAAACAAAGTTCGAAGACAGTGTTTCCCCGTGGCGGGCGCATCCGTCTGTTTCCAACCCCAAACCATCGTAATCGCAAAGGAGGTGATAAGAGGAGGAAACTCTCCAACCATAATCAAAATATGCGTCATTCTCGTTCACTTTATCTCCAGGGAGGTGGTGCTCAAAACAAATATTCCTAAAAAGGGGGAAGTCAACTTTTAGTTTTTAACCCCGGTCTTTGGGAGGTTTAAAGATGAAGAAGATTGCCATTTTCTTAGTGATGTGTTCCTTGGCATTCACCTCGTCCACTTTGGCGGAAAAAGCGGTTAGGATTCCCTTTCAGGCTCCGCTGGATCGAGCTCAGTTTGTTCCCGACGAATTCGTGGTGAAGCTGAGCAGTGAGGTTGGGAAGGTTTCGCCAAGAATGGTCAATGGAATAGCCCAGATAGGTATCCCTGGATTTGATGCTCTAAACCGCACCTATAAAGTGGATAAGATGGAGGCGGAGTTCGCAAGTTTTAAAGTCAAGCCCGGGTTTCCCGACCTGTCCGGCTATTATGTCTTGAGGTTCGGTGGTCCGTACAGGCTGGAAAAGGTTTTGGATGCTTACTCCAAGTTGTGGTTTGTTCATCATGTGGAACCAATCGGAATTCATCCAATATATGTCACCCCGGATGATCCTTACTTCGATGATCCGCCACCGAGCTTCCCTTACTACCAGTGGCACTTTGAGCAGGGAAGCGCTGACCACGATGTTGATGCTGCTGCTGCCTGGGATCTGGAGACGGGAGATGTCTCGGTTAAGATCGGAATCATTGACAGCGGGGTACGGTATTATCACCGTGACCTGGGCGGCTATCTTGCTCCAGGTGACGTAACCCAGGGGAATATGTGGATCAATTCCGGAGAATATGGAGGAGGAAAAGAGTCGAATAATGTAGATGATGACGGAAACGGATACGTGGATGACTGGATCGGCTGGGACTGGGTGGACGGAGCAAGGCCGTGCCACAGAACTGAGGACTGTAAGAACGAGGATAACGACCCTCGGGATCACAATGGTCATGGAACCCACGTAGCAGGAGTAGTCGGTGCCATAACTAACAACGGCTACTGCGGGGCAGGAATGGCGGGAGGTTGGAACACCGGGTTTTCCTCGCCCGCCAATGGTGTTAAGTTAATGGCCTTGAGGACCGGATGGACCGATCCGAGTGGGTTGGGATATGTCAGGATGGACTTCTGTGCCCAAGCAATGTATTATGCAGCCGACATGGGAGCCACCGCAGTTAACTGCTCCTGGGGTTCCTCCGCCTCGGGTGGCTTGCCGGAAGCAGTGGATTATGCTATAGCAAAAGGCGTTCTGGTCGTTGCCGGCGCAGGCAACAGCAACAGCGAGATTCCTGACTATCTGGGAGGCCGAACCGACGTAATGGATGTGGCTGCCACGGATTCTTTTGACGTGAAAGCTTATTTCTCCAACTATGGAACCTGGATTGACGTGTCGGCTCCCGGAGTAGATGTTTTAAGTACCTTTCACAATTACAACGATCCCGAATACGATTATATTGCACTTCTTAGTGGAACCTCGCAGTCCTGCCCTCATGTGGTGGGTCTGGCCGGGCTTCTCAAGTCCAACGAACCGACATTGAGCAGCTCGGATATCTGGAGCTATATAGTTGACTACGCAGACCCGATAGACCACCTTAATCCCGGCTACGAGGGTAAGCTCGGTTCAGGCAGAATGAACGCCCACAACTCCCTGAATGCGGTAGGCCCGCCGCCTCCGGACACTATTCCACCGGCGGACGTCATAGACTTGGCTGCTTTAACTGGCAGTGCTGAGGGAACAGTGGATCTGACCTGGACTGCTCCGGGGGATGACGGGAATGTCGGGACCGCCACCACCTACGATGTCCGTTATCAGTTGGCGAGCCTGGGTCCCCTGGATACTGAAAATGAGTGGGATCCGGCCTCTCAGGCGACTGGGGAACCCAGCCCCAGCTCAGCCGGATCCACTGAGAATTTCACCGTGACGGGCTTAACGCCCAACACTGCTTACTACTTTGCTCTTAAGACGGCTGACGAGGTTCCCAACTGGTCTGGTCTCTCCAACACGGATTCCGCAACCGCAGCTGAAGCTCCGCCTGAGACACCGATGTTCGTTGAATCGATAGCCATGAGCCTCAAAACGGCCGGTCCCAATGTCAACGCCTTTGCCAAGCCAAAGGTGGTGGAAGATGTGACTGGCACCCCAGCACTCGAGGGGGTCACGGTTTGCGGCCATTGGTACGGAGCCACCTCCGACGTGGACGAATGCATAACCGGGCCTGACGGAACATGCGAGGTGGCGTCTGACAAGGTCAGGAACCCGACTCAGGACTTCTGCTTCCAGGTGGACAGCCTGAAGAAGACTAACTACTACTGGGATGACACCAAGGGCGTAACCTACGACTGCATCAGCCCGACTGGTGGATTTGCGAGAAGCACACCGCGTGAGTTTGGCATTTCGCAGAATTATCCCAATCCCTTTAACCCGGTGACCGAGTTCTCCTTTGATTTACCTTGCGAGACTCATGTAAGCTTTGTAATCTACAATGTCGTCGGGCAGAAGGTGAGGACATTGGTCGATGAGGTCGTAGCCGCCGGACCTCAGACCATCGTCTGGGATGGTACCAAAGACGGAGGAGAGGTGGTCTCCAGTGGTGTGTACTTCTATCGACTGGCCGCCGGCGATAAGGTGGTTAGCGGGAAGATGACATTGTTGAAGTAAGGTTAGGTCTTGCTCTACTTGTTCCTTTGCGACTTGAGATGGGGGAGGGGATTTCCCCTCCCCCATGTTGCAGTCGGGGGGCATCCGTCCTCATAGAGGCGGGAATTCATCCCGCCTCCGTACTTTATCTTCATGATCGTAAGCCAGGGCTATCTTCATAGGGCTAAGTCGAGGATTCGCCATTAATGCTTCTTGGCCGGCTGAATCTCATTTGAACGGATTGGCATGGGGCTATCCTCCCCTGCTCAACTGATTCCTGTGCTGAACATCTCGCGCAGCCCGGCGCTTGTGGCCGGCAGCCTCGGCTGGTAAAACCTAATGGGGCAGGGAATCAGTTATCCCGGCACGGTAATAGGCTCTGGAAGACCAACGGATTTCGCAGTTTCTTTTTGTGGCGATATCAGAGAAAGCACTAATTTTTTTTGAGCCCTGCTGACGGCGTGGTATTAGATTGGGTTGGGCGGAGGTACGTACAACCATTGAGTTTTGAAGGGGCGGGGAAAAAATATCCTTGACAGGGGATGCAGAGGGGCGCAAATTTGAGTGTCGCAATTCCGCAAATACGTCCGAAAAACCAAAGAACCTGTTCCAGCGTCGATTTTTCCCACCCGCTGGACGCGTTGCGACCCATCAAACCGTAGACCCTCAGATGCTGAAGGGAGGTGATAGAAGGAGGAAACTCACTACATAATACCAGTGGCATTAGACTGAAACGCTAACCCTTTAAACTCGCAGGGAGGTGGTGTTTGGAAAAAGAGTCTATGGAAGGAGAAGATTGAGGTTTACCAGGAGTTGTTAACTTTACTTTTGGGGGGAGTTTAAAATGAAGAAATCACTTTTCGCTTCAATTGTATTATCGGCCCTGGCAATTGCGTTCAGTTTGTCTGCATTTGCCGGCGAGATTGAGCCGAACTTTGATGCCTACCTGCAGACCTT
>CAYGCR010000111.1:0-6268 GCA_964348415.1 uncultured Ignavibacteria bacterium | reverse complement strand
TCTGTCAACCCGCGTCCAATCCCGCCACAGGCGGTATGACTCTACCAGCTGAGTTACTCCCGCATGTTTGGTTCATAGTTCGTAGTTCATAGTTGATACCCCACACTGTACTTAAAACAACCTTATACCACGAACCGATTTACTATCCCGCGACCAATCCCGCCGCAGGCGGGATGACTCTACCAGCTGAGTTACTCCCGCATGTTCGGCTAATAGTTGGTAGTTCATAGTTGGTAGTTCTCCACCCCGCACATATAAAGGTTTTGCTATGAACCATGAACCACCAACTAATAACTGAAGTAAAAATGGAGAGGGAAGGATTCGAACCTTCGAAGGCATCAGCCGACAGATTTACAGTCTGTTCCCTTTGGCCACTTGGGTACCTCTCCAAACCTTCTAACGATCAACCGAACTTATTAAGAGACGCTTATGCAAATGAATCGGCCTCTAGTGAGTCTATTTCAATCTTTCTCCCAACTTTCCGGTCTTTTTTAATACGGACTGAACGGCTTTTTGTGAATATAGAAAGTTTCAGACAAAAAGCAAGAGGAATCTTGTGAAGTTTTGTGGATAGCGAACACAAATGTCTTGATTCGGATTGAGGAAATCCTATCTTTGTCTTGTGGTGAAACGATCACGGCTGGGATTCCACCGGTATATGGGAGGTGAGATGGACGAGTTCGGGAAGATTGCAATCCGGGCCGCTGTCGAAGCCGGCAAGATACTTGTCCAGCATGCCGGTAAGGTCAAGAGAATAGGGTACAAAAACGAAGTGAATCTGGTCACGGAAGTGGACTGCCTGTCTGAAGAAACAATAACAAAGATAATCAAAAGCGAGTTTCCAGATCACGGCATCTTGACTGAGGAAAGTGAAGGCAAGAAGGCAGAGTCAGGATACAAGTGGGTGGTCGATCCATTGGACGGCACCACCAACTATGCGCACGATTTTCCTTCATACTGCGTATCCATTGCTCTGGAAAAAGATGGGGAGACCATCGTGGGGGTAGTGTACAATCCGAACCTGGATGAGCTTTTCATGGCGAAAAAAGGAAAAGGGGCCTTCTTGTCCGGAGGAAAAGAGCCGGAGAAAAACAGTCGAAGAATCGCCGTGTCCGAAACAGCGGAGTTGTCCCAAAGCTTGCTGGCGACCGGTTTCCCTTACGATATCAGAATCAGCAAAATCGATAATCTAAATCATTTTGCCAACTTCTACAAGAGATCACAGGCCATAAGAAGAGCAGGATCAGCCGCCCTGGATTTATGCTATCTGGCTATGGGAAGATTTGATGGATTCTGGGAGCTGAAGCTTTCGCCTTGGGATATGGCGGCAGGCAGTCTGCTGGTGACAGAAGCGGGAGGCAAGGTCACCGACTTCTCGGGAGGGCGGTTCAACATCTATATGAAAGAAATCTTAGGCTCTAACGGAAAAATCCATCAGCAGATGATAGACGTTCTGAAACTGGGACAATAAAAACAGCGATGGCAGCCTTGTGGGAAACCTGTGGCTGCCATCGCTCTATCCTTTTTATCTATATTCCGACTAAGTGTCAGATTCCTTTTTCGGTTCCTCCTCGGTCGAAGCTGAGCTCTGTTCTTCCTCAGAAGAATCTTCCGTCGCAGAAGGAGTTGCTTCCTCCCTCGACTTCGCGTCTCCGGGCTGCTCCTGTTGCCCCTCTTCTGTGGCTGCAGGAGGTTCAGCGGGGGTCTCTTCCGGAGCCCTTTCCTCGACTCCCCCTGAGGAGACAGACTTCTCTTCCTGCGGTTGCGCTGGAGTCTCGGTGGGAGTCTCTTTTGGCTCAGCTGGAGCTTCCGCAGAGGACTCCTTTGCCTCGTCTTTAATCTCTTTCTCCTCTCTCCGCTCTAAATGTGGCCTTTCCTCAACAATCTCTTCCACCTTCTGGGTTTTGGTGGGGTGTTTAGCCAGGAAAGCTTCCAGCTCCGTTTTTTCTCGTCCTCGATAGTAAGCTTCCACAGAGAGAACGATCTTTTTGCCAGGATGGTCGAACTCAATCACCTTCAGAGGCAGTTCATCTCCTTCATTAAACGCATCTGCGGGCTTGGAAATCTCGGGTTTTCCCAGATGCAAGGTAGGGACAAATCCTTCCACCTGCTCTCCCAGATCCACTATTACTCCCCGGTCGAGAAGGCGGAGGATCTTCCCCGATGTTTCATTGCTCACCGCGTACTTTCGGGACAACTGGGGCCAAGGGTCCGCCTCAAGCTGTTTGTAGCCCAAGGAGATGCGGCGGTTTTCCCGATCGACATTCAGCACCCTCACCTCAACCTTTTCTCCTTTTTTCATTACCTCTGTAGGATGCTGGATTCTCTTAGTCCAGGATAGATCCGAGATATGAACCAATCCATCGATCCCTTCCTCCAGTCCTATGAACGCTCCAAAGGCAGTCAGGTTTCTCACCCTTCCCGTCACCCGTGAGCCGGGTTTGTATCTTTGCTCAATGTTCTCCCATGGGTCCGGTTCCAGCTGTTTTATGCCTAAGGAGATCTTCTCATTCTCTTTGTCAACGGAAAGAACCTTTGCCTCTACCATATCGCCGATGGCCATCAACCTGGAGGGATGCTTTATGTGCTGAGTCCAGGACATCTCGGAGATATGAATCAAGCCCTCTACTCCCTTTTCCAGCTCCACAAATGCTCCGTAATCCGTAATGGAAACCACCTTCCCCTTGATTTTCTTCCCTACCGGATATCTTTCCTGTATATTCTCCCATGGATACGGGGTTAACTGTTTCAGTCCCAGTGAGATTCTACCGCTGTTTTTGTCGAAGTCGATGATTTTGACATTAATCTTGTCACTCAAAGCTACAAGCTCGCTGGGATGACTTATTCTGCCCCAGGACATATCCGTTATGTGAAGCAGGCCATCCACCCCGCCTAAGTCGATGAATACGCCGAAGTCAGTAATGTTTTTCACCAACCCTTCCCGTACCTGTCCTACCTCGATCTCCTTGAGGAGCAATTCTCTTTGTTTTTGTCTTTCCTCTTCCAAGACTGCTCTTCGTGAGACCACGATGTTTCGCCGGACCTTGTTGAGTTTGATCACCTTCAACTGCATGATCCGTCCCACCAGCGCGTCGAAGTCGGGGACCTGCCTCAGGGCAATCTGAGAACCCGGGAGGAAGGCATCCACTCCCATCAGATCTACCACCATCCCACCTTTGATCCTTCTTACAATCTTGCCGTCGATGAGCTCTCCACTATCATGTGCCCCTTTCACTGCGTCCCATACTCTTACAAAGTCAGCTTTCTGCTTGGACAGGACCAGTTGTCCATCTTGATCCTCGATGGCATCCAGATATACCTCGATTTCGTCACCGACCTTGACATTAACCGGCTCGGGGAACTCGGAGATGGGAATTATGCCTTCGGATTTGAAGCCGACATCAACTATTACATCCTCTTTGGTAACCCCCATCACTTTACCTTTGACGATCTCTCCTTCTTCGATATCCCGGAGCGTGGGCTCATACATTTTCAGAAATTGTTCGAATTCATCGGTGGAATATTCTTTCTCCACAGCCTGCGACAGGGCCCAGGCGGGGGTCGAAGAAGGTTCTTCTTTGGCCGCTTTTATAGTCAACTTCTCTGGTTTCTTAGTCTCCTCTGGTTTTGCGACAGCTGTCTTTTTCACTGCAACGGCGGTCTTTTTCTCAGCAGTCGGTTTCCTCCTCACTGTTCTTCTTTTTTGGGCGGTTGCCCTGGCTCTCTTGGCTTGAGTTTTCTGCTCACCTCCTTTCTCAGAAGTCTTGGTGGCTTTGCTCCCTCTCGCTTTGGAAGCAGAAGCGTCTTTTGGTTTTTTCTCCTCAACCATTAAACCGGTCCTCCTTTATATTGAATTTCCCCCGACGGGGATTCTTTTCTAATACGTATCAATTCATGCTTTGTATGCGTTCCACCACCTGTTTTATCAGCCATTCCGGGGTGGATGTGCCCGCGGTCACACCCACCGACTCTTTGTCCTTAAACCACGCCTTCTTCAATTCCCCCGCGGTCTCCACATGGTGAGTTGGGGTGCCCCGCCGCCTGCACAGTTTTGCCAGGCGGGTTGTGTTGGCCGAGTTGTGCCCTCCCACCACAATCATTATGTCCACCTTCCCTGCCAGCTTCAGTGTCGCTCTCTGGGCACGGGCGGTAGCATGACAGATGGTATTGCATACCTTTAATTCCTCGGTGTTCTCGACCAGCTCTGCAATTACCCGTTTGAAAGCATCAATACTCAGTGTAGTCTGGGCAATTACGCCTAATTTCTTGAAACGAGGAAATCTCTTTTTGGGGAGATTGTGATTTATCACCACCGCTGAGTCGCCGGCGTAACCCACAATTCCCTGCACCTCCGGATGGTGAGCTTCTCCCACCACGGCTACCCGGTAGCCTTGATCGTGCAACAACTGGGCCATCCTCTGGGCCTTTTTCACAAACGGACAGGTGGCATCTACCACCTTGATCCCTCTGCTCTTTATGCGTCTCTGCGTCTGGGGATGGATACCGTGCGAACGAATTATCAGGGTTCCCTTTCTTTTTCTATTGATGTCTCTTACGGCTCGCACCCCTTTCTTCTCCAAATCCTCCACCACCTGCGGATTGTGAATCAACGGGCCTAATGTGTATGCCCGGCCGTTTTTGCTTTTGGCCGCGTCAAAGGCGAGCTTAATTGCCCTCTTCACTCCAAAGCAAAAACCTGCTTCTTTCACCACGTGTACTTTCATTTGCGGCTCTACAACAGTAATTTACTCATTTCCCTCAAATATACAAATCAAAAATTACGCCTGTTCATGTTTTGTCTTATCATGCCAATTCTTTTCATTATCTCCCGCCCGACGCTCTTGTAGCCTGTCTTATCCTTGGGCAGTTTCTCCAAAAAAGTATTGCTGATAGGCAGGTCAAAGCCAATGACCAGCTGTTTTCTTCTAAGGAAAGTTCCGAGGAGACGGCCCGAATTATGGATATAAGCCGGGACGATTGGGACTCCGGCCTCCAGCGCGATTTTTCCCAACCCCAATTTGGGCTCCAGGAACCTGTCGTCTCTGTTTCTGGTCCCTTCCGGGAAAAGCAGAAGTGCTTTCCCTTCCTTCAGAAGCTCCACTGCTCTCCCTATCGCTCTTCTATCAAAAGCTCCCCTGGTTACGGGGATGGCATTGTATTTGCTGATAAGCCAGCCGAAGAGCGCGTTGGAGAAAAGCTCCGACTTAGCAAGGTAGAAAAACTCCCGACGGGCTGCAGCTCCCAGGAAGGGGGGATCGACATATGCCGCGTGATTGGAGGCTATTATCACCCCTCCTGCCTCCGGGATGTGCTCCTCTCCGATTTTCTTGAAACGCCAGAAGAGCTTAAGAATCAGCCTGATGAGCAGAGAACCTATGTAATAGTGAGTCCTCACGTAACTTAATTGACAGCGCCCCTCCGGTTCACTTTGACTCTTGTGTTGAAGAACTTGAAGGATCAATCTTCTGCTTGAAAAGCTGGATCACTCGATCAACTTGCTGTTCGATGGTTAGATGGGTGGTATCCACCACCACCGCATCGTTATCCTGGAAAAGCGGGCTGGCCTCCCTTTCTGAATCCAGCTTATCCCTTTTCGAGATCTCCTCTATCTGTTCCTCAAGCGTGGTTTGTATCCCTCTCTCCTTAAGTTCCAAGAGACGCCTTTTTGCTCTTTCCGTAATGTCTGCATCCAGGTAGACTTTGAAAGCGTTGGGGAAGACCACGGTTGTGGTATCTCTTCCTTCTGCCACTAAATCATTCTCCTGCCCCATCTTCTTCTGCATTTCCACCAAGATCTTTCTGACCTTCTTATGGACAGACGCATAGGATACGTTTTTGTCCACCCTCAATTCTCTTATTTTCTCGGTCACGTCCTGGCCATCCAGCCAAATTCTGTTTGCCCCATCCTTATTCTCAAAAGAGATTACCGAACCTCTGGTCAGCTTCTCCAACCTGTCTTCGTCGTTTACGTCCACGCCCCCTTCCACGGCTTTCAAAGTTATGGCACGATACATGGCCCCGGTATCCAGATACAGAAACCCTAATTTCTTCGCCACCAGTCTGGCCGTGGTGCTTTTTCCAGAGGCTGCCGGTCCATCTATGGCAATCACCTTCTTCGCCATAACCCGCAGATAAAAAGAGCCCCCATCCACACACTAAATATAGTTTTCGTCCTCTATTTTAGCAAGCATTTTGGGAGGATGCCCGCGCTGACATTGTGTCAAGCTAATTGTGTAAATTGGTAGTTGGGCATATCCTGGGTTTGGTT
>CAYGCR010000110.1:0-6306 GCA_964348415.1 uncultured Ignavibacteria bacterium | reverse complement strand
CGCGGGTGGTGGCACAGGAATACTATTATGACCGAAAGCATCTATGGAACAGCGGGATGTTCATCTGGTCCGTGCCCGCAATCCTGGAGGCACTGGAAAAGTACATGCCCGAGATGTACCAAGAGCTGGAAAACTACTCCAAACACGTGGGTACTAACAACGAAGATGCGGCAAAAGAAGAGCTTTACCGGCATCTGGAAAGCATCTCCATAGACTGCGCTGTTCTGGAGAAGGCGGATAATGCCCTGGTGATCAAGGGAGACTTGGTCTGGGATGACATCGGCTCGTGGCTGGCTTTAGACAGGATAAAAGAGAAGGACAGCGACCATAACGTTACCGTGGGGAAAGCTCGAGCCATTAACACCTACGAGACCACCATAGTCAACGATTCGGATGGCATAATCGCCGCACTGGGCGTCTCTGACCTGGTAATCGTGAAGACCGACGATATCGTCTTTGTGGCGCATAAAACCAAGGTCAACGACCTTAAAGACTTGCTCTCTGACCTTTCAAGGGACGAGGAGCTGGAGAAATACTTATGAGAAGAATCAGTCTGTTCGTTTGCTTGTCGCTCTGTCTTGTCTTGTCCGAGTGTACCCCGCGGCCCGGGGGGTCCATTGATGAGGATGCCCGGACCAGAGCGGAGGATCAGTTCGATCCCCTGGGATTCCCGCAGGATGAGGAAATCGTCACCGAAAAGGAGCCTTATCCGGAGAAGGAAGGAAGAACCGAGCCTGGGCACGAGACCCGGATCAGGTTGGGAGAAACGGAGGATGCAGACAGTCTCCTCCCTGGCAGAGTCTACCGGGTGCAGTTCTTCGCTACCAAATATCCGGATGAAGCCAACAGGGTGGCTGAAATGGTGGCGGAGCAGCTATCGGAGAGAACCTATATCGAGTATAAAGCCCCCTACTACTGGGTGAGAGTGGGCAACTGCGAAACCAGAGAGGAATCGGATGCGCTTCTGCAGATCATGAAAAAACTGGGATATGGGCAAAGCTGGGTAGTTGAGGTGAAATTGGAACCATAAAGATTCATAAAGAAAAACAAAATACAGGGACGTAATTTGTTAATCAAAACCAAAGTCTTGCTTGGCAACCCCGAGGACCCCGAAGATAACGTGATATCCGAAGCCGCCAAGATAATAAGAAACGGGGGCATCGTCTCGTTTCCGACCGAGACGGTGTATGCTCTGGGCGCCAATGCCTATAACGAGGAGATGGTGGCAAAGGTCTACCGGATTAAGCGAAGGGATAGATCCAAGCCCATCTCTGTATTCTTGAAAGGCGCAGAGGATGCCCGAAGACTGGTCGATTGCATCAGCCCGGACGCTGAAAAGCTTATGGATAAATTCTGGCCGGGACCTCTCACCCTGGTATTCGGGTGCACCGATCCCAAGCTGTCGTTGGTGTTAGCCAACGGTGACAGGCTGGGGGTTCGGGTATCTCCAAGCAACTTCATCGCCCGGCTTCTGGACGGGGCGAAAGTTCCCATCACCGCCACCAGCGCCAACATCTCCGGAAAAAAGAGCTGTGTGGCGGCGAACCGGGTCTTCTATTTCTTCAACGGAAGGATTGACTTGATTGTAGATGGGGGGAGGTCGAAGGTTTTTTTGCCCTCCACCGTGCTGGACGTGTCCGGTGAGGAGGTCTCTTTAATTCGACAGGGACACATACCCGTAGACGAGATAAGGAAGGTGGTACCGAAGATTCGGGTACCTGAGGAAGAGGAGCCTGACTGCAAAAGCGGGGAAGAGTTGAAGGTGGGAGCAGGCGAGGGAAATCCTCATAAAAGGGATGAGTAAGCCGGAGTCGGCAACCCGCGGGCATAAGAGGAGACATCCTTTCCGTGAAATCCTTCATTACAAAATGGATTAGAGCCACACGGGCACCCTTCTTTACAGCTAGCATCGTCCCCGTTCTGGTGGGAACTGCCCTGGCCTGGAACGTTACCGGAAGATTCAATCTATTCTCTTTTCTGTTGGTGCTTGCTGCTATTCTGCTTTTTCACACCGGCACCAACGTGGCTAACGATTATTATGACCACAAGACCGGCAATGACGAAATAAACACGAAGGTCACGCCCTTTTCCGGAGGGAGCCGGGTCATTCAGGAGGGCTTGGTGTCAGCCAGGCACATGTTGATTCTTGCGCTCTCGTGCTTTTTTGTTGGGTCGCTGGTCGGGCTTTACATAAATGCCATCACGCCCGGAAATTTGATCCTGTACCTGGGCATTTTTGGCCTTCTTTCCGGATTTTTGTATACTGCCACGCCCGTCCTGATCGGCTATCGGGGCGCTGGCGAGTTTCTGGTAGGTTTGAATCTCGGAACGCTGAGTATAATAGGTGCCTACTATGTTCAAGCCCACAGCTTAAGCTGGTCAGCCTTCTGGGTATCGCTTCCCATCGGGTTTTTGGTAGCGGCCATTCTATACATAAACCAGTTTCCGGACTTCGAGGCGGATGAGGCGGTGAGCAAAAGACACCTGGTGGTAAGACTGGGAAAGAAAAAGGCAACTTACGGCTACTATTTCCTGATCGCGGCCACCTTTCTGGTGATAGCGGGAAGCGTCATTTTCCGAATGGTTACCCCCTTCGCTCTCATATCCTTTTTGGCTCTTCCCGTAGCCCTTGGTGCGGTGAGAACGCTCAGGTTGAACTATGATAAGTTCGTCGAGCTCATTCCCGCCCAGGCCAAAACAATCCAGACGCATCTTTTCACCGGCCTGCTCCTCTCTCTGGGACTGGTGGTGGGAAGGATGGTTTGACATACATTGGTCATTTCCCCTTCTGCTTTGAACCTTAAACAAAAAGACTGTCCAGCGCAAAAGCATACTTGTCATGCTGACCCCGTCTTCGGCGGGGGAAGCATCTCTCGCTTTTGAGATTCTTCGTCCCGCCTTTGGCGGGACTCAGAATGACAAAGTAAATCCATTTTGCTTGCGTAATTGTCATGCTGAGCGAAGCGAAGCATCTTGCCCGAGATTCTTCGCTTTCGGCTCAGAATGATTCCAGGATGGCTTTGGACTTTCTCGTTCTGCTATGACTGATCTGGTTCTTCTACATCCTCCCAGCATATACGACTTCCGAAAGCGCTCCATAATGTGCGGGCCGATAAGTGACGTTATCCCGTCCACGCCCGTCTTCGAGATGTTTCCCTTAGGCTTTGTCAGCATAGCCGCATATCTGGCCAGGCAGGGTTATGACGTGCGAATCATAAACATCGCCAACAAGATGCTGTCCAATCCCCGCTATGATGCAGAAAAAGAGATAAGGAAGCTGAAAACCCTCGCCTTTGGCATAGACCTGCACTGGCTGCCCCACGCTCAGGGAAGTCTGGAGTTGGCACGGATAGTCAAGAAGCACCATCCGCATACTCCGTTGATATTCGGAGGGTTATCTGCAACCTATTTCCATGATGAACTCATCACCTATCCCCAGGTAGACTTTGTCGTGCGTGGAGACTCTGCGGAGGAACCTTTGGCCCGCCTGCTATTCGCTCTCCAGAACGGAGGGAGATTCGACGATGTTCCGAATCTCACGTACAAAGAGAACGGTGAAGTAAAGGTCAACCCCACCTCCTGGGTGCCTGAGGACATAAACGGGTATCCTCTAGATTATTCCCAGATCATCAGATCGGTGATAAGACACCGGGATTTTTCCGGGCCTATTCCCTTCTACGGCTGGCAGGAGTACCCCATCACCGCCGTATTCACCTGCCGGGGATGCAGTCACCACTGTGGAACCTGCGGGGGCTCGCAGGATTGCTACAAGAATTTCTGCCATCGCCAGGAGCCCGCCTACCGCGACCCCGAACTGGTAACTTCTGACGTTGAGCGAATCGCTCGTTACTTCAGGGGCCCCATATTCATATTGGGGGACATATTTCAACCGGGCGAGGAGTATGCTCAAAAACTCCTGGGACTGCTGGGGAGGCAAAAGCTGGACAATCATATCGTGCTTGAGTTTTTCGACATTCCTCCCCTGGAATACCTGGAGATGATTACTGAGTCGGTTCCTCATCTGAACGTTCAGCTTTCGCCTGAGACTCATGATCCGGAGATAAGAGCGGCATTCGGTCGTCCCTATGACAATCAGAGAATGGAGCGGATGCTGGAGAAGGTCTTCTCTTTGGGCTGTCACAAATTCGATCTGTTCTTTATGATAGGCTTGCCAGGTCAGGACAGAGAGTCAGTGATGGACACGGTTGAGTACATCGACTATCTGCTGAAGCGATTCGGCAAAACCAAAAAGCTGTTTCCCTATATCTCTCCCCTGGCTCCTTTCATAGATCCTGGCAGCAAGGTATTCGAAAACCCGCACAAGTACGGCTACAAGCTTTTCTGCCGTACTCTGGAAGAACATAGAAGGGCTCTTCTGGAACCAAGTTGGAAGCAGATGCTAAGCTATGAGACTGACTGGATGAGCAGAGACGAAATCGTTGATGCTACCTACGAAAGCGCCTTGAGGTTAAATCAGGTCAAGTATAATCACGGCTTGGTCACACGTAAGACCTTCGAGCAGATTGAAAAAAGAATAAAGCACGCGGAGAGGATCATCCGGGAGATTGATGAGCGGTTAGCAAACCAGCATTCTGCTCAAGTCCAGTCGAAAGCTCACAGGCACGGAGAAGCTGAAGCCGCCAATTCGTCTCTTCGAGACTTGAAGACCTCCACCATCTGCGACAAAGACGAGCTTAAATGGCCGGTGAGATTTCTTCGGATCAACCTCCCCAAAGGCCCCTTGAAGTTTTTGGCACTCCTCAGAATAAAGAATATCATCAGCCTGGTTTTGCGCGGCAACGAGTTGCCAACAAAAAGAAAAAAACGACGCCTCTGAAGAAAGCTGCAAGACGGCTCACCCCGTTTCTAACCAACCCGAATTTGTTTGCGTCTGCAAAGAAGTCATTACCTAGGCCGAGCCATTTGGCGAAGAGTTGGTTTCCAAGTTGTACATCTACAATAAAGGGGGGACACGCCTGTGCAAAGTTTGATCTTAGAGTCTGTCCCAATCGCGCCCCGTAAACAGGAATCGGGCCTTGATGGCTCAGTTCCGCTGACTTTGTTGCCGTCGGCTAAGTCACCCCGCCGCTGAGTACTGAAAAAATTCGCGTTAAGACGCTTTTTGTGTTGACATCTGGGCAGGGTATGTTATATTATTAGCAGATGCTTTTGGGGGGGTGCCCTCAGCGGGGAGCTAGTTCAGGAAGAACACATTTGCCTCAATGTACAGGGGCGGGGGAAGGAGGTGTTATACCATAACCGTAAAATGATGAGCAGTATGTAGAAGGTCGACTGGCCCGGGTGGTGGGGTCAAGCGGCGGCGTAGACTCCTCTCGTGGAAAGGAGGTATGCAATAGTCGTAAGAGCATGGGGACAAGGCAATTGAGCAGGAGGAGGATCTGTTGACGGAGGAGTTTTCTTATGGCATTGGTTGCCATTCTTAAGGCCTAACATCGGTAACTAAACTGAGAAGATGTGCCTAACATGGTTACGATGATATGGATTACGTAAGGGAACCACGTAATCCTTATGCGACATATTAGTATTGCGCGATGACGGCTTAGATCCTATATTAGCGACGTAGCAGACAGAGCGGTCCGCACCAGCGGATCTAATCGCGCAGGGGAGGTAGATCGAGTTATTGAGCACCAGAGCATGAGTTCTCCCAAGTAAGGCAAAGGGGGATTTTCTCTCACAATTATTCTCCAACATGGAAGTCGGGGGAGCATGCGAGCCAGAGTCCGTGTTGTTCGCGCGCGGGGGAACAGTCGAACCCAGCCTGGCCCACGGACAGGTCAATCTATCCTCAAGTGCAATATGGGCCGGGATAGAGACGCTTGAGGCAATTATGTTCCCGGTTTAACTTGAGAGAAAGGGAAGGGGGTGTTAGTGGACTACCGCCGATAAAGCGCTGAAACTGCGCTGGGCGGCTTAGAAATCCAAATCTAAACTCGAAGGAAAACTTAAACTTCTGCTACGGAAAGGAGGCCAAGTATGAATTGTCAATAAGGCGGGGGGGGAGTTCACGAGTCCGGAGTGGATTTGCTGACGATATCTCTCCAGACTCTTATTCGTATTCTGTAAAACCTTAAGGCAGGAGGGAATAACCCAATGTTAAACTGCAAGAACAGTTGTACCTTGAAAACGGTAATAGTTATGCTGGCTGCGGCCGTTTTTCTGGCATGGACCAGCACTGCGTTCGGTCAAATCGGGCCCGGAGTTCCGGCTAACTTCGGCGTTGAGGGCGATTTGCAGGCGGACACCCTGCAATTCGGCGGTCTGGGAGTTGGTACTGGTACCGATGAT
>CAYGCR010000109.1:179-6424 GCA_964348415.1 uncultured Ignavibacteria bacterium | reverse complement strand
TTGGTCAAGAATTCTAACGCAAATCGATAGAATACCCGGTTAAGGCGGGGTATCTGCTTCATCTTGTATTGAATCAAACTGCTGCTTCTGGATGGTTCTATTTGGATCCTTTAAATGGGGAGCAGTTCTTTTAGCTGTCCTCTTGAACGCAGCCGCCCTTGTTGGGCATTTCTTGCCCAATCTCATTTTTTCCTTGACATTCGAACTAGGGTGTGATAATTGGTTGATCAATCACCAATCTACCAAAAAACTGCTCCGCGAGGTTTTTCAGATGGCGTACGACCATTCCCCTTTCATCGAGCACTTTCAGGAGATCGAGCTGAAAAAACCCTCTGATATCATCATTCAACAGATCAGGGATTTGATCTCGTCGGGTGTATTGAAACCGGGAGACCGTCTCCCCTCTGAAAGAGTACTCGTTCAGCGTTTCGGTGTTGGCAGAGGGCACATTCGAGAAGCTATTAAGAAATTGGAGTTCTATGGCATCCTTAAGACGATCCCGCAGAGCGGCACTATCGTGGCCAGTCTAGGTGTGAAAGCCTTGGAAGGGTTGATCTCAAATGTCCTGAACCTGGAAAGAGAAGATTTTGAGTCGCTGATGGAGGCGCGGGCCTTGCTGGAGGTTCATGCGGCTAGGCTGGCAACGATGCGCGCATCTGATGCGGAAATCGAGGAGATTGTTCAAGCCCACAACGAATTCTGCAGACAGGTGGAGAGGGAAGCCCCCGGTCTAGAAGAGGATATCATGTTTCATCTCAAAATTGCGGAGTGTTCCAGGAATTTCGTGCTGAGGTCCCTCATCAGCCTGATCGCCCCAGACATCATCACGCTCTCCAGGAAACTGGACACGTGCCGGGATGGTCGATTTCGTGCGGCTCTGAAAGAACATGAATCCATTCTGCAGGGGATCCAAGCAAGAGACCCCGAAAGGACCGCTGAGGCCGTGGCGGATCACATGAGGATGACCCAGCTTCAGCTTAAGCCTCGAAAGTTGAACACTAGAGCACTTGACAAGACCAACGGGTGAGAAGGTTCGCAAGCCCTACAGAGGGGATCCCCAAAGGGAGAAAGGAGGTGGTGGACACATAGGGGAAAGGAAGTTTACTTTGGCTAAGGCTTAACAACAGTAGGGTCTTCAAAAAGGGGGGGATTAAAATGAAAAGAGGAAAAGGCTTGATTTTTCTGTTCGTAGCTTTAAGCGTGCTCATCATTTTCGCCTCTGCGCCACCTGTATTAGCTGCCAAAAAGGTCATCAAGTTATCCCACTCTCACCAGGCCGACTTCGCATCGGAAATCCACACAGCAGCATGGATCTTCCAAAAGTGGGTTCATGATAACTCCGACACTCTCGAGGTGAAGATCTATGCTGCCAACGCCCTAGGTGAGGAGCGCGAAGTTTATGAGGGTATTCAATTGGGATCCGGCGCCACTTGCGTCATCAGCGGCACGGCCATCCTCAACAATTTCAACCAGAAGGTCGGCGTGCTCGACCTCCCTTTTCTTTGGAAAGGGTACGACCACGTCCATCGGGTGCTGGATGGCAAGGCGGGAGAAATCCTCGCGAAAGAGCTCGAGGCAGCGGGCTTCAAAGTCGTCGCCTGGATGGACAGCTGGGGATATCGCAACGTAGTCACCTCCAGGAAAGAGGTGAAGGCGCCGGAGGCCCTCAAGGGGCTCAAAATCCGGACGATTCAGACCCCGATCTATGTCGCTGCCCTTAACGCCATGGGTGCCAATGCAACGCCCATGGCATTCGGCGAGGTTTACACCTCCATGCAAACCGGCGTCCTTGATGGTTTCGAGCACGGTGCCGCCGTGGTGAAAGCCCAAAAATTCTATGAGGTGAGCAAGTACATCGCTCTAACCCGGCACCTGTTCGGGCCCCTTGTCTTCGCCTACTCGGAAAAAGAGTGGGGTAAGCTTACCGATAAGGAAAAGCAAGTTGTGCTGGAAGCTGCGAAGATGGCCCGTGACGTCCAACGCGGCTTGGCACCGATCCGGGAGGCTGAAGCCTTTGAATTCCTGAAGGGCAAGGGCATGGTCATCAACGACATAGACACGAGCACCTTCGGGAAGAACGCCGTGGGGATTCAGGACAAGATTGCAAAGGAACGTGGGGCAACGGAACTCCTAGGGGTAATCCGGGCAACCCAGTAGAAGAACCAACAACAGAGGTAATTGGGAGGAGGGAGTTTTCCCTTCTCCCTGCTCCATCATCGGCTTAGGGCATTTCCTGCCCGAGTAAAAAGGTAAAGTTGTGCACAAAAAGGCTTTTTTATATCTAGACCGCAGCGTCGAGATCTCGATTTTTGTCATTTTCGCGGTGATGGCGATCGTCGGGGGTCTCCAGGTCTTCAACCGATACGTGCTCAACCAGTCCCTGAGCTGGAGTGAGGAGTTTCAGAAATTTGCCCATATCTGGCTGATATTCCTGACCATCCCGGTTGGTTATAACCGCGGTTCCCACATCGGCATGAAGCTCCTGGTGGGAAGATTTCCCCAGAGGATCCAGGTCAATTTCGCGCTGATGGCAGACTTTATGTGGCTCGGTTTTGCCACTGCCACCATCTTCTATACCACAGTTATCATGGGGGTCGCAAAAAACCAGACAAGCCCCGGTCTAGGGGTGCGGATGGACTGGGTGTACCTGGGCCTTGTGATAGGAGGATCATATTTGGCAATTGTGGCCGTGCGAAAGATCGCGAATCATCTCTCCATGCTCATATCGGGTGAATTTGAAGGCGAGTAGCCATGTTGATCGGTCTGTTTGTCGCCCTATTGTTGCTCATCTTTTTTGGCTTTCCGGTTCTGCTCGCCATCGGTGTTGTTGGGCTAGTAGGAATCCTGATCGTCCCAGATCTGGTCGTCGCCATGTTTCCCCAGAAAATGTTCACCATGCTCGATTCCTTCAGCCTTCTTGCCATGCCCTATTTTATCCTGGCCGGGGAGTTGATGGCTCGGGGTGGCCTGAGCAAGAAGCTTGTGGAGTTTGGCGAGACCGTCGTCGGACACCTGCGTGGTGGGCTCGGCCATGCCGCAGTGGTGGCAAGCATGGTCTTCGCCGGGGTATCGGGATCATCCACGGCTGATACATCAGCCATCGGTTCTATCCTCATTCCTTCCATGAAGGAGCGCGGATACAAACCTGGTTTTGCGGCCTCGCTCTTGGCCACAGCGGGAACCATTGGGCCCATCATCCCACCCAGCATGACCATGATCGTTTACGGATCCATGGCTGGTGTTTCCATCGGCGGGCTTTTCTTGGCCGGGATCATCCCTGGGTTCTTGGTAGGTTTCGGATTGATGGGAACCATCTACCTCCATTCCTTCTTTCCCCAGTTTCCGGAACTCCGAAAGACGACGGGAAGGTTCCAACTGAAGTTTGTGGCCAAGGCTGCAGCCAAGATCTGGGTTGCACTGCTCGCCCCGGTGATCATCCTGGGGGGGATTCTCGGGGGCGTCTTCACTGCCACTGAGGCAGGGGTCGTGGCCTGCTTCTATTCCTTCGTCGTTACTTTCTTTGTCTATCGAACGGTGAAATGGAGGGATCTACCTTCAATCCTGGTATCCGCTGCCATCACTACTACCATGGTGGTGGGGATCATCTCCGTCGCTGGAGCGTTTGGATGGCTTCTTGCCTATCTTGACTTCAACGAAGTGGTCATGGTACTGATCCGGGGCATCTCCAGCGAACCAATGGTGGTCCTGCTTGTCCTGATCTTCACGATGCTGGCACTGACCATGTTCGTCGAATCACTGGCTATCCTAATCATTCTCATTCCGGTGGCAGTCTTCGTGAGCAGGGCATTCGGCTTTGACCAGTATCACTTCGGTCTTCTCATGGTGATGGCGACCCAGATCGGTGCCACCACGCCGCCGGTGGCGGTACTTCTCTTCGTCGCGACGAGCATCGCCAATACCACCTATGATCAGACGATCCGTTACTGTCTACCCTTTGTTCTTACCCTCATAGCTGTGATGCTTTTCGTCGCCTTTGTGCCGTGGCTGGCTGCCTGGATTCCTAACCGCTTCTTGGGACCATGACACGGGCGGAGAAACGACGGTCTCCGCTGGTTTGGTGTCTTTGGAGCCTTTGACGGGGACCGACAAAGTCCTGCGCGAAGTGCGCATACACGGGGGACGAAGAAAGGAGGATAACATGCCTGAGGTCGTCAGAAACTACGACAACAAGAACCAACCTATAGTTGACGGCAAGTCGGGGATTCTCTCCCTGATCTATTTCAACCTCATTCGGCTTGGGAAAGAACAGGACCTTCTGCAGCATGTGGAGGGCTTCGAAACGGTCCACACGGTGCTGTCGGGCAATTGTGACATCGAAGTGGATGGTAACCACTTCGCCAACATAGGCCAGCGGCAAGACATTTGGTCGGGAAAGGCAGATTCCGTCTATGCTCCCACGGGCGCCGCTGTGCGGATTCGGGCAAATCGGCATGGGGCCGAGATCGCGGTGGCAGGGGGTCGTTGCGATCGGGAATTTGCCCCATTTCGGATACCTCCTGACGAGGTCGAGATGGTGGACGTGGGGTCCAATGAGACCAAGAGCCGTCGGCGCATTTTTCATATTCTCGGGCAAAATGCCGTGGGCCGGGCGGGCAATCTCCTGGTCAGCGAGCTCTATGCCGACGAAGGGTGTTGGTCCGGCTATCCACCCCACAAACACGATGAGGAAAGGGGAAATGAAGAAACGGCCTTCGAGGAACTCTACCACTATCGGTTTCGTCCTGAGACCGGGTTTGGGGCTCAAATCGCTTTTCAGCCGGATGGTTCCTCCCAGTGTTTCATGACGCGAAACCGCGATACGTTTCTCCTCGACAAGGGGTACCATCCCACTGTCACCTCACCGGGGCACGAGGAGTACATATTCACAATAATCGTTGGCAAATACCAACGTTCCCTCATTCAGTACTTCAAAGAAGAGTACCAGCATCTCATGGGTTCAATTCCTGGGGTACAGGCGATGCGGGATAAATTCAAATAGGATCCTTTCGCCTCCAATTTGAGGCCTATGGGGGTTTTTATGATGCAGCCTCTATTCGATCTGCAAAACCAGGTCGCCTTGATAGCCGGTTCAAGCCACGGACTCGGCTTCGCTATCGCACGTGGCCTGGGTCAGGCGGGAGCCATTTTAGTCCTGAACGGGAGAGATGAGGAAAAGTTGAATAACGCCGTCTTGCTTCTCTCTGAGGAGGAGCACACCGTATACGGCTATGCCTTCGATGTCACAGACGAAGAGAAAATCCAAGAAAGAATCCCAGTGATAGAGGAAGAGATCGGACCCATCCAGATCTTGGTTAACAGCGCCGGCATCCAGAGGCGCGGCCCCTTGGAGCAGATTGAGGAATCCGCCTGGCGGGAGGTCATCGATATCAACTTAACCGGGGTATTCCTTGTGAGCAAAAACGTGGCACAGAGGATGATCACCCGTAAATCCGGGAAGATCATCAACATCTGCTCCCTCATGAGTGAGTTTGGGCGGCCGACCACAGGGCCATACGCCGCGGCCAAGGGTGGTGTGAAGATGCTCACCAAGGCCATGGCTGTAGAGTGGGCAAAATACAATATCCAGGTAAACGGAATCGGCCCGGGATACTTCCTCACCGAAATGACTCGGCCCCTCGCGGAGGATCCCAAATTTGATGCGTGGATTCGATCGCGAACTCCGGCTGGAAGGTGGGGTGATCCTGCGGAGCTGGTGGGAACCGCCATCTATCTTGCCTCCAGCGCCTCAAACTTTGTAACTGGTCAAATCATTTATGTGGATGGAGGCATTTTTTCTGCCCTTTGAACCCGGACATGACCATTTCCTTGAATGCCAATCGAAACCGTTCCTGTTGATCTACTGCTCCATGATCGAGACTAAGTGATTCTTCTTCCATGAGGCCACCTGTTGCCAAGCTCCTTCTTCGCCTTGCCGGGGGAACTAATGCTAACTATGGATTTTCCGCCGGCCCAGGTCTGGTCAATGTTTCTACGGCTATTCGATAGAATCGGGCAGAGCGGCACGGTTTCAACTTCATCTTGAAATAAATAGGTGGGGCCAATTCTGACCTGGCCCTTTATTGTGGGAGAATGAGGGTTTATAGTTCCGTTTTCCCGGTCATTTAATGATTAAGCTTTTCAATCTTAGCGATTAACTCATCCTTATTCCATTATTCAGAGTATATCCTCTACGTAGATCTCTTCCTTGTTACTCAAGTTTCGAAGTTTACCTATGGCTTCTGCTT
>CAYGCR010000109.1:0-169 GCA_964348415.1 uncultured Ignavibacteria bacterium | reverse complement strand
GTTGTCAAGCTCCTTTTTTCGCTTTACACGTTCGTTACTCCTGCACTCATCAATCGAGTTAGCGGCTTCGTGAGACGTGAGGCTTAGATTGCATCGAACGAACTTCTATCCTCCCTTGACCGCAGGCGATTGGGGAAGAGCTGGAGGGCTCCGAGGGGGAAACAATCCT
>CAYGCR010000108.1:6605-6825 GCA_964348415.1 uncultured Ignavibacteria bacterium | reverse complement strand
TGATGCTTGGCCGGAAGTACTTGGTTGTGCTGGGGCCACTCGGCCCTCGAATCAGTACAAAGCAACCACAGATGCCCTCAGAAATACTCCCCTCTCTCCTCGGCTGCCATCAGGAGATCCTGTTGAACAACATGAGGCGGAGGCGGCCGTTCGTTCTTAAATGTCGGCTCGAGGTGGGCGATGTATTCTGGATAATCCATCGACTCCTCCTGTGAGCCAT
>CAYGCR010000108.1:0-6466 GCA_964348415.1 uncultured Ignavibacteria bacterium | reverse complement strand
GCAGGAGAGAGAAGAGCTTTCGGGTGAAGAGAGCTTGGATGAGGTCATCTTGGAAGTGTGAGATTTTATGGAAATGTTTGTTCTGGGTTTTGCCTCCCCCGGTGATCAGGACATGGATATGAGGATTCCTTAACTCAAAATAAAAACCCAATTACGCAACTTATGCAAGCCTGACCCCGCAAAGATACCATCTACTCCTATCATTTTTTCTTACGCGAACCCTTTCTTTTTTTCAACGGGGGGTGATGTGTGACACCAAAGTGGACATGGTCGACAAATCCGTCCTCGCTGATAGATACCGTTGTCGGCCAGCAGTGCACACGGTAGTGCCGAGCGATTCGTCTTTGCGGATCAGGAATTAGCTTGAACGTTAGTTTGTACTTACGGCGAATCTCGGCAATGCACTTTGGATCCTCACCGTCGTTTATCGCCAGGATGATAAGTTCCTGCTTATCAGCCTGCTCGTGCAGGCGCTGCAAGTGGCGCAATTCCTCCAGGCAAGGCGTTGACCAGGACTTCCAGAAATTAAGCAGCACCCTCTGCCCACGCAGCCTTCGCAGGGCCAGCTGTCTTCCCTGGCCATAGTCCAACAAAACGTCGAGGGCGCGATCTCCCGGCCTTACAGTCAGCCGCATCAGGCGGGGTCTTGGCGGTGTACCAGAAATCAAGTGTTCGACGAGTGCGGCCTTAAGCGATACTGCATCCAACGGGCCCACCTGTTGCCAGACAAACTCGCCCCTGGCATTCACCAGGTACGTTGCCGGAGTACTCTCGACCCCGAACATCTTCGTCCATCCTCCTTCGTAGTCCGCGGTGACTTCGAATGAGCCTGTGAATTCCTGCCCCAGCGACCCGAGTCTTTCTTCAAAAGAGGATCTTGGCTGCCGAAAAGACCCCCGCGGTAAAACAAGCATCACCGCGACCGGAGCATCACGTCGCGCACTCTGAAGCAATGTCTGGCCCAATGTCTCCAGTGGTCTCTCCCACTTCTCATCGGCAAAGTAGACAATGGCGTTGGCACCTGGCGCGGTTGTGCCGCGTGAATGAGAGAGCTTGTTGACGTGGGCGACAATTGCATTGTCCATGGGCAAATCGTACGGTGGATCCGGCCACCAGATCGGCATCATTAGCCGCCCCCACCAGGCAGGCATATTGAACGTTGGCTCTGCAGCAACTTGGCAGGCGCCAGCTTCGGCCGATCCCACTCTCAAGCACACTTGTCCGACCTGCACAGGGTGGAAGTATTTGTCCGGTACGAACCCGTGACTTCCGTTCGGCACAGGCGCGGGACCTATTGCCGGCAAAAACCTCAAGATGAAGGAGTGCTCATCGGTACGCGTCTCTCTTTTTTGTTTCCAAGGTAAGGGATCCTTGTATGTCGCCCATGACCACTCAAATCGCTCAATCGTGCCACCGGGGATCCAGCTCTGGAGTGCGGAGAATCCCCTCCCATCGCTCATTTCGGTGAACTGTGCCACAGCCGGTGCCGGTGTTCTCGGGGCCAGAGCGCCCCTCAGAATCACACCGTCCGGTTCGATCTCGAGCGAGATGTATTGCGAATAATCGAAGGCAAAGTAGAAGGACTTTAAGGCGTCGCCGACTGTCACGCTGTCCATCAGCGCCTGAATGACCGGCTGCGCCGATTTCAGAGCCTCGGTCCGCCTTGTGATTATCTCGCTCTTCACCTTCCCGATGGCGATCCCTGGCAAACCGGATATCGACGGATCTCCCACGTGTTCTAAAGTGACGCTCTGAGTTGCGGTATTTAGCTTTAGTGTTAAAGTTTGCGTGATCGTGAAGTCGTACTTGGGTAAAACGTACTTGGGTAAAAACGAAGCACCTGGTACGGCACTGCCCTTAACAACCACATCGATCGAATTGCTCTTCCACTCCAGGTCGACACTGGAAACCGAGACATTGTAAGTAACGGTGAAGATCCACCAACCAACCGAAAAGCTCGTCTCGTACGCGTTCAGCCAATCCTTAAAGGACTGGAGTTGCTCTTCGACAAATTCCTTGTTTAAGGCGATGGCAAAATCTTCAAAGCTGGATTTGAGAAATATGTTGTTGACGTTTGCGAGCTCTGACGGTGGCTGCTCAGGCCCCGAAAGATTGACCGGCAGGGCGACTACCTGGTCCTGACCGCTGATAAGGCCCTTGAACCGCTCGAATGGGAAATCCTGCGGCAATTCCAGGCTCATCGGCTCGAAACTGTTTCTGAGAGCGAGCCGGATCTGGGCCGCGATCTTCCCGGCGTCATCGGCGGACAAGTTGGTCAGCTGAGCCGGCGAGAACTGGATCTGGCTGTCGTTTTCAGTCAGCTTCACCTCCAGCACGGTCTTGTTGTCCTCTGTGTTTAGCTCGACGAAATAGGTGGCTTGGATCTCACCGTGAATCGGCGCGGGGAGCGGTGGGGTATCAGGGTCGGGTATATAGTGCGCCCGGAGCTGGACGCTTACCACAATCTCTGAGGTGGAGCCATGAGGAACAAAGATTGTCGGAGTGGAAAGCTGCACCTGGGCGGTTCCGCGAGGGGTCACAGGAGTTATCAACTCTGCCTTCAGTCCGGCTATCATCTCAGTCGCCTCCGCAATGACCCTGGAGGCGCCTGGAGGAGCTTTCTTGGGGCTCCTCGGGACTCTTTCCGTCCCGGCGCTACTGAGAGACCGCGGAATGAGTGACACCCAGCCGCCGAACTTTGAGGCGACTTTCTGCATGATTTCGTTCCCCACAGGGTCCACACGCATCGCAAAACTGTGTGGGAAGCTTGGCGATGCGTCTTCGGACGCCCCTTTCCGGTGAAGTATCGCGAGTATGCGGTTTAACGCCTCGACGCGGGCCTCCACGACGGCATCGTATTCACCTGTTATTTGGTTTGGCATTTTGCATTCCTCCTCTGTTCTGATTTTCGTTTACCAGACATCGGCTTCCTATGTGATTTTAAACCCCTGGGGTCCATCTGGTTCAAGAGTAAATGTTGGTGCGATATCATCCTTTGCCTTGTCCTTGTCCACCTGTTGTACATAGAAATCTTCGTCCATCTTATTCTTACCTTCTACGCGGCATCCTATTAATCCTTGGCTGTCCAGTGGGATATCACCTGCAGGGACTGATTCCCCAGTTGCCAAAATTTCAATCCCGTTCCGAATGATGTCGGGTGGTTTTGTGGCACCCGAGGCAGCAGCTTCGGGTTTCACCCCAAATTTGGCCACGAAATTCTTAACGTGATTATTCAGACCTGCCACATAGTTAAAGTAGACAGTCGTGGAGTTGGTGGTTCCTTCTGGTGGCCCTTGTCCTTCCCTTCTCAACCCACAGCCGACGAAAACAGTGAGCAGAAAAATCGGCAAAAGAATCAGCGGAATGAGTATTACGAACCAGTCGATCATTGTCCATGCCTCCTTTAATAGTTTTATGTTTTCAAGGTTGCATACAGCTTTTTCCCCGAATCGTGTCGCTCATACAATACGGAAAAGATTGTTTGGATCCGGATCACGTTCGAGCTTAAAAGATGGTGGGTTCTCGTCCTTCTCCTTTTTCTTTTTCGTTGGATCCGGATCCGAAGGAAGATCTTGATCCGATTGTAACGTGCCGTAGAGAGTACAGATAATATATCCATCCTTCGGCAAACCGATCCATGCTCCTGGGATGTTGTCGTGGCCGGTTTCTATAATCCTGGTAGGGTCATTTGGTTCTTGAAACTCATAGTTGATCCGCTGGACCTGGCCAATGAGTTCGTCCTGGAATTCGTCCTGGAACCAGAATTCCACCAGGAAGCTCTGAAGATCTGAAGCCGGATCGTTTCCCGAATCCAGACCTCCATCATAGCTGAAGAAAATAGGCGCACTCACGGTAAATTCGTCTAAACCCGTTACAATGTCACAGCCCACGAATACGAAGAGCAGGAGAATCGGTAAAAGCACCAGCGGTATGAGTATTACAAACAAATCAATCATAGTATACCTCCTATGTTGAATCTTCTAATTCAGACCGAGCCATCCGATGAGCAGACCCGCCAACGATATTAGCCCGAAAGCGACACAGATAGCCTGTTGAACGTTCATCGCGCCCAGCTTGTCCTGGACTTCGCGCGTTGCCTGGAGTGCGAATCTGCCGAGAGAATAGGCGAACAGGGAGGCCAGGAAAACAGAGCCGTGGAATGGGCGCTGATTCCAGAGGCTGGCCGCTGCTATCAGAATCAGGAAAGCCAAGCCGGCCTCCAGCAGTTGCGTCGGGATGCGCCGGCGCCAAACACCTCGATGGTCTGGTAGATAGAGTGCGAACTTCCCATTGGTTGGACATCCTCCGCAACAGCCATTCAGTAAACAGCCTATTCTGGTGAAGATCATCGCAATCAGCATCGTAAATACCGCTACATCCCAAAAACGGGCAAACGGAATTCCTATAGCACTAAGCAGTGGTATAGAAGTTACTATCATCAGCAATAAACCGCCCTGCAGGCTGGAGCCGCCTTCGGACCGTCGCCAGATACGACCCGGTTCGCGCCTATAGATTTCCCAGTGAGTTGCGATGAAAAGGAACCTTGCCCCGACCAATCCAACGATGGTCAAAAGCACCATAGAGATGAGCACACGGGCGGAGTCAAGATCAGAAAGGTTTGACGCGTAGTTGCCGGCGACCATTCCAAGGACCATCCCCACATACATCATTGCAGGATAGCTGTATATCCGGATACCATGCCAATCGAGGAGAACAGGATGCAAACTTTCACCTCTCCATTTATGGATTAACCAAGGACCAGAGCGTGATAACCACGCCCAGGACGATGGCCGCATCGGCGAGGTTGAACACCGGCCAGATGCGGAGATCGATGAAATCGATGACCGCTCCCCGCCGTAACTTGTCTATTAGATTGCCGGTGGCGCCCCCTATTGCGGCTCCGAGCCCGATCTGAACAGTCTGCCCCTTAAAAAGCGGAATATATTGTATCAGAAGGATCGTTCCGAGAACGGCTGCTCCCCATAGGAGAATGAGTATGCGCCTTTCGCTGATGCGGCCAAAGCCGATGCTTGAACTATTGATAACTCGAATCCGCGGTCCTGATCCGGCCAGGAAACATGGTTTCCCATCAAATCGTCTCAGGACGAACTCTTTGCTCACTTGATCAAGCAGTAGGGTGAGACCAGCAGGAATAAGCCATTCGATTCGCATCTTTTTCCTTTGAGGGATAAGAAATTTCTTTGTGCGAGGGATGTTTTATTGTGAGCTTTTTCCCTAATTTCCCATCCAACAGCTGCAAAAATTTATAACACGAGTCTCAAAAAGATGTCAAGGATTATTTTTTTTATCTTTCTTTCGACCTTTTATTTTTATTATTGGCGGGATAACAAATAGAGGTTTCTACTTCCATAAGATGCGAAAAAACCCAATTACGCAACTTATGCAAGCCCGACCCCGCAAAGATGATTATGAGGTGAGATCTATTTTATTTTAATATTTCTATTTTTTTGTATATTTGCCATCCAGCATTCTTATTAAACTGATCGCCTGGTTTGATAGGACTGGCGCTTGCCCGTTTTTCCTTGCTGCTTCATTGTAAAGATAGAAAAACTTAAAAGGATTCCGCACAATCTTAACCAGCTCCTCCTTACCATATTGTCCAACAATGACATCAGCCATAAAGAAACCCGTCGGATGTCCGGATTGGGGAATGAAACTCCGCAACTGTCTGCCCAGTTGTCCGATGAGGGAAGGATTGACAGCCATTTCTTTTAAAATGGCATCCATAATGCGGATGATTGACGGCTGCACTTCTTGTTCCTTTCGATACCTCTTTGCTCTTTCCGTTTTGACAAAGCAGCCATCATTGTAATAGAGCTGCTCACGGTTGATAAAATCTCCGATGCCCTCATTCTCGATCTGATCCAGAATCCAGACAATGGGATAATCTGGGCTGTTTCTTTCTGGAAAATCAAATTCCTGCTTCCTATCGCGATACAGGTGAAAGGCTTCATGGGCCAGATGGAGCACGAACGGCCAGTGTTTGTCACGGCCCTGACGGCGGAGACAGTGTAATTCAACTGAGCCGAGATCATATTTTTCTGATAAGCCAATAATCAGAGGAGTATAGCCCCGAGAATCATTGAAAATAATAAACGCGACAGCGGGATAATCCTCTGCCTGCTCTTCGGGCAGAAACTTCAATGCCTCCTCAGCCGCCTTTTTCAGGTAAGGATAGGACCTAAGCTCCTCGATCCTCACTTGAATCCAATCTCGGTCTCTACCTGCATTCCGAAATCCCTCGATGACTAAGGGAGTATACCAAGCAAAAAAGCCTCCCTTTTGTTTATCCACTTGAATTAACTCTTCAGCCATGGTCTTCTGTGAAGGCATGAACACAGCCCGCATGGCGTTTTTGAAGTAATCCGGCTTAAATTCTCTCCGGATAAGTTCCGCATACCCGGGCGTTTCGAACATCGCCTGCCACTGTTCCTCAGTAGGCTTT
>CAYGCR010000107.1:0-7141 GCA_964348415.1 uncultured Ignavibacteria bacterium | reverse complement strand
TGGTGAATGGCTATCGCATCACGAACGATATAGACAACTGCGAGACGATCCTGGTGAACACCTGCTGCGTCACGGAAGACAAGATAGCCGCCTCCAAGGCGGCTCTTGACTTCGCCAGAGCCCGAGGAAAGGGGAAGCGGATTGTTCTGTTTGGATGTATGGCCAGTCTGCCGCTTCCGACTTTGGAACGAGGGGATCTGATCTGTATCGGCCCGAAGAATCTGGGCGAGCTAGATACTCATTTCCCGCATCAGACTTCGGTTCATGATATCCTTGTCAATCAAATGTCTCCAGACCTGTACGAGCCGGGACAGGGCCTCGGGTACGGAGACTACTTTATCATGATTGCCCAGGGCTGCTCCAACCGGTGCTCCTACTGCAACATCAAGCGGTCCAAGGGAGAGGTAAGAAGTGAGCCTGCCGGAACGATTCTCCCCCAGATCCTGAACGGCCTTTCCTTGGGGGTGCAGGAATTCGCCCTTTTGGCCGATGACTGCGCAAGCTATGGGCATGATCTTGGTACCAACCTTGTGCAGCTGATCGAACGGCTGTTCGCCGCAGGGCCCGGTTTTAAGCTGAAACTGGGGTATGTTTTTCCACAATTTATCCTGAACCACTTCGATAGGTTGAAGAAAGTCTTCGGGACGGGACGGATCAGGTATGTAAACATTCCGGTGCAGTCAGGCTCACAACGAATCGTGGAACTCATGAACCGCCGGTATCCCATTGACGGCGTCATGGAAGCCGTCCGGCAGTTGCGCGACATCGCACCGCGGACGACATTCTGTACTCATATCATGATCAACTTTCCCACGGAGTCCCGTGATGATTTTCTCATGTCGCTTGCGGTCGCAGATGGGTTCGACGAGGTGCTCTTCCTGCATTACTCTGACAATCAGGATACCGCCGCTGCCGGCCTCTTCCCCAAAGTGCCTGAGCCGGAAGTCCGCAGGCGGCTGGACATGGCCTCAGATTATGCTAATCGTTGCAAGCGCGGGTGCAGCGCCGTTATCAAAGATTTCAACTGTGACATTCCCTACAACCTGCTTGGAACCATCAAAGGATAGGACATGACCCTGCCTCTGATAAAGGTCGTGCAGTTGACACTGACGAACAGGTGCCAATGTAATTGCGAGCACTGTGGCGTCTCAAAACTCCGGAAAGAGATCAAGGGCGAACTCACGATGCCGCAGATCGACTCACTATTTCGAGACTTCAAGCTTGCCGGGTGCCTGCTCGTAGATTTATTCGGGGGCGAGCCCACCCTGCGCCGCGACCTCTTCGAAATAATCGAACGAGGGAAATCCTATGGGTTCATCGTGTCGTTGGAGACGAACGGATATGTTATCGATGGGACTTATATGGAACGGCTCTGTGCGAGCGGACTGGACCAGATTTACCTGAGCCTGGATGATTACCGGGCTGAGTACCATGACAGAACACGAAGGAAGCGCGGGAGCTTCGAGCGGGCTGTCCGCGCCCTGGAGCTTGGAGCAAAGACCGATATCATCATGCACGTTTCGATTGTTCCGCAGACGCGCGAGTTTTTCACGAATGGAGATATGAATCGGTTCATGGAGTTTGTTTTGGAGCGCGGGGCGGAGAAGGTCCGTCTCCTGCTGCCCCGATTTGTCGGTAGTTCAATTCGTGAGGATGGCGGCCCTATGTGTGCCGGTGCAGAGCGGGAACTATTTTCACATGTATCCCCTCGCTATAAGGATTACATTTATGTGCATACGCCGGGGACGCTCCTTGGAGACACTAATGTGTGCACAGCAAAGCAGGTCTTCTGTCACGTCATGAGCAACGGGTGGGTTGCCCCCTGCCCTTATTTCCCGCTGGTCTTCGGGGATGCGACACGGGAGCCGATCGTCGAAATCTTTGAACGCATACAGGGGCATCCGCTGGTGCGACTTGGCGGCGACTATTGCCCCATGAGGAATGAGGAGTACATAGACACCCATCTCCGGGGGCTGGGGCTCGATCGACCGTTTTTCCCCATCACGGTCAATAACCAGATTGATCTTGGCGCCCCTTGTGGAGCGGGATGTCCCGACTGTGTCCATGGAAGTCGGTCGATTCCGAGGCCGGCCGAGGAAATTTTTCGGGAGCTAAGAGACGTGGCTTCAGAGTATTCCCGCATAGAGTTCTATGGGGGAGATGCATTCCTACGAGATGATCTTTTTGCCATCCTCGACCACGTTCCTCCGTCAACAAAGATTACCCTATGGTCGACATGCAGCCAAGAGCGGAAGAGCCGAGCTTTTATGGAACGCTTGCGACCCTATCATATCGAAGTAATCAAGGTTCACCTCCCTTTACAGTTCATGGCTGACATTGCCCACCCCGATGCCGCGCGTAGGCTCGGAGAGGCATTGCTGAGAGTGAGTTCAGGGGGTGCTTGGCAGCTCCCCATCCACCTCTATGTGCCGATGGATTGCATAGCAGAATTTCACGCCGCGTTCGCGAGGAGTGTCCATCAGTTGGGCGTGGAAAGGCTATACGCTTTTACCAAAGAGCTTGACTACCCCCTGGTCAACTCCGTTGCCTGCTTCGGTAGAGAACTGGGACGCGTGCGACTCCTGTGGGTAAAAAAGAATCCCAAAGCGCATCCTCTATGAGCGGATGCTGCAATGTGCAAAACGGCGAGTTTATTGTCAAGATGTAAGTTGATAGTTACAGATTTATATAGTGCAAACCGAGCCTTCACGTCGAGGACAGACCGGATGCGGGACGTCGGGTGGGCACACGCTGGCTCAGGGAGTTGATGCGGCAGTCAATCGAGAGGCAAAACAAGCCCAAGAGAGCCACAATGGTGAATTTTAGTAAAAATCGGGTATTGTTACTATATCCCGCAGCTGATGCGGAAGAATTGAACCTCATACCGCTGTCGCTGCTGTATATTGCTCAGCTATCTCATCGAAGATGGTATCGAGGTGGAGATCATTGATCAAAGGCTTGAAGAAGATTTCTTCGGCAGCGTACATCAACGAATCGCCCCAGATCTGATCTGTATCGGAATAAGCTGTATCACCGGTCCTCAAATAGAGCAGGTCATCAGGATTTCTGAATTCGTCAGAAAGTGGACAAACACACCCATAGTGCTTGGGGGACCCCATGCTACCCTTTTACCCCATCAGACCCTCGAAGCAGCATTCATCGACTATGTGGTGATCGGTAGAGGTGAAGCCCCTTTTTTGAACCTTGTGAGAGCACTGAAAATGAATGCATCTATTCAGGGGGTTTCAAGGGTGGGATACAAGGCAAATGGAAGGATTGTTATCAATAGGGGTTTCGTGCCGGAAATCAATGTTCGCAGAATACCCTATTCCCTTGTTTCCCGGTATGGCAGACCTTTGACTGTTCCCATCGTCTCTTCCTATGGCTGTCGGTACCATTGTTCCTTTTGTGTAGAAAAGGTCTTACATCCGAAATATTATGAAATACCCATCCGTGATGTCCTGTTCATGGTGGAGGATGCTTTACGTTTAAGGCCGCAGTTCATTAATTTTATTGATGATAATTTTCTCCTGAACAGAAAACGGGTCATGGAAATTTTTTCACTGTGTCAGCAAAAAAGCCTGGGTTTCCTTTGGATATGCACGGGCAGAGTCGATGAGGTTTTGCGCCTGAATGATGACGCCCTTCGGTTTCTGAAGGGAAGAGGTTTGTCCGCAATATATTTTGGAATAGAGTCAGGATCGTTAAAGATATTGAAATTGATTCGTAAACAGATAACACCGGAGATGGTCCTGAAGTTGAATTTGAGACTGAGAAAAGAGGGAATTATACCACACTATAGCTTTATGGCTGGTTTCCCAACCGAAACCAGAGAGGATATCGAAAAGACGATCAGATTCATGTATCAATTGAAACAGGAAAACCCTCGGGCCGTTATTTGGAAGATCAACACATACACACCTTATCCCGGCACCGGCTTGTTCGATCTTGCCGTTCAAAATGGCTTCAAGCCTCCGGAGACATTCGAGGAATGGAGTCGTATCCATTTCTATTCTACAGAGTATGCTGCGCCTTACGATGCTTGCCTTTAGAGGAACGGCTCAACCTCATTTCACCTAAATCGAGTCTATCAGAAGCCCTTTCTGGATAGATGCGCAACGGTTTTGTTTAATTTAGTTACCTACTAAAACAGCGCGGATGATACGGTGATTCATATAATACTTGAGCCTATTGATTTTATCACGGAGTTCTTCCTGGATTACTTCCATGATTTGGTTTATAGACCCGCCCAGTTTATTAACAAAGTGGGCTTTTATACGCTAGTCTCTTATGACAGGTGATTCAACGAGACCAAGGAAAATTATAAGCTGACCAAACGTTGGATGCGCATTACGACCACATTTACGAAATATGAGGCTCGAGTCTGCAAGAAATACCACGATCTTAGCCAATATTAGCGTATCTTGGATATCGGGGGGAACAGCGCGCAGTTTGTCCTTCGAGTTTATAAGAGATACCTGGGGATCTCGGCCACTGTTTTTGATCTGCCTTTGGTTTGTGATATCGGGTGGGAACATATAAAATCTGAACCTGAAGATGTCCGAATTTCTTTTATAATATGAAAGGGAACGCATTAACGGATGATTTCCTAAAGAGGTTTGATATGATTACTTTTAAATCCATGCTCCACGACTGGCCGGAAAGAGAAGCAAAGCAATTTATCACGGGAGCGAGTCATTCTTTAGAGCCGCTAGGGACGTTGCTTATATTCGAGAGGGGTCCACTTGAAGTCGGTGAAACAACATTGCCGTATTCAATGATTCCATTTTAACTTTTTTTTCATTCTTTCCGCTCGCCGGCAATGTATAAAGAGAAGCTTAAAGACCTGAGTTTTCAAGATGTTACAATTGAAAAGATAATCTTAGAGATGCCCTTTTATTTAATAACAGCCAGGAAAGAAACTTAGCTAATGAGTAACTGGCTCGAACTTTCATTATTGAAACCGGGTCTTGGCATCGATAGTAACTTGCAAGGATTTTGGAGCTCTGTCGTTTTCACCTCTGCTATCGAGCGACAGAATGGCTAGCCTCGCCGTTGTGATAACTTCGCCAAAGTAGCTGTAGCTAAGTCGGCTGAAATCCGTTGACTCCGCTGCTGGGTCAGCCATAGTGCAGGATATCACACATGAACGAGAGCCTAACTCGTTATGTTGTTGTAATTGTTCAAAAAATCTGATATTCTGACGTTCAGTAGAATTCATCATCTATGTTTGAACCTAGTAAGGTGTTTCAAGAATCCAGTATTCAAAGTAAAGAGGCGAGTATCTAGGCATTTAGTATTGAGCATCTGGTCCCTCAAGAAGGGCGATCAGAACACGTGAGGGAGGTAGTATGACAAAAGAAGAAAGTAGAGACAAAAGCCCCGAAACGCCTGAAACGAGCGGTGGTCCTACTCCGACTGGCGCTCAAGTGAGAATCCGCTGGGATGGCTCGAATATGCGCAGTGTTTATGCCAATGTGATCAACGCACAAGGCACGCGTGAGGAGATCGTCCTCTTCTTTGGAATGAACCAGGCATGGGACGCTGCCCAGAAGGAGATGACGGTTCAGGTCACGGACCGAATTGTCCTGAGCCCCTATGCGGCGAAAAGGCTGAGCATCCTGCTTGACGGTGTGGTTCGGAATTACGAGTCCAAATATGGCAAGCTGGACATCGAGCCCCCTCGTCCAGCTGAAGGTCCTGTGACCTGACCGAGTAGGAACCCAACCTGGCGGGTTAGACTGGCCCGCTAGGGTCCTTGAGGCAAACAGACATCTGCCACTGCGATGGTCCAAGTTGTGCAAATTCCCCCGAGACCTTCAAGACGGATATTTGGCTCATTTCATGCAGTCCGCCAGGGATGAAGATATGCCGTTTGGAATCTTCGACTTCGATAAGCTCAATAGGGGGCAGCTTCCTGAATGGAAGGCGATGCTTGAAGTCTTTACTTTTCATTTTGCCCATGCAATAATGGAATCGGTGGTTCCGCCAAAGCAGCGGATCCATCTTGCCCAGCCCGCAATTGCGGAGTGAAGGGTACTGCATTTGAGATGAAGGAGGTCCTATGGCAGAAGATCGGAACCGTAAAGATTCTAGGGTGACCCAGAGAGCTACTCTGGCAGGCACTCAGCCGAAGGTCCGTTGGGACCAATCGAATATGCGCAGTGTTTATGCCAACGTGATCAACGCACAAGGCACGCGCGAGGAAATCGTCCTCTTCTTCGGGATGAACCAGGCATGGGACGCTGCCCAGAAGGAGATGACGGTTCAGGTCACGGACCGAATCGTCTTGAGCCCCTTTGCGGCGAAGCGGCTAGCCGTCTTGCTTGAAAACGTCGTGAGGGATTATGAGTCCCGATACGGCAAGCTGGATGTCGAGCCACGACGTCCAGCCGAGGGTCCTGTAAGTTAGCTGGGCGGAAAACCAATCCACCGAGCGAGAATGATCACGGGACAGGATGCTGGAAGTCAACGCATTGATGTGTCATTGCTATGGAGCGAATCCCTTCAGGTTCTGGAGACGGACCTAGCTTGCTCCACGCAGTGGGCAAGCGAGGGGATAGTTATGCGCTTGATACAGACCAGGCTCTGTGGCGAAAGTTCGCCGAGGCTGCCACGCCCAAAGCGTTCTGTCAAACTTGGCTAGCGCTGCAGTGCCACATGCTTGCGGGGATTCGATGCGCCCTGGTGCTGCTCGGGACTCCCGACCGCGGTCCTTTTACCCCTGCTGCGGTGTGGCCAACCCCCAAGTTCAGCGTGAGTCACCTCACTTCGGCCGCGGAGCGGGCCCTGAAGGAGCGCCGCGGCCTGTTCATCCAGAACGATTCTACCCACATTCCGGAACCCCCCTTGCCTGAGGGCTGCCAGGTTGCCTATCCCATTGAAGTATCGGGGAAGCTCCACGGCGTAGTGGTCCTGGAAATAGAAGAGCGTCCAAGGCATGAGGTTCAGGCCGTCATGAGGCAGCTCCACTGGGGGGCTGCCTGGCTCAAGCTCATGTATCTGTGGAAGGATGCCTTGAAGTCTTCGAACATGAATGAGCGCCTCCAGACGGCCCTCGATTTGGTCTCGAGCGGTGTGGAACACGAACGCTTCCACCCGGCGGCCATGGCATTCGTGACCAGGTTAGCCACGAGCCTGG
>CAYGCR010000106.1:0-7155 GCA_964348415.1 uncultured Ignavibacteria bacterium | reverse complement strand
GTATCTTCTCGGCATCGTCTCCGGGTTTTAACTCTCCGGCAATTATCTTTGCCCAGTACATGACGAGCACTGCATGGGTTCGTGGATCGTCTTTGCCGGAATAGACGCCGTACAAGCCATCCAATTCCACGTCCACGCCCAGCTCTTCTCTGGTCTCTCTTAGGGCGCACTGTTCTGGAGATTCATCGTATTCCATGAACCCAGCAGGCAGGCACCAATCCCCCTTGTAGGGCTCGGATTTCCTCTTTACCAGAAGTATCTTCCCGTCTTCTTCTATCACCACCCCGGCGGCAGGGACTGGATTATGATAGAGGACATAATTACAAACCGGGCAGACCTTTCGCTTTTTGTGATCGACGGCTTTCTTCACCATCTCTGCCCCGCAGCGGGGACAGTAACGGTATGCCTTCTCTATTCCCTCGGTCAGATCCATTTCATCCGCTGACCACTTCACAGATTTTCCTCTCTTGTGGATCTTCCCGCTTTCCTTGATCCTGGTGGCCGGGTTTTGCGTCCAGGTTCTTCTGACCTTTGGTCTTTCGACCTTCTGCGGCTTGTCTTTTTTCTTCATCTTCTGCCTTTTCTCACCTCACCCCCTGTATCCCTTTCTCCATAGTTTTGGAGAGGGGGAAATAGGGAGAGAGGTCAATGTATCTTCAACACCACGATGGTGAAATCGTCATAAGGGGGATGACCGCCGGCAAACTCCATTGCCGCCTGCATCACCTTTTGCTTAAGCTGCTCTGGTTCCAGAAAACGATTCTCTACCAGCAAACTCAACAGCCTCTCCTCTCCGAACTCCTCATCGTTTGAGTTGAAGTTTTCGGTCAAACCATCGGAGTAGAAGAAGAGGGTGTCATTCTTCCTGAGAGACACTTCCCCTGCTTCGTAGGCAGCCTCGGGAAAGGCACCTAGTATGAGTCCTCCCTTATCCAGAAACTCCACCACTCCGTCTTCATGCACAACCAGCGGGTAGTTATGGCCTGCGTTGCAGTAAGAGAGCTTCCTCTCAAACGGGTCCAGCTCTCCATAGAACATGGTGGCGAACTTCTCCGAGGTGGTTGAGGCATGGATTAGTTGGTTGACGTTGGAAATCACCGCATGCGGAGACAGTTTGTTTCTCACCTCCGCTCTTAAGCTGGCGTGCACAAGTGACATAAGCAATGCCGCAGGCATCCCTTTGCCCGAAGCATCCGCTATGGCCACGCCGATTGAGCCCGAATTGGTCTGGAGAAAATCATAATAGTCCCCGCCCACCAGTCGGGCCGGCTGCATGAGGGCAGAGAATTCAAAGGTTTCAGCCTTGGGACAGGACTTGGGTAAGAGCCCGATCTGAATCTGCCGGGCTAAATTGAGCTCTTCCTCCAGCCGCTGCTTCTCCAGCGACTCCTGATAAAGCCGGGCGTTGGTCATGGCAACCACCATCTGATTTGCCAGGACCTCCAGGAGGGTGATGTCCTCGTAGGAGTACCTGAACCGAGTGGTCTTTTTGGAGAGCCCGATACACCCGACCAGCTCTTTCTGACTGATCAAAGGAACCACCAGAAACGTCTCCAGGGCTTCGAGCTTTTTGAAAAGGGGGCTTATGTGTTCTACCATTCTGAAGTCGGCAAATGGAGTGGGGCGGGTTTTCTCTCTCAACGCTACGAGCAAAGGGTCACTTTCGTCAAATACATTGACCCTTTCGGACGCGGACTCATCTGAAAACAAAACGTACTTGCGGTTTTTTTCATCTTTTCCAGGCTGACAAGCGCAGATGTACACATTCTCCACCAGCATCTCCTTCTGCAACGTGTCTACCACCGTCTCCTTCAGGGCGTCGAATTCGAAGATGGTGACCAGCTTTCGGCTGAAGGTCTCCATCATGGCCCTGTAATCGGATCTTTCTTTTATAAAAAACTTCTTTATCAAATCGTCCAGTTGCCCCATGATAGGTTGAAATAGGATTATGGCTAAGATCACGAAGCCCACATCGATGGCCGGGGTCTCCTTCCCGATCAATCCCTGGATCAATCTCCCGAATTGCCGTAAGATTAGAAAATATAAGCCCACAAAAAGAGCGGTGGTCAGAAAATAGACCAAGCTCTGCCTCACGATAAGCTTGATGTCCAAAAAATGGTGTTTCACGATAGCCCAGGCTATGGATCCGCTCCCCATGACCAGTGCCACGACGGTCAAGAAGTGCCTCAGATTTTCAGAAAGCTCGATGGGTGTCAGAGCCGGGATGATAAAGGCGCAAGCGTAAAGCCCCACCGAGGATCTTATGCCCCATATCAGAAAACCCACCTGTTTCTTGAGCGTGGGAACGGTTACCCTTTTGTAGCCTCGGTGCAGAAGCCATACGGCCAGTATCAGAAAGATCAGATTGATCAGGGAGAATGACTGCACGTGAATGTCGTAGACAATTCCAAAAAACACCGCCGCATATTTCAAAATCAGCGAGATAGGATCGAAGAAAAACTTGGCTAAGGTGCCCATTTTTTCCACATCCAAAGACCTGATGATTTTCTCGGGCTGATAAAAGGCCAGGACCAGTATCATGTGAAAAACGTGGGGAATGAAGATGAAGTATCTGACTTTAGGGTATTTGTTCAAGTATCGGTTTTCCCGGGGGAAAACCATGGAGAAAAGCAAAAGAAAGGGGAAGAAGAATTCCCACACATAGAATATGTTTTGGGTGAAGGGAGAACTGACAAACGAATCCGCCTGCCCGGCGGATCTTATGAACGTCCCCAGCGAAGCCAAGAGAGGCGCCAGTCCGGCAAAGAAAAGCATAAAGCTGGTCACCCGATTGACCCTGCTTTTGGGATTCTCCCTGAGTATAACACCGCCCAAAAAAAGCAGTATCGCTCCGCAGACCAAATAAACTGAAGCTACTAAGACCTGAAAACTCACCTGAACTCTCCCCAATCCCTGACAAAAACCTCTTACTCTCTATTAGAGAAGAAAGTCCGAAAAAAGTTACACGCGAAGTTGATGGCTTGAGCTTGACGGACTCTTCTGGTATAAGCTACTCTCCAGTTTTGCTCCTGTCAGAAAAGGCATCTTGGGCAAATTAACTTTAAGGCTACCTCCACACCTTTATCCCATTTGAATGTTTCGTAGTTCACGGCAAAGAGGTCGGCTGATCTTTCAAAAAGACCGTCTGGTCGACTTGCATGCAACTGATCCCTGGCCCACCTGGAAAACGCAGCAGACTACTGATCGGACAAATCCCTTTGTTTTTGAAATCCGGAACCAGGTTTTTTGACATCAGAAAACTCTCCTTAAGTGAGGAATTTGACCATTCTGACCCTGGTTCCCCTATCGGTACAGCATAAGACATCCACTTTATCCATTAACGATTCCAGTATTAGCATTCCTCTTCCCGCTTCCTTCAGGAGATTCCCTTCGTCAATGGGCGGCTGAAGGCACTCGCGATCAAAACCACATCCTTCGTCTTCCACGGTCACCTCTACACGAGATGAATCCACTCTGAAACTTGTTTTGACCTTCTTGTTCAAATCATTCTTGTTCCCGTGTACCACCGCGTTGGTTACCGCTTCGCTCACCGAGATGGCGATGTCGGCTACGTGGTCCCTGTTTATCCCCAGCTTTCTCAGTTTCCTCTCAATAAACTCAATCACTTTGGGGAGATGATCCAAGGTGCTGGGAATTTCTATCTGATTACCTTTTCGAACGATCTTGGGAAACGGATGCGATCCTCTTGGCTCTCCGCCCGATCCGCTCATATGAAGATCTCCCGCTTACTCTTATAAATAAAAAAGGTAGGTTTGCCAACCTACCTTTGGTGAAATCTGTCGCACTCTTAAACGGTCTTCTTTTTTGTCGAGGCAGTCCTTCTGTTTCCGTCACTTGTTGAAGCTTCCCACAGCCTCTTCCACGGAGTCATAGGACTCGAAGACGGTGATGAGCTTGGTGATGGTCAGAAGGCTCTGGATCTTTTCAGTCACGTTTGCCAGCTTAAGCTCACCCCCGTTATTTCTTAGGGTGGTCAAACCTGAGATCAGAATTCCTAATCCGGTACTGTTCATCCAATCCACTTTGGCTAAGTCGATCACCACCTTCTTTTTGTTTTGGTCGATAAACTCATGAAGCCTGTCATGTAACATGGTTGCGTCAGGCCCTCCCATTATCTTACCCTTGGGCTCCAGTACCATCACATCGCCTGTTTCCCGGATCGTCAATTTCATGGTATCTCCCTCTGATAAAAGCTATTAGAATTTACGGCGAACCCGGACTTTTGTTTCGTCAAAAGGTTATATACGACAACAGCGCTCGAGGTGTTTAGCTGCCCCTTTATTTGAAAAGTGCCTTTATCTTACCCCAGGTGGTCGTATGCACGTCCAGCGTGGGTACACGTAGATCGTGTTTTTGCGACCCCGCAAAAGCCTTAAAGCTGGGAAAGGCGGTGAAGCCGTCCACCTTTATGGTGACTATGTCCTCCTCCGCCCACCCTTCTTTCTCGGGCGTGGCTGGATCATCTTTGGGGATAAGCAGGCTGTAGTCACCATCCCCGGTCTCGCTCCATGCAAATCTTTTCCCTCCGATGAACGCTTCCACCTTTAGCCCTTCGGAGACCGGTTCGCCCCGGTAGTTTATGGTTCCAAATGGGCGGCAGTACCAGGCGAGCTCCTGTGCCGCCGCCCAGGTCCCCAGGGAAAAAACAAGAAGCAACAGGCTCCCTGCTGGCCTGAGCCTTTTCTCCAGTGATTTTCCCCGCTTCATATTCCTCCACCTTCAAGCTCGCCCGTAATGGCATACTATATAGACCCCCTGCGCTACTTGTCAAGCAAAAAATCGCACTCAGTTGCAAAATGTTTCGTTTTTAGAAAGGAGTTTTCAAAGGCTTTTCAAGATCTTATCATGAAGCCTTTGTTGCTGAGGCAGAAAGATAGGTGTTCCAGTTCCATAGCCATGTTGACTGACCGCAGAACCACATTGTCCGGGACCTTTATCTGGACCGGTGCGAAGTTAAGGATACTTCTTACACCTGCGGAGACCACCTGGTCGGCTACTTCCTGGGCAGCCTGCGCTGGAACGGCAAGGATCACCATCTCGATCTTGTGTTCTTTCAGTTTCTTTTCCATCAACTTTACGTCGGAGACGCAAATTCCCTTGTGGTTCTTGTCTATCTTGCGCTGGTCGTTGTCGAAGAGCAGCTTAATGTGGAATCGCTGTTTCTGGAATTCTTTGTACGAGACTAAAGCAGAGCCCACGTTTCCCAGCCCGATTAACGCCACGTTCCAACTTCGGTTGAGTCCCAGAATCTTGGCAATCCTTTCTTTCAGTTCCCTCACTGGATAACCCAATCCTCTGGTTCCAAAGCTTCCGAAGAAGGACAGATCCTTTCTCACCTGTGCCGGGGTCAATTTCTCTATCTTGGCGAGGTCTTTGGACGAAATAATCTTATGTCCCTTCTTCTCGAATTCCCGAAGCGAGCGATAGTAGATGGAGAGGCGCCTTACGGTGGAGTCAGAAACCTTTCTCATGAACATGATCCCTTCCGGTGACCTTTAGCATAACCAACCGATTTGGATGGGTCGGGCTTGTGAACATTTTCACAATTATAAATAAAAACAAGGGCCAGACTTTGTCAAGAAAAAAGTGGGGCGAATCCGTTGTTTTTGCCTTTGTCAAGGGGCCGGCGGGGCATGGAATCGGTCTAAGCGTGGTGCTGCTCGGAGGGTGAGTTGTCGGCGGAAGCACAGGTTCGATTCGCCCATCCCTTCCAAAAGATGGGGGCGTGAGGTATCTAAAATTCCGGCTGACTGAGCCAGGTTCCGACGACCACAAGGAGAGCCAAGCACAAAATCAAGTACCCCCGGGGCGACTCGAACGCCCGACCCTCTGCTTAGAAGGCAGATGCTCTCTCCGACTGAGCTACGGGGGCGTGTCTGAAGACCAGTTTATAGTTCATGGTTCACAGTTCATGGCGAAACCACCGCGGTGTCTTCCGTGAACTATGAACTACGAACCATGAACCGGTTTACGTCGGGGTGAGAGGATTTGAACCTCCGACGGCATGGTCCCAAACCATGTGCGCTACCAGGCTGCGCCACACCCCGATTACTTTTCGATATTCGAAGGTTAACCGTGGGTACACGATGCAGAAGGTCTTTCTCTTCCCTTAGGTTAACCCTCATCAGTACGCAGAGAATATAAATTATTCGCAGTCGGTGTCAAGAAAATTGTCCGGGAACAGCGTGCGCTGGATTGCTTAAGGCTTAGTTCGGCACCCTAACGGCCAAGCTTGAGCTCCCCCTTAAGAGAGAAAAAGGAGGACATATGCCTGGGCAAGTTAATTAGGCCGGGACGAGGATGAAACAAGGCAGCGTCCAACACAAGTCAAGTATCTCTTCTCCGATTATTGGAAAGAGAGGTCCAAAAAGGCGGAGTGACAGATTGGTTGTGAAGGCGACAAAAAGGCGAAAAGTGGGAGCGATGGGGTGAACGGATGTTGTTTGCCGGACTTGGCAAGTGCCCTGTCAGGAAAAAGGGTTCAAGGATTCCACCCAAGAGAAAGGGTACATTCTGCTTGCCTTAAATCAAATTCCCGCACGCTCGCATCTATCTCTTATCTCCGTAATTTCGGCCTCAAATCTGCACGTCACGGTTAGCCTCAACAGCAAGACCCGTATTCCTTTTGCGTTGACATTTGCGTTCGGTCAATTTATTATTCAATCGCGCTTGTTCCCATGCCGATTAGAATTATGATAGAGGAAAAAGCCTTTGGATATTGAAAGCAAAATCTCCTCGCGTCTGAGAAATCTGGGAGAGTATGTATTCCACGGAGTTGCGGAGGCCAAAAAGAAGGCTTTGGCTTCGGGGAGGGATATAATCGATCTGGGAGGTGGTGATCCCGACCTGCCACCACATCCTAAGGTGGTGGAGGCACTGAAAGAAGCCGCAGACCTTCCGGAGCTTCACCGGCATCCCACATACGAGGGTCTGCCAGAGTTAAGGCGGGCAGTCGCCTCATGGATGAAGAGAAGATTCGATGTCGATGTTGATCCGGAATCCGAGGTTCTGATACTGATAGGCTCCAAGGAGGGAGTTGCTCATGTAAGCTGGGCATTCATCGATCCCGGAGACACTACCCTGGTTCCTGATCCGGCTTATCCGGTGTTCCGAAGAGGAGCAATTCTGGCTGGC
>CAYGCR010000105.1:0-7190 GCA_964348415.1 uncultured Ignavibacteria bacterium | reverse complement strand
GGCCTCATGTTGCCGGAGTAGTAGCCTTGATGAGACAGGCCAACCCGAACGCCGATGTGACGACCATCAAGAACATCTTGATGAGCACCGCTCGTGACCTGGGCAGTGCCGGCGAGGATAACGACTACGGTTGGGGATGCATCGACGCATATGAAGCAGTGTTGGCCGTCATGGTGACCGATACCATCCCTCCGGAGGTTACGGTCACTGCCCCCAATGGCGGCGAGGTTATGACCGTCGGGCAGACCTATACCATCACCTGGAACGCCACGGATAATGTCGGCGTAACTTCTACCAGCGTCTACTATTCCTATGACGGTGGGACAAATTACAACCTCATTGATAACCTCTCAGGAAATCCCGGCTCCTACGACTGGACAGTTCCAAATACCCCTTCCACTCAGTGCTTGGTTAAGGTCTATGCTTATGATGATGCTGCAAATGAGGCTTGGGATGTCTCTGATGGATTCTTCACCATCCAGCAGGATACCGAGCCGCCGGTGGTGACGGTGACCCAGCCTAACGGCGGTGAGGTCTGGAACGTAGGCTCGGTCTATACCATCACCTGGAACGCCACGGATAATATAGGCGTAACTTCCACCAGCCTTTACTACTCCTATGACGGCGGAGCAAATTACAACTTCATTGACAACCTGTCAGGCAATCCGGGCTCCTACGATTGGACTGTTCCCAACACACCGTCCACCCAGTGTCTGGTTAAGGTTTATGCCTATGATGCTGCGGCAAATGAAGGCTCGGATGTTTCCGACGCCTTCTTCACCATCGAGGCGGCTCCGGGTCCCTACGTCTGGGTGAAGAGCATAGACCTGTCAATCTCGTCTAAAGGGCCGTGGACAAATGCGGTGGCTGACGTACTTGTTTGGGATCAGGACAACAACCCGGTTTTCAAAGCTGAGGTTCACAGTCACTGGGAAGATCTCACATCCGACACCGACGTTTTCACGACAAGGAAAAATGGAGTGGGTTCTTGTGAGTCCGACAAGCTCAGAAATGGGGTGACGGGCTGGTGGTATTACTATGTGGACAACGTAGTGGTGCCGGGATACGTGTTCAGGAGCGATATCGGCGAAACCTCCGACGAAATCTATGCAGGGATCCTGGCCAAGTCTGCTCCTGGTGAGTTTGCCATCTCGCAGAACTATCCCAACCCCTTCAACCCGGTGACCCAGTTCTCCATCCAGTTGACTGGCGAGACTTACGTAAGCTTTGTGGTATACAACGTCGCGGGTCAGGTGGTCAGGACTTTGGCAGATGGGGTGTTGCCTGCAGGCTTGCACACCATAACCTGGGATGGAACCAATCAAGCAGGACAGGCTCTCTCCAGCGGCGTGTACTTCTATCGCGTTGTTGCCGGGGATGAGGTGGTAACCAGGAAGATGACGCTGTTGAAGTAAGACCCTCTCAGATTCTGTTTGGTTGTGACTTGACACGAGGGAGGGGAGTTCCCCTCCCTCGCATTGCATCTCCACGAAAACCTAATCTCAGGGAGGCGGGAGTTCCTCCCGCCTCTCTATTCTGTCTTCATGATCATAATCAAGGGCTATCTTTATCGGGCGAAGGCCAGGACCCCGCCACCGAGACTCTCCCGGGACTAAATCTCATTTGAGCCGATTGCCTTGTGGGTGTCCTCTTCTCCTCAACTGATTCCTTGGCCGGGCATCTCGCGCAGCCCGGGGCTTGCGGGCGGCAGCCTCGGCTGCCAAAATCTGATCGGGCAGGGAATCAGTCGTCCCGGAACGGCAATAGACTCGCAAAGACCAACGGATTTCGCAATTTTGTTATGCGCGGACATCAGAAGAAGCACTAATTTTTTTATGGCCCTTGGTGACGATGCGCAATTGGATTGGGTCCCTTCCAGGTACGGAGAACTATTGAGTTTTCCGCGGGGCAGAGAAAAATACTCTTGACAAGAGCGGACGGTGGTGTAAATTACAGGATTGAAATCCTACAAATACGTCTCAAGAACCAAGAAAGCTGGTTCAAAACTCACTGTCTCCCGCGTGTGGGAAGCGGTGTCGATTATCAAACCCTTAGTCTCTGAAGGAGGTGATAGAAGGAGGAAACTCAATTCTCTTCTAAACGTAAAAACCGGTCGTTTACCTTCCAACCTTCAAGGAGGTGGTGCCTGCAGCGAAAATTCGGACAAAAGACTTCTTCAAAGAATATAGGATATCTTTCCCTTCCTAACTTTCAGTTTTACAGGAGATCAAAATGAAAAAGTCACTTTTGACTGTGAGCGTATTTTTGGCTCTGGTACTTGCTTTCGGTCTATGCTCATTCGCCGCGGAGATTGAGCCGAACTTTGAAGCCTATGTGCAGACCCTTTCTGACAATGATTTTGCCTCTGCCATAGTCTACTTGCGGGACCGTCCGGACATAAAGGCTTTGGATCAAGTGTTGCACGCTGAGAGAGCCACCATGGCGGTGCGTCATGAGAGGGTGATAACGGCATTGAAGCAAGCCGCAGACAGATCCCAGCCCAGCCTTCTGAGTTATCTGAGCAGTGGGACCCAAGCTGGAACAGTCGAGGGATGCACTCCCTATTGGATCATGAATTTGGTGGTCGTTTCTGCCACCAAGGTTGAGCTTTATAGGATTGCCGATCGTCCGGAGGTGGAGGCTGTTGAGGGTAACTTCGAAGCGACATTGATTGAGCCAGTTGGCGGCCCCTCAGGTCCGCCCATCGCGGGTATAGGGGTAACCAAGAGTCTGAGGGCCATCAATGCGGATTTGGTCTGGTATAACCTGGGAATCACCGGGTATGGCACGCTGATTGGCGGTCTGGATACCGGGGTGGATGGTGACCACTTCGCGCTGACCGACAGGTGGAGGGGGAACTGGCATCCCTGGCAGGAGTGCTGGAGAGATGCTTTAGGATACGGCACAACCTATCCTGTGGACTACCACGGGCACGGCACCCATACCATGGGGACCATGTGTGGGGCAGGCCACGTCACCGGTGATACTGTGGGGGTCGCCTGGGAGGCATGGTGGATAGCGGACAACTCCATTAACCAGAGCGCGGGCCCGGAGATAGACAATGACATCTTGGGCGCTTTCCAGTGGTTTGCTGATCCGGACGGAGATCCCGGAACCACAGACGATGTTCCGGACGTGGTTCAGAATTCGTGGGGTGTTGATTCCCGCTTTGGCTATGACTATGAGGACTGCGACTACCGCTGGCAGGGGGCCATTGAGGCCTGTGAGGCGGCCGGTGTAGTGGTTACCTTCAGTGCCGGGAACGAGGGGCCAAGCCCTCAGACCCACAGATCACCAGCCAACATCTGCAATACCCCCACGGTCAACTTCTCCGTGGGAGCGGTGGACGCGGAGAACTATAACTGGCCTTATCCCATCGCGTCGTGGAGCAGCCGGGGACCTTCGGATTGCGACGGCGTCACCATAAAGCCAGAGGTGGTTGCGCCGGGAGTTTATGTTTACTCCAGCTACAATAACGGCGGCTATACGCGCATGAGCGGGACCTCCATGGCCGGGCCTCACGTGGCCGGTGTGGTAGCTCTGATGAGACAGGCCAACCCCAATGCTGACGTGCAGACGATAAAAACCATCTTGATGAACACCGCGCGCGACCTCGGCAGTGCAGGTGAGGATAACGACTACGGTTGGGGATGCATCGACGCATATCAGGCGGTGCTGGCTGTTATGGAGCCGGACACCATACCTCCGTCGGTGACTGTCACCTCCCCTAATGGCGGCGAGGTGTTGACCGTAGGTGAAGTCTACCCTATCACCTGGAATGCCACGGACAACGTGGGAGTGGCCAGGGTTAGCATCTATTATTCCTATGATGGCGGAGCAAGTTACAATTTCGTCGACAGCTTGCCCGGAGCCCCAGGTTCCTATGATTGGATCGTGCCCGACACCCCTTCGACTCAGTGCCTGGTAAAGGTGTATGCCTATGACGGGGCGGGGAACAGTGACTCGGATGTTTCTGATAACTTCTTTGCTATTCAGGAGGATACCGAGGCCCCGGCGGTCACCGTGATCCAGCCAAATGGCGGCGAGGTTCTCACTGCCACGTACGTGTACACCATTCAGTGGAATGCCTCCGATAACGTGGGAATCACCTCCACCGATATCGATTACACTTACGATGCCGGTAACACCTGGGTGGATATTGTGACCCTTGACGGCAACCCTGGGTCCTATGACTGGACCGTTCCCGGTACGCCTTCGGCCCAATGTCTGGTGAGAGTGACCTGTGTTGATGCCGCGACCAACTCGGGTTTTGATGTCTCCGACAACTTCTTTACCATTCAGGAGGCTCCTGCCAATTATGTGTGGGTGAAAAGCATAGATATGTCGCTCGTGACCAGAGGGCCCAACAAGAACGCCAGGGCAGAGGTGCTCATATGGGATCAGGACAACAGTCCTGTCTTCAAAGGTGAGGTTCACGGTCATTGGGATGGACTTACCCATGACGCAGATGTTTTCATTACGAAGAAGGACGGGAGAGGCTATTGCGACTCCGACAAGCTCACGGGCCTGTTCTCGGGGTGGTGGTATTTCTACGTGGATGACGTGGTCAAGTCGGGATACGTCTTCAGGAGCGACATGGGAGAGACGGTCGACTCCATCTGGGCTGGGGTACCTCTGACGGCTCGTCTGGTACCCAATAGTTTCTCCATCTCGCAGAACTATCCCAACCCCTTCAACCCGGTGACTCAGTTCTCCATTGATCTACCTTCCGAGACGCATGTGAGCTTTGTCGTTTACAATGTCGCCGGGCAGAAGGTAAGGACTTTGGTGGATGAGACCATACCGGCGGGAGTCCGAACCATCGCCTGGGACAGCACCAATGACCGGGGAGAGGTTGTGGCGGGAGGCATATACTTGTACCGGGTCGTTGCAGGAAACAATGTCGTCACTAACAAGATGTTGCTGTTGAAGTAGAAGTAAATCCAGCTCCGCAGAATGCTGAGAGCGGCTCGTCCGGGGGAGGCACTGTCCCTCCCCCAGTGTGGATCTGATCCGTCTACCAGACGGAATTTTTAGGGAATAAACTGTAAACAGCTAACCAAAATGAAAGCGGGCTCTTGAGGTTACTGGACAACCTCGAGTTCCCGATTGTCCGGAGGTATGGAGATGAAGAGAATTCTCATTTTCTTAACTGTGATGGTTCTGTTGGGCTGGGCCTCTTTTGCTCCGGCGGAAAAAGGGGTCACGATTCCTTTTCAGCCCGTACCAGATGAAGTGCAATATGTGCCCAACGAGCTTGTGGTCGAGTTGAACCCCCGACTCGGCAAGGTTTCCCCCAGAATGGTCAACGGGATAGCTCAGATCGGCATTCCGGGGTTCGACGCGTTGAACTCGACCTATAAAGTGGACCGCATGAGAGCTCAGTTCCCCGGAGCTAAAGCACAGCCGGTGTTGCCGGATCTCTCCCGCTATTTTATACTGCGATTTGATGATTCTTTCCGGCTGGAGGAAGTTCTGAGTGCTTATTCGGGTTCACCGGCTGTCGATCATGTGGAACCTATCGGAATCCATCCGCTCTACGCCAGCTATCCTAGTGACTATTACTTTGGTCCGGCTGGCCATCCTGAGTTTCCATACTACCAGTGGTATCATAATATTTCCTCCGATCACGATATGGACTCACCTGAGGGATGGGATATTGAGAAGGGGGATTCAACCGTGATCCTGGCCATGCTTGACTCAGGCGTCAGGTACTATCACAAGGATCTGGGAGGGCCTGATGCATCCTTTACCAATCGCCGAAACAGCATCCACGGTAACGTCTGGATCAACTGGGCGGAGTACAACGGCACCACCGGGGTGGATGACGATGAAAACGGGTACTTAGACGATTGGGTAGGATGGGACTGGGTCGAGGTTGATCCGCGCTATCCCTGTGGGGTGACTAACGGTGACCCGGACTACCACTACCCGGACAAAGATCCCAGTGATTACTACGGTCACGGAACTCACTGCGCGGGCTTGGCCTCGGCTATAACCAATAATGCCAGAGGAGTGGCCGGTTTCGCCGGAGGCTGGGGTGATGGAACCACAGATTCGTATGGAAACGGTGCCAAGATCATGTGTCTGCGCATCGGCTGGGCTGAATGTACCGCCTTTGGGATGAGCGGATGGGTGAGAATGGATTTTGCTGCCTCCGCTCTCTACTACGCCGCTGATAACGGTGCCAGGATTGCAAATGCAAGCTGGGGATCCTCAAATACCGGAGGATTGGAGGCGGCGGTCGACTATTTCGTGGCCAAAGGTGGACTGCTCGTCCACGCGGCAGGAAACGGCAATTCCAGTAGCGCCGACTATCTCGGCAGCAGGCCGGACGTCATGAACGTGGCTGCCACTGATAGCTTCGATTTCAAGGCCAGTTTCTCCAACTTCGGAACCTGGGTGGATGTATGTGCCCCGGGGGTGGACATCATCAGCCTTTATCACAATCACGAGGACTGGTTCAACGATTACGTGGCAGTTAAGAGCGGCACCTCTATGTCGTCGCCTCTGGCAGCGGGACTGGCCGCCCTGCTGTGGTCTCAGAATCCGGGCTGGACACGTCAGCAGGTTTTCAACCACATCGTAAGTACCGCGGACAACATCGATGCCTACAATCCAGGATATGAGGGATTGTTAGGCTCCGGGAGGATCAATGCTTACAAAGCTCTGCAGACGGCTCCGGACACGATCCCACCCCAGGTAACTGTGACTGCCCCCAATGGCGGCGAGATCTTGACTGCCGGGCAGCTTTACACCATCACCTGGGACGCAACCGACAATGTGGAAGTGGCTCAGACCAGTATATACTACTCCTATGACGGGGGAGCGAGCTATGATTTGGTAGACAGCCTCACAGGGAATCCCAGCTCGTACGACTGGGGTGTGCCAAATACTCTTTCCACCCAATGCCTGGTCAGAGTCTACGCCTACGACGGAGATGGAAATCAGGGTTGGGACGTCTCTGATGACTTCTTTACCATCGAAGAAGCGCCCGCTCCTTATGTCTGGGTGAAAAGCATAGGCATGTCAATTATCAAGAGGGGCTCGAACACCAATGCCAGGGCGGAGGTTCTCATATGGGATCACGATAGCAATCCGGTTGCTGGCGCTACAATTTATGGACGCTGGGCCGGCCTTACTTCGGACACGGATGTTTTCACCACTAGGAAGACAGGGATGGGTTCCTG
>CAYGCR010000104.1:392-7218 GCA_964348415.1 uncultured Ignavibacteria bacterium | reverse complement strand
TCTTGGGGTACTCGGCTGAGGAAATTAGGAAAATAAATGGCTTTGAACTGGTTCACCCTGAGGACTTAGAGACCGTAGGAAAGCAGTTTGCCCGGCTAGTACAGGGTGAGAGCGTTGATAACATGGAGTATAGATACAGGACAAGAAACGGCTCCTACATTAGCATTCTCAACAGTGCCTCGCCGATATTCGATGCCGACGGGAAAGTAGTAGCCGCGTTCGGCGTCGCCAGGGATATCACCGAGCGCAAGCAGGCGGAGGAGGCTCTGCGGACCAGCGGGGAAACCACGCGGGCACTCCTGAATGCTTCCCATGGGATAGCTTTGTTGATAGATACGGAGGGAAAGATTCACGCGTCGAGTGAAGCCACCGCCCGGATACTGGGAAAGAAGGCGACTGAGCTTCTGGGCGCGTGCGCCTATGATTTATTTCCTCATGAGATTAGCGCTCGGAGAAAGAGCATGTCAGATAGGGTTATCCGTTCGGGGGAGCCCGTCCGCTTCGAGGACGAGCGAGGGGGAGTATGGTGGGACAGCAGCGTCTACCCGGTCTTCGACGAGCAGGGAAAGGTGGTGCGTTTGGCCATCTATTCCTATGACATCACCCAGCGCAAAAAGGCGGAGCAGGAGTTGACGGAGTATCGACATCACCTCCAGGAGCTGGTTCAAGAACGTACCGCCGAGCTCAGGAACGCTAATCAACAACTCAAGAAACAAATCGCCGAGCGCGAGCAGGCCGAGGAGGGGCTGGAATGGGAGCTGGCTGTAAACAGGGAACTCGCCAAATCGTCCGCGGCTCTGATTACTCGTTCCTCCTCGATTCCGGATATCGCCAATATCGTTCTGGATTCTGCCAAGAGTCTAACAGACAGCGAGCACGGTTTCGTCTCTTCAATAGACACGAAAACGGGCGACGCTGTGGCGCATACCCTCACCCGGATGATGGGGAAAGAGTGCTTGGTTTCCGCCCAGGATAAGAGGATCGTCTTTCCCAAATCGTCCGACGGGCGCTATCCGAAGCTTTGGGGTCATGCACTCAACTCCCGGGAAGCCTTCTTTAGCAATTCACCGAACACGCACGAGGCGTCTAGGGGCACTCCTCATGGTCACATTCCTCTTAAAAACTTCTTGGCCGTTCCGGCGATCGTCGGTGAAGAGTTGCTGGGCCAGATAGCCCTGGCCAATTCAGCCGGAGATTACACGGATCGCCATCTTGAGGCAGTCAAACGGCTGGCCGAAATGTACGCGCTCACTATTCAGCGCGGGCAGGCAGAGGAGGCGTTGCGAGAGAGCGAAGAGCGCTCCCGAACGTCATTCGACAATGCCAACACCGGCATGTGCTTGGTAGATCCGAAAGGCATCCTGATCAAAGTAAACCAGAAGATGTGTGAAATATTTGGATACGGCAAGGAAGAGCTCGAAGGAACCAGCGTAAATGATATTGCCCATCCGGATGACAAGGACATCAGCCCTGACTTTATCCGCAGGTCTATCGCGGGAGAAGTTGAAGGCCAGGAATTCGAGAAACGTTATATTCATAAGCAAGGACACGTGGTTTGGGGCCTTGTTGCCAGCTCCTTGGTCCGCGACTCGGGGGGTCAGCCGCTTTACTTCATATCCCAGGTTCAGGACATGACTGAGCGCAAGCTGGCAGAGGAGGAGTTGCGCAAGCGTACTTACGATCTGAACAAACGAGTAAAGGAGCTAAATTGCCTCTATGGCATCGGCAGGCTTATCGAGACGCCGGGCGTGTCCTTGGAGGAGGTATTCCAAGGAACCATCGACTTGATCCCTGCCGCCTGCGAGTATCCTGAGATCACCTGCGCGCGGCTGGTTCTGGGAGATCGAATCTTTGCGACCAGCAACTTCACCGAGACTCCCTGGAAGCTGGCATCCGACGTCACCGTCCGTGGTGATCGAGAGGGAAGCCTGGAGGTCTATTACCTGGAAGAAAGACCGGGAAGGGACGAGGGACTCTTCCTGCTAGAGGAAAGAAATCTTCTGAACACCATCGTGGAGCGATTGGGACGAGTGATCGAGCGGATGCGAGCGGAGGAGGAAATCCGAGAGCTCAATACAAGTCTAGAGATGCAGGCCGCGGAATTGGCCGCATCGAATAAGGAGCTGGAGGCGTTCAGTTACTCGGTTTCCCATGATTTGCGCGCTCCGCTGAGGACGGCCGACGGATTCAGCCGCGCACTTCTGGAAGACTACCCTGATAAGCTGGATGAACGTGGGAAGGACTATCTGGCAAGGATCAGAACGGCCACCCAGAGGATGGGGCACCTGATTGACGATCTGCTGAATCTATCAATGACGATGCGTAAAGAGATGCGTCGCCAGGAGACCAATCTTAGCAAAGCGGCGCGCAGCATAACATCGGAACTTAAAAAAAGTCAGCCAGAGCGTCAGGTGGAGTTCGTCATCCAAGACGGGGTGCTGGCGCATGGAGATACCAGGTTATTGAGGGAGGTGTTGGAAAACCTTCTGGGGAACGCGTGGAAGTTCACCAGCAAACACGCACGCGCGAGAATAGAATTCGGAGTGACGCACAAGAATGATGAAAAAGTTTATTTCGTTCGGGACGACGGCGCAGGCTTCGACATGAGCTATGTAGAGAAATTGTTTGTTCCATTTCAGCGTCTTCACTCGGTTGGCGAGTTTTCAGGGAATGGTGTCGGTTTGGCTGTGGTAAGCCGCATAATAAATCGCCATGGAGGTCGGGTCTGGGCGGAAGGTGAGGTGGAAAAGGGGGCGACTTTCTATTTCACACTGCCCTAATGGAAGGAGGACAAAAGACATGAATCGGAGAGTCATCTTGCTAGTGGAGGACGATCCTGACGACGTGGAGTTGACCGTGCGCGCGTTCAAGAAAAGCAATATCGTTAACCACGTGGTGGTGGCCAGTGACGGAGCCCAGGCGCTGGATTACCTCTACGGTACAGGGGAATATGCAGGTCGCGACATAGATGTGATGCCAGCCATGGTCCTGCTCGATCTGAAACTGCCCAAAGTCGACGGCCTGGAGGTTTTGCAGCGCATTCGAGCCGAGCAGAGAACCAAGTATGTCCCGGTGGTTATTCTCACCTCCTCCAAAGAGGAAAACGATCTGATAAATGGCTATAAATTCGGTGCCAACTCCTACATTCGCAAGCCGGTTGACTTTGACAAGTTCGCCTGCGCTGTACAAAAGCTGGGAATGTATTGGCTGCTGCTAAACGAGGCTCCACCATCACCAAAAGGAGACACCAGATGAGTACACCACTTCGCGTGCTCATTGTTGAAGATTCTGAAGATGATGCTGCTTTACTCGAGCGGGAGCTGCGGCACGGCGGCTACGCACCTGTCTCCAAGCGGGTTGAAACGGCCGCGGCCATGTCGGCAGAGCTGAAAAGGCATAACTATGACGTCATCATTTCCGATTATGTCATGCCCAGGTTCAGCGGACTTAAGGCTTTGAAGGTGTTGAAGGACAGCGGCCTGGATTTGCCCTTTATCGTCATCTCGGGCAAGATCGGTGAGGACACAGCCGTGGAAGCGATGAAAGCGGGTGCACATGACTACATTATGAAGGAAAATCTGGCTCGACTGGTACCTGCCATCCAGAGGGAATTAAAAGAGGCAGTCGTCCGAAGAGAGCGCAGGTTGGCGCAAGAGGCCCTGCAGAAGCAAGCTCAGATTATCGATCAGATTCATGACTCGGTCGTCTCGACAGACTTGGATGGATACGTGACAAGCTGGAATAAGGGCGCAGAAAGGTTATTCGGATACACGGCTAAGGAGGCCTTGGGCAAGCACACATCTTTCGTCTACCCGCAGGATGAACACGAGTTTCTCCAACACCACGTAATCAAGCCTCTCAAAGAGAAGGGGGAACATGCGGTTGAGGCGCGCGTGCAGAAAAAGTCCGGGGAAGACTTTTTCATCCACCTCTCGCTTTCGCTTCTCCGGGACAGCGACGGTTCCGTAACCGGCATGATCGGATATTCCACGGACATCACTAAGCGCAAGCGCGCTGAGGACATGCTAAGACAAACAACCGAGCAACTGGAGATTGAGCGAGAGGCGCTGGAACGGAAGAATATCGCTCTTCGCGAGATCCTTGGTCAGATCGAGGCAGAGAAAAACACGCTGAAACAGCAGGTCACCACTAACGTGGAGCAAGCGATACTTCCTATCATACACAGGCTGAAGGAATCCGCCAATCCGTCTCAGACCAGGAATTTTGGAATCCTCGAAAAGGATCTAAAGGAAATTGTCTCGCCGTTTCTCGATACCATCAGGAGTAACTACACAAGACTGTCTCCGAGAGAATTGGAGGTCTGCCGCCTGATAAAAAACGGAATGACGTCAAAAGAAATAGCCGAAGCATTGAACCTGTCCTTGATGACTGTCCACAAATACCGCGAGTTGATCAGGAAAAAGTTAGGTTTGGTAAATGACGGCACTAATCTCCAGACTTATCTCCGCTCCTTCTGATCTTGGCCCAGCGAAATGATGTCCGTCCCAGCAGGTAGCAGGTAGGTCAGGTGCCCTGCGCACCTGACACGAAGATAAGCCAGCATCACGACCCTCTTGACCCACTTCCTTAAAATTCTGTTACAAGTCCTATACAGAAGGAAAAAACCTACCTTTGTAGCAGGTAGGTCAGGTGCCCTGCGCACCTGACACCAAGATAAGCTAGGATCACCGGGCTCTCGACCCACTTCCCTGAAAATTCTGTTACAAGTCCTATACAGAAGGAAAAAACCTACCTTTGTAGTTTTGGGCAGGCTGCATAATATTGTTATACTGTCCAATCGTCGGTAACTTTTTATCACTTATTGCGTAAGCTATGACTAACAAAGTCACAAAAGGAAAGGAGTAGTCAATGAAACAAACAGGCTGCAAGGTAACCTACGCTATTTTGATATCCTCTTTCATTCTACTCACGGCTATCCCAGGAACACTCATCTCTCAGGTCACTACGCAAGAAATCAAACTTGGCGAAAAAGTTGTCATCAAATCTGCTGTTCTCGATGAAGACCGCACGATTCTAATCAGGCTTCCGAAGGATTATCCTACCTCTGAAGAAAGATATCCAGTTTTGTATATTCTGGACGGCGAGTTTTTCTTTCAACAGGCTGTTGGCGCTGTTAATTTCCTATCCGAGTGTGGTTACATTTACAACAATCCCTTACCTCAAATGATCATTGTTGGTATTGTGAATGTCGATAGGAACAGGGATTACACTCCGACCTATGCTCCCAATCAGTCGGGAGGTCTGTATTTTCCAACCAGTGGAAAAGCCCATACGTTCACAGAGTTTCTCTCAGCCGAGTTGATTCCGTATATCGATTCTGAATATCGAACTCAACCGTACAGGATTCTTGCTGGTTGGTCCCTTGGTGGCCTATTCACCATACATACTTTCTTCCAAAACCCCGAACTGTTTTCAGCATATTTGGCTATAAGCCCCAGCCTTTGGTGGGATCAGGATATGTATGTTGCCAAGACTGATTCAATACTTTCCAGTAAGCGATTATTGACGAGAAAACTGACTGTCACAATTGGAACCCTTGAAGGTGGAAATATCGGTCGTACTGTAAGAGACGGTTTCATTCCACTCATGAAAGACAGAGTGGGCACAGACTACCCATTCAATGTGGTAGAAATCCCCGATGAGGGACATTCCTTTGTGCCATACAAGGCTATCTATGAAGGATTGATATCTCTGTATTCAGATTGGCCCGTGCCTGTCGAAGTGATCAATCAAGGTTTTGAAGCCGTTGAGACTTTCTACAAAAATCTTTCAGGAAAGTATGGATTTGAAATTAATATATCTGAATGGGCATATATGAATTTGATAAATAGCTTGCTCGGTGACAAAAACTATGATGAAGCCAAGAACATCGCGGGAAAATACATGTCAGATCATCCGAATTCTTCAACGGCCCAATTTTATTTGGGCAGAATTTATGAACGAATGAATGATTTCAAGTCTGCAAAAACTTATTATCAAAAGGCAATTGATGTTGAAAAATCTAAACGTGAACCAGACTCCGAAAGAATAGTCACGTTTACAATTAACTTGAATGATTTAGAGAAAGAATCAAATTCTCACCAGTGATCACGAATTCGCCCTCCTGCCCCACCGCTTGTGATAGGTTGAGATTCCCCCTCTCCGATCTGTCATTCTGACCCCGCCGACCGCGGGGGAAGAACCTCCCTTCACATCGACGACGGGAAAAGTGGGTTTCCTCTCCCTTGATGGGAGAGGACTAAGGAGAGGGTGACGATCGTTCTCGATGCATCGGCATTAAAAAATGCCAATACTCTCTTGCTTGAGTAATTCCTATTCCCGAAGTAGCAGAAAATTTATTAATTTGTAGTGGTCGAGCTTGCTCGACTAAATACTCAGAGGACCCAACTGCAATGATTAGTTTGTCCCCCTGACAAGGGGGATTCAGGGGGTTCTATGCTAATTTTATATCATTTTCCTTGACTTCTACAGGTCTGCGAGCTATAATGTTGTTTGTTACGACGAGCTACATTTGAGCAACAGCTTGAATTTTCATTGGTTATGCCTGAAGAGATACCTTTTTCGCAGGTGTCCTATAGGGCGCTCAAAGCCATGTCTGGGGTGTTATACGGATCGATATAACATAGTTAGGCGTCAGCCGTCTGAATAGATTCTGACTTGTCCGCCCCACCAACAGTCAGAGCGTGGGTTGCTGGCTGACACGCTGCGGTTTCGCTATGCAGTCAAGGAGAGGTTGATGGAGACCGATGCGATTGTGAAGGGGGCCTTGCTGGAAGGTGACGAGCTTCTCAAGGAGCATCGCTCT